>NZ_JBLKSS010000044.1:0-21739 GCF_047607725.1 Sodalis sp. (in: enterobacteria) | reverse complement strand
GCGTGGAGCCGGAAGCGTATCTGCGCCATGTGCTGGCGATTATCGCGGATCATCCCATCAACAAAATCAAAGAGCTCCTGCCGTGGAACCTCACCATCCCTGCTGAATAACTGTCAATACGGCGCTGGGCGTACGCTTACGAATTAACAGACGGCGCTGGACGTACGCTTACCCCAAATAGCGGTCGACGGCAAAAGGCTCAACCTGCCGCCCGCCGCTGGGCGGCGATACGCTACAGGATAAAGACAGCAGCGAAGAGATGAGCAGCGAAAAGGTTTTCCATGCAGACATAGCGCATAATCCATGAGGGAAAAGAGGTAAGTGTAGTAATCCGCCGGGAATGTGTAGCCGGGTCGATAAAAAAAGCGGGGAAGGCGACTGATGTGAAACATTACAGGTCGTTGTATTAAGAATGGAAAGCGCTAACCCACCCTTTTCTAATGCGTGGCCGACGTTAAAAAGGGCGACAGTGATATTTGTTTGCGCTTAAAGATACGGGTAGACTGCATCCCCTGTTTAACGGAGGGAAAAATATGAGCGATTCGGCCAGCTGGCAACCAAGCGCGCCCATTGCCAATTTGTTAAAGCGCGCTGCAATTGTGGGCCAGATCCGGCGGTTTTTCAGCGATCGCGGATTACTTGAAGTAGAAACACCGGCCATGAGCCAGGCAACGGTGACGGATATCCATCTTGTTCCATTCCAGACCCGCTTTATTGTGCCAGGCGCGGCCGGCGGTATGTCGCTGTATTTGATGACCAGTCCCGAATATCACATGAAGCGCTTGCTGGCGGCCGGTAGCGGCCCTATATTCCAGCTTTGCCGCAGCTTTCGTAATGAGGAAGCCGGTCGTTATCATAATCCGGAATTTACCATGCTTGAGTGGTATCGCCCCCATTATGATATGTACCGCCTGATGAATGAGGTCGACGATCTGCTGCAGCAGATCCTGGATTGCGACAGTGCTGAAACGCTTTCTTATCAGCAGGTATTCACCCGCCATGTGGGAATTGATCCCTTATCTGCGGACAAAGGGCAGTTGTATGAGGCGGCGGTTAAATGGGATCTCGGTGAGGCGGCTTCTGCAAAGGACGATCGCGATACCCTGCTGCAATTGCTGTTTGCTATGATGGTCGAACCCAACATCGGGCGCGATAAGCCGGCTTTTGTTTACCATTTTCCCACTTCTCAGGCTGCACTGGCGGAAATAAGTACCGAGGATCATCGGGTAGCGGACCGGTTTGAAGTCTATTTCAAGGGTATTGAGCTGGCCAATGGTTTCCGTGAGTTAACCGATGCGCGCGAGCAGCGCCAGCGCTTCGAGCAGGATAACCGCAAGCGGGTGGCGATGAGCCTGACCGAACAGCCTATCGATGAAAATTTACTGGCGGCCCTGGCGCAGGGTATGCCGGAATGTTCCGGGGTGGCGTTAGGCGTGGACCGACTGGCCATGCTGGCGCTGAAGGCCGAGCGCTTGAGCGATGTGATCGCCTTTCCGGTGGAGCGCGCCTAAGCGCCCCCGTTGGTGCGGCCCCGCCGCCGTAGACGCTATCGCACATTCCCCCGAACCGTGCCGGCCTGTGCCGGCACAGGTGCTATCGCAGGTTCTTTCCGACCCGTGTTGACGGGGCCACCGCCGTTACTGATTGCCCGGCAGCACCGCTAGGTGCCCCGTCCGGCTTCGCCGGCGTTTGCTCACAAAGCGGCTGATGCGTTTCGCCGCCCGCGCGCTTAGTGCAGGGTACGGCGTGCCGTCGGCCGTCAGAGCGAGCCGCTTTCGGGCTTGATGCGGTTGCCCGGGGTATTATCGGCCTTGATCTGATCCTTGCGCAGCTGGAAGGGCGAGAAGGGCGAGAAGGGCGGGAAGGGCAATTCCATGCCGTGCTCGCGATAGCCTTCCAAGATCAGCGCGTGTACCTGATGGCGCAGCGGCATCCGGTGCCCCATTTCGGCGGCGTGCATACGCAGCTCAAACAGCGGTAAACCCTGCTGTAAATCCACCAGGAAAGCCTCCGGCACCGGCAGCTCCAACACCAGCGGGCAGCGTCGCGCTGCCTGCACCAGAATGTGCGTCACTTGCTCAATATTGGCCCCCGCGGGGGCGGGCACGCTCAACACGACGCGTGTGACGGTATCGGATAGCGACCAGTTGACGAACTGTTCGGTGATAAAGGCCTTGTTGGGCACGATGATCTCTTTTCGATCCCAGTCGGTAATGGTGGTAGCGCGGGTGTTTATACGGGTAATGTTGCCGGTCAGATTGCGAATGGTAACGGTATCGCCAATCCGAATCGGTTTTTCAAATAGGATCATCAGGCCGGAAATGAAGTTGGCGAAGATCTCCTGCAGGCCAAACCCCAGCCCTACGCCTAACGCCGCCACCAGCCACTGCAGTTTCGACCACTCGATGCCTATCATGGAGAAACCGATAATTCCCCCCAGCAGTATCAGGCCATATTTGGTCAAGGTGGTAATGGCATACCCGGTGCCGGGGGTCAAATCCAAATGCTGCAGCAGCGCCAGCTCCAGCAGTGCAGGTAAGTTGCGCACCATCTGGGTGGTGATAATGAAGACCAGAATGGCGATCAGCACCGCGCCGAGCGTAATCGGCTGAATGCTATCGACTCCCTGAATAGTGGAGGTGGCATCCCAAAGGGTAATGTTTTCCAGGAAGCCGAACGCCGAATGCAACTCCGACCACAATAAAATCACCGATAGCAGCGCAATCAGCGTCAGTATGGAACGTACCAGCTGTAGCGACTGCGCGCTGATGGTATCGAGATCCAGCACCTTTTCATCGACTTCGGCGGCGGCATCATTCAGCTGGGATTGCGACAGATCTTCTTCATTGCGCGCCCGCTGGGCCAGCATCTCCGCGCGGCGCTGCTTGGTGCGCTCGAAGGCGATGCGTCGCCGCTGAATGAACATCCAGCGACGAATAATGTAATAGATAATCAGCAGGAAGAACCAGATCGCAACCGAGGTTTCCAGCCTCGCCAGCAGCGCCTGCGCGGTCGCCAGATGCCCCAGGCACGCCACCGCGGCCGCGACGATGGGTGCGCAGATCATCAGGTTCCATAACGAACGGTTGACGACATTATCGCCGGCGCCGTGCTTATCAAGATACAGCGGCAGGCCGGCGCGTTTCAGGCTGCTGGTCACCAGCGCCAGACAGGCGCACAACAAGAGAAAGCATAATCTGCCCAGGGTGCCGGCAAATTCCCGCTCGCTGTAATCATCAAACGATATCAGCGCCATAATCAGCGGTACGATCATGCCGATAGACAGCGTGTAGTAGCGCAGCGCGCGCTTTACCTGCTGTTGTGGCCAGCCGAAATGCACGATAAACAGCCCCTGCGGGTGGGCGAAGTGGGCGCATACCATAAATACCCACAGCACCGGCACCGTGGCGCTGACGCCGTCGCCGATAGCGACCGCCACCGGATAGGGCCAGGCGTGGCGCAAGCCATAGCCTAGCGCCGCCCACAGGACCGGCAGCGGCAGGGCGACCAGCACCGACCAGAAAACATTGCGCAGGGTCAGGGAAAAATGGTCCTGATTGACCTTCCCCACCCGGCCGCTGGAGCGCTCGAGAAAGGCATGATAATGACGGCGGGAACTGAGGCTGAAACCGACCAGCAGCAGCGCTCCGAACAGCGGAATGAGCGTTTCCTGGCTGGTCAGCATCATGCCGAGTGCGTGGGTCAATTGGCTGAACGTATCCAGGGTCACTAGCCGGCGCAGATCCTGGCCGACGTGCAGCGGGTAGGAGAGGCCAATCGGGCTTACGTCGGCCACCCAGAACAGGTAGCGATGGGCCGCTTCCTGGATCTCGTTCATCGCCTCTTCAAGCTGGCTATTGGCCACCTTCAGCTTGGTAAGCTCCAGGATCTGGGTATCGCAGCCGGTCAGCAGCGCATTGAGCAGGTTGCGCTGGGTGGCGAGCTGTGCGTCAAGAATACGGCGCTGCGCCGGCGTCAGCGGCGAACCGTCGTCCTGTGTTCCCTGAGCGAGCTGCGGCAGCTTGTTCATCAAATCTTCAAAATGCAGGCGCTGCACGCGCAACTGAGCCATATCGCTGTCTAGCTGCTGCGGTTTGGGCATCTCCGGCAACCTGGACACCTGGGCGCGCAGGATTTCCCCCAGCGCCGGCGACTCATCCAGCCATTGCGCCTGCTCGCGTAGCGTCGTGAGCGCCTGACGGACCTGCAGTGTTTGCGAGGCGGCCTGGCGCTGCTGCGAGGCGATAAGATCCATGCGCTGCGCCTGTTGGTTCAGCGCGACGGACAGTTCGCGATTAGTTTGCAATGGGGTGCCGATCGACTTAGGCTGCTCGCCGACCTGTTCCGCCAGCATTTCGGTGTGCTCGATTGCCTGTTCCGCCTCCTGTTGACGCAGACTATTAAGCTGGTTGCGCAGTGCCTGCAGCGCTTGATCCACGCGGTCATGGCGTTTCTTTAGCAACTCGGCGCGCAGGCGCGACAACTCCTGGCGGTTATTGGCGCTTAACTGGGCAAGATCCAGCTCCTCCACCTTGAGGCGGCGGGCGGCCTGTTCAGCCTGTAGCGCGGTGGCCTGCGCCTGTTCCAGCGGCGTGCCGGGAGTGGGCAGCGCCTGCAGCTGTTGTTCCACATCGCTTAGCGCCCTGCGCGCTTCGGTCTGCTGCTGCGGCAGCAGGCCCAGCGAGTCGCTGATGGCGCGCGCCTGGTCCTGCTCTTGCTGTAACTGGCCGGCCAAATCCATCAGTTGACTATTGGCCTGTAGCAGCCGTTGATTCAATTCACTGCTGGCGAGTTTGGGGCTGAGGGGGTCGGGTTCATCCGGTTCACTGTCTTTTTCATCCCGCAGTTGGCATGTCAGCGCCGGAAAGTCGTCGATAGCCTTCTGATATTCCAGTATTTTGGCGCTGGACGCTTTGCCCTCGGCGAGGGCGTTCAGCGCTGACTGCAGCGCATCGACAATCGCCGCCTGGTTCGGCGCGGCTTTATCATCCTGCGCCTGCTGCAGATCCTTTTTGAGCTGGCCCTCGTCTGGCAGGTTGGCGGCGAAGGCCGGGGAGGCCAGCAGCCAACCCAGGAGGAAAAGTATAATCAGGCGCAAGGTGAGAACTCTCTTGTTAACCGTAGAGGATTCAGGTCAGCGGGCTGTCGGTTTGCGCGGTGCCGTGGGCCAGCCGCTGACCGACGCGGGTAACATATCGGGTAGACAGATGTTCGCCCAGCAGCACGTTTTTGCCGGCGAACAGGTTGATGACGGTGGAACCCAGCTTGAAGCGCCCCATTTCCTGTCCTTTTAGCAATACCACCGCCTCGGCGGCGTCCGCCTGCGGGTAGCGCCAGCGTTTGATAATCCCCTCCCGCGGCGGCGTGACGGTGCCCGCCCAGACGGTCTCGATACTGCCGACAATGGTCGCGCCCACCAAAATTTGCGCCATCGGGCCAAAAACGGTATCGAACAGGCAGATGACCCGCTCGTTGCGGGCGAACAGGTTGGGGATATTGGCCGCGGTCAGCGGATTCACCGAAAACAAATCGCCCGGTACGTACAGCATTTCGCGCAGCACGCCGTTGCAAGGCATATGCACGCGATGATAATCGCGCGGGGCCAGATAGGTCGTGACGAAGCGGCAGTCGCGAAAGTGGGCGATCATCGGTTCATTGCCGGCCAGCAGCGCTTCCAGACTATAATAGTGCCCCTTCGCCTGGAATATCAGCTCTCCCTTAATGGGGCCGAGCTGCGAGATGATCCCATCCGCCGGCAAGACCATTACCGCCGGGTCGGCATCAATGGGCCGCGCGTCGTCGCGCAGCGGCCGGACAAAGAAGGCGTTAAAGGTCGGATAGGCGGCCACATCCGGCTGCTGCGCTTCCTGCATATCGACCTTATAACAGCGCACGAACAGCGTAATAACCCAGCGGGTAAGCCAGCCGCCGCGGCGTTCTGCACCCCAACCGGCCAGCTCCGTCAGCCAGCACTTAGGCAGTAGGTGTTGTAGAACTATCTTTGTCCTGTCCAGCACGGGGACCTCTTTCCTGTTTCAATGAATAGCCAAAAGGGGCCGCATTGTACCGGCGGCGGCGATAAATGTCAGCGATCGGGCCATCAAAACGCCTTACGGGCGTTGACCTGCGCCATACTGTCAAGAATACGATGGTAGTTATCGAAACGTTCGCGGGCGATAGCGCCGCTTTCCACCGCACCCCGGATCGCGCAGCCGGGATCGGTATCATGGCGGCAGTCGCGGAATTTACAGGTGCCCAGGTAATCCCTGAATTCGACGAAACCGCGGGCAATAAGTTCCGGCGCCAGATGCCACAAACCAAATTCCCGTACCCCCGGGGAATCAATTAAATGACCGCCGTGGCTGAAATGATATAGCCTGGCGGTGGTGGTGGTATGCTGCCCGAGCCCCGAGTTATCTGAGACGCTATTGACCAAAATCTTCTCGTGGTCCGGCAGCAGCAGCGCATTCAGCAGGCTCGATTTGCCCACCCCCGACTGACCGGCGAAAATACTGGTTCGCCCGGCCAGCGTCTCCCGGAAAGGACTCATCCCCTCGCCGATATGGCTTGACACCATCAGCACCCGATAGCCGATGCGGCGATAGATAGCCATTTGACGCTCCACGTCCGTCCGCGCCGCCGCCGTCAGTAGGTCAATTTTATTCAAAACGATAAGCGGCTCCACCTCCACCGTTTCGCACGCCACCAAATAGCGATCGATAATATTCAAAGACAGCTCGGGCAAAAGGGCGGAGACAATGACTATTTGGTCCATATTTGCCGCGATGGGTTTGACGCCGTCATACACATCGGGGCGAGTCAGCACCGAACGGCGCGGATGGACCGCCTCTACAATACCGCTGACCCCGGACGGCTGAGGGCTACCGGCGCGCCAGACCACCCGATCACCCGTGACCAGGGACTTCAGCGTGCGGCGTAGATTGCAGCGGTAAATGCGGCCCGCGGCGTCCTCCACGTCGGCATGCATGCCGAACCGGCTAACGACCACGCCCTCCTGGGCCTCCCCCAATTGCTGGTCGTCCCATTGGGCGCAGCCGCGCTCACGCTGCTGCAGGCGGCGCTGATGGTTGGCCTGTACCCGGCGCTCCTGACCTTTGGACAGTTTATTTTTGCTCACTGCGCCTCACTTAGTACGGATGAATCGCCCATGGCGCCGAAAACGGCTATCATACAAGGTTATTCTACCAGATAAGCCGTAAAATCCCTTGCTACGAGAAAATCATGCCGGTAAATGATAACAACCTGATTTGGATTGATCTGGAAATGACCGGGCTGGATCCCGAGCGCGATCGCATTATCGAAATCGCGACGCTTGTCACCGACGCCAATCTGGCTATTTTGGCGGAAGGCCCGGTGCTGGCGATACATCAATCCGACGCCCAGTTAGCGCTGATGGATGAGTGGAATGTGCGTACCCATACCGCCAGCGGGCTGGTTGACCGGGTTCGGCATAGTCAGTTGGATGAAGAGGCGGCGGTGGCGCAGACGCTGGCCTTTTTGGCCGAATGGGTCCCCACCGGCAAGTCGCCGATTTGCGGCAACAGTATCGGCCAGGACCGGCGCTTCTTGTTCCGCTATATGCCGGCGCTGGAAGCGTATTTCCACTACCGTTATCTGGATGTCAGTACGCTTAAAGAACTGGCCCGCCGCTGGAAGCCGGAAATTCTGGCCGGACTGAAGAAAAAAAATACCCATCAGGCGCTGGACGATATCCGCGAGTCGGTGGCGGAATTGGCCTACTATCGTGAGCATTTTATCCGTCTGTAGCCGCTTTGCGGTAAAATGGAGCCGGCGTGGTTATTTTTGCGTCAATCGCACCGGCGAAACCCCATTTTGTCGCTGAAAGGCTTGCAGCCGGTGGCGTTTCCCGTATAATTCGCTCCCCGTAACGCCAGACTTTCACGTTACGCCCAAGCGGGAATAGCTCAGTGGTAGAGCACAACCTTGCCAAGGTTGGGGTCGCGAGTTCGAGCCTCGTTTCCCGCTCCAATTCTTTTCTTCGTGCCGCCGTTGCCTTGGTAGATCATTTGCCTTTCCTGCTTTTGACACAGAATAAGCCATTTTCGCTGCTGCCATTGTGGTAACATTGCGCCGTCGCAAAAATAACGACTTGTCATTATCTATCTGAACGTTGCCATTAACCGCGAAGGGGATCGATATCCATTCTGCCGTTGGACGTCAGGCGCGTAGTTAATTGGTAATTTACCGTCGCGTTTACCCTGGGGCTATTTGCCCACCGGTTTTAAACCGTTCACACTTTTCCCGGCTGCAGCAATAAAAGCTATAGGGCGTTGAAACCGCTATTCTTATGAACCCGCTAAACATAGGGTTCCGATATTCATATCAACCCGATATACCTATCAATCCCATATACCTATCAACCCGATATACCTATTAACCCGCCGTAGCTATGAATCCGGTATTCATGATATGGCGGCATGCGGCCCGTACGGGTACCGGCACCTTAACATGGCGGTATTAGGCCGCACGTGCACTAGCCCCTTAACATGGCGCTGTGCGGCCCGCACGAGCATCAACGCCTTAGCGTGTTGCCACAACCCCGACCGCGACGCTGTACCCAACGCCAGACCGAAAGCCCCCATTTATATATTTTTTATATACCCGCCCCGACAATATTGACGATATTTTTATTTGTTTAGACTTTCCTTACGCCAACTCTTTTGGAGAATCGCCGTGAATATAGGGGGGATCGCCGGCATTGTGCTGGTGTTTTTGCTATTAGCCTATTTATTTTATGCCCTGTTCCGGGCTGAGGAATTCTAATGGCAGCCGAAGCGTTTTTATTGCTAGCCAGTTTTTTAGCGGTGCTGCTATTGCTGGCGCAACCGCTGGGACGATTGATGACGGGGCTGGTGCTCGATCGTCCGCTGCCGCTGACGGCGGGCTTTGAGCGGACTCTCTGGCGCCTGTGCGGGGTTGGCGGAGGCGCCATACACTGGCGTCATTATCTGTGCACCATCGTGGTATTCAACCTGCTGGGCGGCGCGCTGCTGTTGGCGATTTTGCTGCTCCAGGGGTTGCTGCCCCTCAATCCGCAGCACTTGCCCGGCTTATCCTGGCATTTAGCGTTAAATACCGCGATAAGTTTCGTCACCAATACCAATTGGCAATCTTATGCTGGTGAATCCACCATCAGTTATTTCAGCACCCTGGCCGGCCTCGCCGTACAGAATTTCCTGTCGGCGGCGACCGGAATTGCCGTGCTGTTCGCGCTGATCCGGGGGTTCGTCCGGCACAGTACCCAGGATCTTGGCAACGCCTGGCGGGATCTCGTTCGTATCACGCTGTTCGTCCTGCTGCCGCTATCGCTTCTGCTGGCGCTGTTTTTGGTCAGCCAGGGGGTAATACAAAACGTTAGCCCCTACCTGACGATCACCACGCTGGAAGGTGCGCCGCAGACGCTGCCCATGGGGCCGGTCGCCTCACAAGAAGCCATAAAAATGCTCGGCCCCAACGGCGGCGGCCTGTTTAACGCCAACTCCGCCCATCCCTTTGAAAATCCGACTGCGCTAAGCAATTTTGTGCAGATGCTGGCGATATTCCTTATTCCGGCGGCGCTGTGCTTCACCTTTGGCGAGGCGGTGGGCGATAGACGTCAGGGAAAAACGGTATTGTGGGCGATGGTGTTGATGTTCGTGGCGGCGGCGGTGCTGGCCATGTTGGCCGAAGTTCACGGCAATGGGCATCTCACGACGTTGGGAGCGGACAGCGCGATGAATTGGGAAGGTAAGGAAAGCCGGTTCGGTATTTTGAACTCCAGCCTGTTTGCGGTTATCACCACCGCGGCCTCCTGCGGTGCGGTCAACGCGATGCATGACTCTTTCACCGCGCTCGGCGGCCTGATCCCGCTGTGGTTGATACAACTCGGCGAGGTCGTGTTTGGCGGTGTGGGCTCGGGCCTTTACGGCATGTTAATCAATGTGCTGCTGGCGGTGTTCATTGCCGGGTTGATGATAGGACGTACGCCGGAATATCTGGGCAAGAAGATTGGCGTACCGGAAATGAAAATGGCGGCCATTTATATCCTTATCACCCCCGCGCTGGTGCTGCTGGGGACGGCGCTGGCGATGATGACCGACGCGGGGCGCGCCGGCATGCTTAACCCAGGGGCGCACGGTTTCAGCGAAGTGCTGTATGCGGTGTCTTCCGCGGCCAACAATAACGGCAGCGCCTTCGCTGGCCTGTCCGCCAATACGCCGTTTTGGAATGTCTTGCTGGCGGTGGCCATGCTGCTAGGGCGTTTCGCGCCGTTTGTGCCGCTGATGGTGATTGCCGGCTCGCTGGCGGGAAGGAAAACGCAGCCCGCTAGCCCTGGAACGTTACCGACCCATGGCGCGCTGTTTGTCGCTCTCATTATCGGCACAGTGCTACTGATAGGCGCATTGACGTTTATTCCGTCGCTGGCCCTGGGGCCCATTGTTGAACATTTGCAATTAACGGGTCATTAATTGCCGGAGAATATCCCTATGAGACATCAATCTTTTTCCCTACAGCGCAGCGCACTGTGGCGTACGGCGCTGATCGCGTCGTTGTATAAGCTCGATCCCCGGGTGCAGTTTCGCAATCCGGTGATGTTTGTCGTGTATTTGGGCAGTATCCTGACGACGTGTCTGGCCATCGCCATAGCGTCGGGCCACGCCGGTGGGCCGTTCGGCTTCACGCTCGCCATCAGCGTGTGGCTCTGGTTCACGGTCTTGTTCACCAACGTGGCTGAAGCGTTGGCGGAAGGGCGCAGCAAAGTACAGGCGGAAAGTCTCAGAGGCATTAAACGGACCCGTTGGGCCCAAAAACTGGCCGCGCCGCAGGTGGAATCCCCGCGGCAAAAGGTCGCGGCGGAGAGTCTGCGTAAAGGGGATTACGTGCTGGTGGAGGCGGGGGAGATCATTCCCTGCGACGGCGAAGTGCTGGTCGGCGGCGCTTCGGTGGATGAAAGCGCGATTACCGGCGAATCGGCACCCGTCATCCGGGAAGCCGGCGGGGATTTCGCCTCGGTTACCGATGGTACGCGCATCTTGTCCGATTGGCTGGTGATTCAGTGCAGCGTGAATCCAGGCGAGACGTTCCTGGACCGGATGATCGCCATGGTGAAAAACGCCCAGCGCCGTAAAACGCCGAATGAAGTGGCACTGACCATCTTGCTCGTCTCGCTGACTATTGTCTTTCTGCTGGCCACCGCCACCCTGTATCCGTTTTCGGCCTGGGCGCGCGCGCCGGTCAGCGTGACGGTGCTGGTGGTGTTGCTGGTCTGTCTAATCCCGACGACGATCGGCGCGCTATTGTCCGCGATTGGTATCGCCGCATGAGCCGCATGCTGGGCGCGAACGTGATCGCCACCAGCGGCCGGGCGGTAGAAGCCGCCGGCGATGTGGATGTTCTGCTGATGGATAAAACCGGTACTATCACGCTGGGTAATCGCCAGGCCAGCGAGTTTTTACCGGCGCAGGGGATCCGCGAGGACGCGCTGGCCAACGCGGCCCAGCTGGCGTCGCTGGCGGATGAAACTCCGGAAGGGCGCAGTATCGTGGTTCTGGCGAAAACCAAGTACAACTTGCGCGAACGCGGCCTGCAGAGTCTGAACGCCACCTTTATTCCCTTCTCCGCCCAGACGCGGATGAGCGGCGTGAACATTGGGCTAAAAATAGTGCGTAAAGGGGCGGTGGACGCCATTCGCCGCCATGTGGAAAGTCATGGCGGGCGTTTTCCGTGGGATGTGGAAGCGCAGGTGGAGGCGGTAGCGCGCCAGGGGGAGACGCCGCTGGTGGTGGCCGAAGATAACACCGTAATGGGCGTGGTGGCGCTGAAGGATATCGTCAAAGGCGGGATTAAGGAGCGTTTCGCCGAGCTGCGCAAAATGGGGATCAAAACGGTGATGGTCACCGGCGACAACCCCTTGACCGCGGCGGCCATCGCTGCCGAGCCGGGGGTGGATGATTTCCTGTCGGAGGCCACGCCCGAGGCCAAGCTGGCGCTTATTCGCCAGTATCAGAGCGAGGGCCGCATGGTCGCCATGACCGGCGACGGCACCAATGACGCGCCGGCGTTGGCGCAGGCCGATGTCGCGGTGGTGATGAATTCAGGGACCCAGGCCGCCAAGGAAGCGGGCAATATGGTCGATTTGGATTCCAACCCCACCAAGCTGTTGGAAGTGGTGCATATCGGTAAACAGATTCTGATGACGCGCGGGTCGCTGACCACCTTCAGTATCGCCAACGATGTGGCGAAATATTTTGCCATTATCCCGGCGGCCTTTGCGGTGACCTATTCATCGTTGAATCGGCTCAATGTGATGGGGCTGCACTCGCCGACCTCGGCCATTCTGTCGGCGGTCATCTTCAACGCCCTCATCATCGTGCTGCTGATCCCGCTGGCGTTGAAAGGGGTGAGTTACCGGCCGATGTCCGCGGCGCTGCTGCGGCGCCGCAAACTGTGGATTTATGGCGCGGGGGGACTGCTGGTCCCGTTTATCAGCATCAAATTAATTGATCTGCTATTGACCGTTTTGGGCTGGGTGTGAGGAGTCTGATGATGAATGTGTTACGTCCCGCGCTGTCCGTATTTTTCCTGCTGGTGCTGGTGACCGCCGTCGCCTATCCTTTGGTCGTCACCGGCATGGCCCAGTGGTGGTTTCCCGGCGCGGCGCAAGGTTCGCTGGGGATGCAAGATGACCAGCCGCGCGGTTCCGCACTGATTGGTCAGACGTTTACCCGCGCCGACTATTTCCAGGGGCGGCCGTCGGCGACGGCACCGACGCCTTATAATGCGCTGGCCTCGTCGGGCAAGTAATCTGGCGGTCAGCAACCCGGCCCAGGACGACGCGGTGAAACAGCGGGTGGCGGCCCTACTGCAGGCCAATCCGCACGCGGATGCGCCGGTGCCGGTTGAGCTGATCACCGCCTCCGCCAGCGGTCTGGATCCGCACATCAGCCCCTCCGCCGCGCTGTGGCAGGTGCCGCGCGTGGCCGAGGCCCGGCAAATGCCGCAGGCGGAGCTGCGCCGCCTAGTGGACGACTACACCACGCGCCCGCTGCTGTATTTTATCGGCGAGCCGGTGGTGAATGTGCTTGAGCTGAATGAGGCGCTGGATGCGCGCGCAAAAGGTTAAGGAATCTTCATGACGGATGAACCCCTGCGTCCCGATCCGGACGTACTGCTGGCGCAGGCCGATAATGACGGCCGCGGTAAACTGAAAATTTACTTTGGTGCCTGCGCGGGGGTGGGCAAAACCTGGGCGATGTTGCAAGAGGCACGCCGGCTGCGGGCGCAGGGGCTGGATGTGGTGGCCGGCGTCGTGGAAACCCCCGGTCGTCAGGAGACCGCGGCGCTGCTGGAAGGGTTGGAGATGCTCAAGCCACGCGCCACCGGACGGCGGCGCCATCAGGCATTTGATTTAGACGCCGCGCTGGCGCGTCGTCCCGCCGTTATTCTGATGGACGAGCTCGCCCATTCCAATGCGCCGGGCGCCCGGCATCCCAAGCGCTGGCAGGATATTGAGGAACTGCTGGAGGCGGGTATTGATGTGCTGACCACCGTCAACGTACAGCATCTGGAAAGCCTCAACGACGTGGTCAGCGGCGTGACCGGCGTGCGGGTGCGTGAAACGGTACCGGATCCGTTTTTCGATACCGCCGCGGAAGTGGTGCTGGTGGACCTGCCGCCGGACGATCTGCTGGGGCGTCTCAAGCAGGGCAAAGTCTATGTCGGCGATCGCGCGGAGCGGGCGATTGAGAATTTTTTCCGCAAAGGAAATTTGTTCGCGTTACGCGAACTGGCGCTGAGGCGAACGGCCGATCGCGTCGATGGTCAGATGCGCGCCTGGCGCGACGCCCGCGGGCGCGAGGAGAAAGTCTGGCATACCCGGGATGCGGTATTGCTGTGCATCGGCGCCAGCACCGGCAGCGAAAAACTGGTGAGGACGCCGCGCGGCTGGCCACCAAACTTGGCAGCGAATGGCATGCCGTGACGGTCGAGACGCCGACGCTTTACCGTCGGGGCGAGGCGCGACGGCGCGCGACGCTGCGCACGTTGCAACTGGCGCAAAAAATGGGTGCCGCCATCGCCACCCTCTCGGACCCCGATGAGGCGATGGCGGTGTTGCGCTATGCGCGCGAGCATAACCGTAAGGTAAGCGCCCCGTGGAGGACGTCTTGAATTATTGGTGGGTTTGTTGTATGGCCCGGTAAGAATATGTTCCACTACGATGCCTAGTGAACCCGCATCCTATAAGGGACGGCTGTCAGATCATGGATAATCCGGCGATGATGGTGTCCACTTAAATTTTAATGGACACTATCACAAACTTCAGAACCACTAATTTCATATCACTCAAACCGGGATAGAAATAAAAGTTATTAAAATCAATATAATGTGAAAATACAATGAGCATAAGCGTGCAACGTAGGTTTACTGTCTCATACAACAAACCCACCAATAATTCAAGACGTCCTCCACGGGGCGCTTACCTTACGGCAGACGCAATGCCGTGACCGCCGTCGCTTCGGCACCAAAATGGGGGGGATTAGCATCGCCGCTGGCGACATAAGTACGGCAACGGATCCCGTGGCCGCCGTTGCGTTGACGCCGCGAGCGGCACCCTCAGCGAGACAAACTGGACAAGCGCGCGTAAATAGCTAAACTGATTACTGGGTATTTGTACAGGGTTTAGCCATGACACTGGATCTTTTTGAAGACGTGGCGCCGGCGCCTTGGCGTGAGACGATTACACCGGGCGCGGTCGTGCTGCACGGTTTCGTGCGCACACACGGGGCCGCGCTGCTGGCGGCGGTACAGTCGATTACGGCCCAGGTACCCTGGCGCCACATGACCACGCCGGGAGGCTACACCATGTCGGTGGCAATGAGCTGGTGCGGCCACCGCTGGAACAGCGACAACCACGGCTATCGCTATACGCAGCGTAACCCCCGCGATGGCCACCCCTGGCCGTCGATACCGCACATATTGATGGCACTGGCGGACGAAGCCGCGCAACTGGCGGGATTTGCCCACTTTGTGCCCGATGCTTGCCTCATGAACCGCTACGATGTCGGCAGTAAACTCTCGTTGCATCAAGATAAAGACGAACATGACTTTGGTGCGCCGATTGTGTCGGTCTCCCTGGGCCTGCCGGCGGTATTTCAGTTCGGCGGCCTGCAGCGCAGCGACCCCGCGCAACGCATCCCGTTGGCCCATGGGGATGTCGTCGTGTGGGGCGGTCCTGCGCGCCTGTGTTTTCACGGCATTCTGCCGATAAAGGAAGGCTATCATTCCCTTGTTGGGCCGCACCGTATTAATATTACGTTACGTAAGGCGCTCTAGGGCTCAACCGGCGCTGGGTTGGCGTATTCTGGCGCCGCGCGGGCAGGGCGAATAAGGTCAATCATGAGCGATGTGCCACAGGCCGGCTCGGCGCTGCCGGGTCGTTTTTTTTGCCGGTCCCCCCTTGCGCTACTGTAGCGACGCCACGCGGGCCGAGGAAGGCATGTATTCCGCCACCGCGGCCGTGCAGGCAGTAGCGCTAGTGTGGCACGCGCCGCTGTCGCTGGTGGCGCCGGTCAGTTATCGCCGCTTTGCCGGCTTTGCCCAGGTCTGCCAGGACTTTGCCGCCGACGGTTGCCCCGTGCTGCTGCGCAAATCCGGCGGCGGGCTGGTACCGCAAGGGCCCGGCATTATCAACTTAAGTTTGGCCTACCCGACGGACCACGCTTTTGGCGACGCCGCCGAGGACGTGTACCGCCATTTATGCGGGATCTTGACCGATGGGTTGGCGCGGCTGGGCATTGCCACCGGCTGGCAGGCGGTGGCGGGCTCTTTTTGCGATGGGCGCTATAACCTCGCCTGCGGCAGCGGGGCGCAGGCGCGCAAAATTGCCGGGACCGCGCAATATTGGCGCGCCGCGGCGGATCCCGATGGTCGGAGGGAACGGCGTCATATCGTGCTGGCCTACGCGTTGCTCTTGGTAGATTGTGATCTTCTGGCCGCCCACCGTCTCGCTAACGAATTTGAATCGCGCTTAGGCACCGTCCGCGTGTACCAGGTGGAAAAAACCGTCAGCGTGGCGCAATGCCTAAACGCGCCGGTAGCGCGGCTTGTTGCAAGCGTGGCGGATGCTCTGATAACACGCATTGCGGGCAGCAGGGTGCCGCTGTAGGTTTTAGGCCGAAAAACCATTTCAGCGCGCATCATGCCTTGTTCGCCATCCTTTTACCCGGGCGCGGCAGGGCGTTTATGCGGGCGACCGGGCACCGCCGGCAATGAGTGAGCGGGAGCGCCGTACTCCGGCGCCCCCGTATGTGGCTTCGCATCTTAGGCGCGCTGTTGCGCTTTAGCGTGCTGCCGATACCGCGTCAGGGCCAAAGAGGGCTTATCGTTCATGATGCGCCGTTATTTTCGTGCTGCCAAGACGCGTCGGACAACGGTTTGGCCAGATAATAACGCGTATGTTTATGGGCATAACCCGCGAGATGGCCGTAAGGGCGATAGCCCAATTTTTGGTAGAAGCCCAGGGCCTGAAAACTGAAGGTGTCCAGGTAGGCCTGATGGCAGCCGCGCGCAATGGCCTCCGCTTCCGCCTGCTGAATTAATCGTCGGCCGAGTCCACCGTGGCGGTGCCGTTCATCAATCCATAAATACTGTATTTCAAGCGATCCCCACCAGGTGCTGGCGAGCAGCACGGCGATAATATTGCCGGCTTCTGCGGTTACCGTTAAGCGTAACGGGCGCATATCCACGGCCTCGAATTGCGCATTATGCGACCACAATTGCTGTTGAATAAACTTTTCTTCCGCGTCGTTGGCCACGTCGCTGATATGAATAAAGTGGTTGTCCTGTTTCATGTAATTGGCTGCCTAAAATGACGGTGATATCAGGGTAAATAACGCTGGATGTGAAGGTGATTTTATTATTCATGCCGATAACCCTACGGTTAAAAAAAGGGAGGCGGCGAGCGAAATTTCTGGCGAAATGTATTTCGCTGACCTGGCGTCAGTTTTGCCTTTAACGCGGCCAAAAGATTGACGTCTGATCCTGCGTGCGTCAATAAGTAATGAATGCTGCCTGGCTATTCCCCTCGCCGCGACCAAAATGCGAACGCAAGCATGCAATACGCCAGCCTGGTTAACAAGGGTCAGCGCAGCTACTGTACGGGCGGCGAAAATTTGCTAACGTCATAGCCGAGCCCACCACGTAGAGGAGAGTCATCATGGCCCGTCTGACGGCGAAAGATTTTCATCCCGACCTACTTGAACTGTACGACTATTACGCCCACGGAAGGATAACCAAACGCGAATTCCTTGCCAAGGCGGCGAAATACGCCGTTGGCGGCCTGACGGCGGCGTCTATTTTGTCGCTAATGAGTCCGAATTACGCCCTCGCCGAACAGGTGGAATTTACCGATCCGGCGATTGCGGCGGAATATCTCCGCTATCCCTCACCGAACGGTCACGGGCAGGTACGCGGCTATTTTGTCCGCCCGGCTAAGGCGGCCGGTCCGACGGCCGCGGTGGTGGTGGTACACGAAAATCGGGGGCTTAATCCCTATATTGAAGATGTGGCGCGCCGTCTCGCCAAGGAGGGATTTATCGCCCTGGCGCCGGACGGTCTGAGTTCGGTAGGGGGATATCCCGGCAATGACGAAAAGGGCCGGGAACTGCAGACGCAGATTGACCCGGTTAAGCTGATGAATGATTTTTTCGCCGCAATACCCTTTCTGGCGGCGCATCAGGCAAGCTGCAAAGTTGGGTGTAAGGTTTGTACGCGTCTTAGCCTTGGTATTAAACATGCAATAACACTATCGGGTAAAAGTGGTTTGAAATCAGCAGGCAAAGCGCTGATTCGGGGAGTTGATCTGCCAACTACCAAAGAATTATCTTTGCTTGGGCAAGATGCGATCAGGGCATCAGACCCCGGTTTTGAGATGTTAACGTCTGTCGGCAAGAAATTTGGCGACAAGGTGATATCACTGCTGTCTAGAGATAAAAAATCAGAAGAATTAGCGAGGCGATTATCATTTTCCCTTGTTTTGAACCGTTATCCAGTATCACCATCAGATAAAGCAGTTATAGCTATACTCCCGGGGACTGAAACACAAGTCGCTGTAAAGGCAGTTGGAAAACAGGCAGATAGGTTCGTTGATGTCCGAGTCAATCCTGAAGCTGGTGAATTATTTTGAGATAAATATTTTTTTGGCAAAAAGGATAATCCGGAACGTGCTGTAGTAGTAAATATAAATGATTCATCGGATCTTAAAAGTATTCACAAAAACGTGCCTGAAAATAGCCCAAAAAACTCGTTTGTGGCAGCTGATCATTTACGTGTGCAAAAGCAATCTAATATCAATATTCATAAAATGGACCAGGATGTGCCGGTACAAATCCCACACAGCCAAATGATGCCTGCGAATGTAATTGATCCTAATGAAATAGAACTTTTGCAAAGCTTTATTCGCCCACTTCCTGAGTACAGGGAAATTTTTTATCATATAAAGTACGATCGGAAAGATGACATTGCTGCCGAAATCAGAAAAGGTTATAATAGATAGAGCAGATTTTTATCAACATAAATTAACCGACCCTATAGAAAATATACCACCAAGATTTGAGTCTTTAAGGAAAAAGTTACCACACATTTTAAATGAAATAAGGATTGCAAAAAAAAACGTTATGAAAGCAAAGAAACTATTTATGAGAAGTGCAATGTTTAACAAATTTCATGTCTTAACATATCCAGATAACCATCCGGTCAAAGCATATTTAAAACAAGTACTGAGGACAGTGGATGAGGAGATACTTGATCAATCAATGAACAGATTCCTTTTTTATCTAAACGAAATGGAACAGTACTTTGATGGACCACTCGATAAAATTATAATTGCTACATGCTCAACGACAAATGATCGCTATCTACATAACACTCTTTGCCCTATGGTTTTTTCAATGCCACTTGATTCAGGTAATAGAATTGTAATTATGGCTGATGCCTTTGATGTGCAGCCTATTCCCACCACTAAACTCCATCTCACGGCATTACATGAAGCATCACATCGTTCAGATTCAGTTGATTTTATTCTTTCACCTACAACAAGGGATGCGGGAGATGCCTGTGAGTTTATGGACGTGATTGATGAAGCACTTTTGAACCAATACGCTGAATTCATTGATAATAATTCATTTTTTCTCAAAGCCTACGGCCATTCCATTGGAAGGGAATTAAATACAGATAATGTGCCTTGGCCTATATTTCATGAGCTGATTAAGCGTGACCCTATGTTAAAAGCAAATATAGTCATGGATAATGCTGACTTTATTGCAATAATGATATCTGATATTGCAAATAATGTTAAGTTCAATCATAATTACCGGAGGGCAAGAAGGCCAGTAAGGGACGTGACTTCTGTCGTTTCTGATTTTACTGTACCTTTATTGTTCCGTCTTGTTTGCTCTGAAATAGAAGCCTGGTCCACAGGATATTAAAGTTCGATTACTTTCTAATGACTTCGGCGCTATTAAGTATCTGATGCTGGGCGGCGCGATAGCCGGTGTCTATATTAATTTTATCTAACACAGGCAAAACAGCAGCGGTGCCGTTGCTGGCCAACGTGTCGTTTAGCGTGAGCGACATTTGTCTGGCGCTCAGTGAGAGTATGAGCAAACAAGCTAATCTGTTGCCAAAGACACAATGCAGCTGTTTCGAGATTTGACCGGTACACTGCCGCCTACATGAAATATATTGTCATCCCGACATCAATGCTGTTTTTATTGCCTGTGGGGCAGACGTTTGAGGGTATTGACCATGTTGTCGTATGCCCGCTGTGAACGCGGAGTACGCCGTGGCCCATATCAAGGCGGTTACGTCGTTGAGTGTAGACTGCGGGCACTAGGCGGCGGCATGCCCAGACGGCAGCGATCGCAAGGAGCTATTACTAGGTTGAGAGGACCACTAGTCTGAGGTTCACGGAGGTAAGTTTGCCGAGGGCTGTGAACCTAACGCCCGTTGTTTTCCATCAATGCATGTTGTCTACCTGAATTATCATTGTAATGTTTATGATTTGACCACTTTTTCTGGCGAACCTCCTTAAGATTCATGGTACAAATTTCTGCTCGGCGGCCTATTGCGGCTTCTCGGCTGTTTCGTACCTGAATAAAAAGGGATCTCGAAAGGGCGAGCAGAAGGCATGCAATTCGGTGAACAACGCGGTATTGCGAAAGATAGGCATGAAGACACCCTCAAAATTGCCCGTTCTCTACTGCCGCGCGGTATTGACCGTGCGTCAATCAGGTAATTGACCGGATTATCCGACGCTGAGCAGCAACACTTACGGCACTGATTCTGTTCTCTTCGGTTCAAGGCTCGGCACAGCCCTCTCTGCTACCTTAAAATAAACCAAAATGCCGGGCAGTGCTCACGCGATGCAGTACATCTTGGCACATTTGTGGGCATGGGTGGACATTTTCGGTCTTATACATTAATTATTGACATAATCATTCTATCAGCTTGAAAAGAAAATGTGGCTATGGGATACGTGATCTTATAATTAATTGCATATAAAATTAATGAATGTAGTTTATTGAATTGATAAACAATATATATATTGACTTTTCAAAGGTTTCAAAGATGGCACACTGGGTCGACTTAAATTCTTCTTTTATAGTAGCATTGTTTTTGTTTTACAATCCTATTTGGCTATGTTTATCAGTAAATTCAATGTGTTTGATAAATTAACAAGCGCCGCACTAATAATTATTCTATGTTTGCTATTTATGATTTCAATACTCCTTTGTATCTACATTTCCATACTCCTTATTATAAAAAGAATACGGGATTTGAAAATGAGGTTTCCTATATCAACAGGTATAGTCATTTACTTTTTGTAACATATTATTTTTCGCGTTTTTTGATCAGAACCGTCCTAACGGTGTGTCTAGCCCATCGGATCTCGTCATTATCATTATTTGTTCTATTTTATTGATATTTAATGTTTATATTATTTTTGGAAAAAAAGAAATTACACTCTATCTAGTGGGATGTGAGGGGGGGTCTCTCTAGCGCGTCTAAACATGCTAGCAGGTTGTCGGTTTGGTGGCGATAGGGATGGTGTGTACAGAAAGAATGCGGCTGCCGTTCATAACGGAAACCATTGCCCATTAATAGGCAAAGCATTTGGGCGCCTAATCTACGATGCGCCTGGCGCATTTTCGCCAACTCAGTCAGCCGTTGTCGGAGGCATATGATGTTCACTTCACCGAGATGGCGGCAGTCGGTAGAATAGGGCAATAAAACGGTCCTCTGCTAGACATCGTTCTCTGCCTCCATTTGGCAGTGAACGAAATTCTACAAATGCGCCAGTAATTACCTCATTTTCAACGGGCTTCGGGGCAGCTTAGACATAGGTCGTCCTTAAGATAGCTTAGTATTCGAGCCGAACCAGGCCGGTAAATCAATTGCCTCCATAGCCATCCCTTACGCCAACGGCTCAGTCAAGAATGGTAATGGCCGCTTACGCACTGCGCCTTGCATCTTGAGGGTCTTGCTAATCAAAACAAAGGATGATCGCTTGAGGTGTAAGCGTACACCCAGCGCCGTATTGACAGTTATTCAGCAGGGATGGTGAGGTTCCACGGCAGGAGCTCTTTGATTTTGTTGATGGGATGATCCGCGATAATCGCCAGCACATGGCGCAGATACGCTTCCGGCTCCACGCCGTTCA
>NZ_JBLKSS010000043.1:0-22605 GCF_047607725.1 Sodalis sp. (in: enterobacteria) | reverse complement strand
CTACGCAAAGAGCAAGGAGTAGCCAGCACAGGAAAAATAGACTAAAACTGAGTCAGAAGATGAGCGAACACGTGATCGAATATCACTGGAATGGGTGATCGGAAAATATCGGAATAACTGATCGGATGTCGCCGGAACAGGTGATCGGATACGTCGGAATCTGCAGGGAGCAGGCCTTGGGGCAAGTAAAGAGGAAAATGGAACATTACGCGTTGTAAAGGCAAGGCGAAAAAAAACCGCCGCAGGCGGTTTCTCTTAATACGGTCGTGATTGTACGGCGGTAACCTGACGGCGTGGGGCGGATGTCAGAATTTTACGACGTGCGGATCATCTATATCATGCAAGGTTTCATCTTCACGGCAGTCGCCTTCCGCGCAATGGCCATAAAGATAGAGGCTGTGGTTAGTCAGTTTGATGTTGTGCTTTTTCGCGATGTCGCGCTGGCGCGCCTCGATAAACTCATCGCGAAATTCGATGACCTTGCCGCAATCCAGGCAAATCAGGTGATCGTGATGGTGTTGCTGGGTGAGCTCGAAAACCGATTTGCCGCCCTCAAAATTGTGGCGGGTGACAATGCCGGCGTCATCGAACTGATTGAGTACGCGGTAAACGGTGGCCAGCCCGATTTCCTCACCCATATCGATCAGCTTTTTATACAGATCTTCCGCACTGACGTGGTGGCATTCCGGGTCTTGTAACACTTCCAGGATCTTGAGCCTGGGAAGGGTCACTTTCAGGCCGGCCTTCTTTAATGCGATGTTATTGTCAGTCATGCGGGTTTGGTCCTGTTACTTGATAATCAAGTTATAAGCTAACACAGCTTATAACAATCGGCGGCCCGAAAAATGTATCACTGTCTCATTATAGAACTCGCGGTCAGGAATGAAAAAAAGACTCATTTTCATTATAGCCCACTCAGCGAGTAAGGACTATGCTACCTCTTTAGGTTTAAAAAATCACACAAAGTGTGGTGCCATTGTACTGCTTTGGCGGAAAAAGTTACAAAATTGTAGCTATCAATTTGAAAGGAATTATTTATCAAGCATACAATGCGGCGTCCTGCCGTCCGGGGAGGCCGGACGGCGGTAAGGCGTTAACCCAAATTCATCTCTTCGCGAACCTGTTTGACCCAGCCGTCGACGCGTTCGGCCGTGAGCTCGGGCTGCCGATCCTCATCAATGGCCAGGCCAATAAAGTGGTCGTCGTCGGCCAGTCCCTTGGACGCCTCGAAATGATAACCGGTGGTGGGCCAATGGCCGACCAGGGTGGCGCCGTGGGGTTCAATAATGTCCCGCAGGGTGCCCATCGCGTCGCAGAAATACTCCGCATAATCTTCCTGATCGCCGCAGCCGAACAGCGCAACAATCTTGCCGCTGAAATCGACATCTTCCAACGAAGGGAAAAAATCATCCCAGTCGCACTGCGCTTCGCCGTAATACCAGGTCGGGATACCCAGCAGCAGCCGGTCGTACTGTTCCAGATCTTCTTTGCTGCTTTTGGCGATGTCAAATACATCAGCAACATCGGTACCCAGTTGCTTTTGAATCATCTTGGCAATATTTTCGGTATTGCCGGTGTCACTGCCAAAAAAAATGCCTACACTCGCCATGAATATCAAACCTTATAAATATTAAGGGTATGCTCAATCGTCAACCTTAAGCTGATAAGGGCAATGATAGCAGACCCTCATTTAAGGAGATACCTGCCGGCGGGGGGTTTTTGCGCCAAATCCGCCCGCCGTTATCAAGCGCCCGCCGCGCCGTTGCCGGCGTGGTGCCTGTGCCACAAATGAGCGGCAGGCTGACGCGGGGGCCTGCTCCGTGTCACCGGTCAGTCAGCTTGATACCTGTCACACACATTACGCTCCGCTGACGCGGGACCCCTCCCTCAGCCAGCGGGCCGTTGGCGCTCAAGCTCCGCCAGCAGGATAAGTTCGATAAGCTCACTGCGGGAAATATCCCGCTGATCGGCCAATTTGTTCAGCGCATCCACCGCCTGCGCGTTGATTTTCAATTCCACTCGACGCAGCCCGCGCACTTTGTCGCGCCGCAACTGGTTACGCTTATTGATTCTGAGCTGCTCATCTCGTGAAAGGGGACTGGTCTTCGGCCGTCCCGGGCGGCGTTCATCCGTAAATAAATCCAGCGTGGTGCGCTCCGTTTGTTCTTTTGCCATAGTTGATGAAGGGAATATGCAACCGTAAGCGGCGGGGTCGCCGGCGGGTGGCCTGAGCCCTGGCCGGCGTCCTCCGTAGCGTTAGTTTCACCGGTCCCTGGAGGTTGCCGGCATCCAAAAAACCAGTCATCTTACCCCAGTGAAGTGGGTGACGACAATGGCTAACTGCCGCGCCCGCCTTATCCCTCCGCCAGAAAACGCGCGACGGCGCGCAGCACCGCCTCGGGTTTTTCGGCATGAACCCAATGGCCGGCGCCGGCCACTACGTGTGTGCGGGCGTGGGGAAATTGCTGGCGGAAAGTATCGCGGTAGCGGTCATCCAGATAGGGGGAATTGCCGCCGCGGACAAACAGTATCGGCCCCGGCAGGGGGCCTGCGTCTGCCAGCCGATAATGTCGGCGTAATTGTGTTTGATGCTGTCAAGAGCGAAACGCCATTGTCCCTGATGGAACGATTTCAGTAAAAACTGAATGGTGCCCGGATCGTCGATATCCTGTTCCATCAGCCGCGTGGCGTCGCTGGGCTGCGTCACCCCGGCCTGGCTGACGCGCGCCAGGGCGGCGAAAATGGCGAGGCCACCGGCGCCATATCGATCACCACCGCCGGTGCCAGCGCGCAAAGCGTCATCGCCACTTTGCCACCCATGGAATGACCGATGACGATACAGCGCTCAATAAGCAGCGCGTCTAGTAACGCCAGCACATCCCGTGCCATTTCGTCATAGCTCATGGTGGGTGCGTGGGGGGACAGGCCGTGGTTGCGCAAATCAATTTGCAGCGTGCGATGATTTTCACCCAGGGGACGGGGCAGTACGCCCAAATTATCCAGACTGCCGAACAAACCGTGGATCAGCACCACCGGCAGACCCTGTTCCGGCTGGCGCGCCGTCTGCAGCCGATAGTTCAATTTCATAGCGCTCCTTTTGCTGCGGATAAAAGCAGTAGCCTAGCATGAGTTTGGCACCGCTAACGCCGCGGCGGGGGAAAAAACGGCGCGTGCGCCAGCGGGCCGATTGCCCGGGCAGATTCTGACTTTTTCACCACAACGGCGGTTGGTGCTGTTCGTTGCCCGGGTTTAACTTGTATAATCGGGACGATTGATTTATGTGGAAATTAACGGATTACAATGAAAACTATTGAAGTCGATGAAGATCTTTATCGCTATATTGCCGGCCATACGCAGCACATTGGCAAAAGTGCCTCTGATATTTTGCGCCGTATGTTGAAGTTCACTCCCGGCGCCGACAAAGCGTCAACCCCCGCACCGGCGGTGACTTCTGCGGCAAAACCCTCAGAAAAATCGGAATCTGTTCGTCCACTGCCCGAGAGGGTTCGCGCAATGCGTGAATTATTGCTCTCAGACGACTATGCTTTGCAACGCAAGGTAGTGGATCGTTTCATGCTGGTGCTGACCACCCTGACCACCCTGACCACCCTGACCACCCTGACCACCCTGACCACCCTGACCACCCTGACCACCCTGACCACCCTGACCACCCTGACCACCCTGACCACCCTGACCACCCTGACCACCCTGTACACCCTGTCGCCGCAGGCCTTCGCAGCGTCTACCGAAACACTGCACGGCCGTACCCGCACGTATTTTGCCGGCGACAGGCTAACGCTGCTGCAAAGCGGCCACCAGACCAAACCAAAACAGGTGCCCGGTACGCCTTATTGGGTCATTACCAATACCAATAGCGACCGCAAACGGAGCATGATTGAACATATTATGCTGGCGATGCAGTTCCCAACGGAGCTGATAGAAAAAGTTTGCGGCACTCTTAAATTTAATTGACTAGCAACGGAGAAGCTCCGATGGCCAATCACCCCCGCGCCGGGCAGCCCGCCCGCCAGAGTGATTTAATCAATGTGGCACAATTAACGTCACAATATTATGTATTGCTGCCTGAGCCGGGCAACAGTGCCCAGGCGGTAAAGTTTGGCACCTCGGGACACCGCGGCAGCGCAGGACGCCATAGCTTCAACGAAGCCCACATTTTGGCCATCAGTCAGGCTATCGCCGAGGAGCGCGCCAAGCAGGGTATCAAGGGGCCCTGCTATGTGGGCAAAGATACCCATGCGCTCTCCGAACCGGCGTTTATCTCGGTGCTGGAAGTCCTGACCGCCAACGGCGTGGAAGTGGTTGTGCAAGCGGACAATGGCTATACGCCGACGCCGGCGATTTCCAATGCCATCTTGAGCCACAATCGCGGCGGCGGCGCGCAGGCCGACGGTATTGTTATCACTCCTTCCCATAATCCGCCAGAGGATGGCGGCATCAAATATAATTCGCCCAATGGCGGGCCGGCCGACACTAACGTCACCCGGGTTATTGAAGAACGCGCCAATGCGCTTTTGGCGGATAATCTGCGCGACGTCAAACGCCTGACGCTGGACAAAGCCTGGCAAAGTGGCCATATCCACGCCAAAGATCTGGTGCAACCCTATGTTGAAGGGTTGGCTAGCGTGGTGGATATGCCGGCCATTCAACGCGCCGGGCTGAAATTGGGCGTCGATCCGCTGGGCGGCTCCGGCATCGCTTATTGGCAGCGCATTGCCGAGCATTACCGGCTGGATTTGACGCTGGTCAATGAAGAGGTCGATCAGACGTTCCGCTTTATGCATCTCGATCATGACGGCATCATTCGCATGGACTGTTCGTCGGAATCGGCAATGGCGGGGCTGTTGGCGCTACGCGATAAATTTGATTTGGCGTTCGCCAACGATCCGGACTATGACCGGCACGGTATTGTTACACCGGCGGGCTTGACGAATCCCAATCATTACCTGGCGGTGGCGATTAACTACCTGTTCCAGCACCGCCCCCAATGGGGCGATGAGGTGGGCGTGGGTAAGACGTTGGTCTCCAGCGCCATGATTGACCGGGTGGTTGACAGCCTCGGCCGCCGGCTGGTGGAAGTGCCGGTAGGCTTCAAGTGGTTTGTGGATGGCCTGTTTGACGGCAGTCTGGGTTTTGGCGGCGAAGAGAGCGCCGGGGCGTCATTCCTGTGCTTTGACCGTCAGCCCTGGTCCACCGACAAAGACGGGATCATCATGTGCCTGCTGGCGACGGAAATTACCGCCGTGACCGGCAAAAATCCCCAGCAGCATTATGATGAACTCGCGCAGCGCTTTGGCGCGCCCAGCTACAACCGCATTCAGGCGCCGGCCACCCACGCGCAGAAAGCGATTTTGTCCAAGCTGTCCCCCGAGCAGGTCAGCGCCAGCACGCTGGCGGGCAATGCGATCACCACGCGGTTGACGGCGGCGCCAGGCAACTGCGCGTCCATTGGTGGGCTGAAGGTGATGACGCAAAACGGCTGGTTCGCGGCCCGTCCTTCCGGTACGGAAGAAGCCTACAAGATCTACTGCGAAAGCTTCCTCGGCGCAGAGCACCGCCAGCAGATCGAGAAAGAGGCGGTGGATATCGTGAGCGACGTGCTGGCAGGGGCGAAATAAGCCCCCGGCTGCGGCGGGTCATGCCCGATGTGACCTCCAGCGAACCCAACGGGTATTATCCTCAAAGCGAATGCGGTTCGCGAACCCAGCTGGCGTGATTGTTGCCCGCTAAGGGGTACCGCAAATCAAGCGGGCTCTTCGGTGCTCGATAAGGCTGTTCACAAGCCCTGCAGGCGAGATTGCTGCCCGGTAAGGCGTTCAGCGAAACAAGCGGGCACTCTTCATGGCCCGATAATGTCGGCCCGGCGCCAATCGGGCATTTATATCGCCGTGACGCGCGCGGCGAGCCCCCCGGCCATCATCCGATGGCCGTTTTTTTGGTTGCCGTTAACCCGTCCCGGCGGGGGCGGCGCCGGCAATATGTTATTGCCCGCCAGCGGAAACAGTGAAATTCGGCTACGCTTTGCCTACCCGAAACCCTCCACAGGAGCCGAGCATGAGCAGTAGGATCCCCGTCGGTATCAGCGCCTGTCTGATGGGTGAAAAGGTCCGCTTTGACGGCGGCCATAAACGCCTGGCGTTCGCCATGGATGATTTTGCCCCGTTTGTCGCCTTCACCGCCATCTGCCCCGAAATGGCTATCGGACTGCCAACGCCGTGTCCGGCGCTCAGGCTGGTGAAAAATCTCAACGATCACATCACGTTGCGCACGAGCAAAGAGGCGAACCCCATGGATTACACCGCCAGCATGGAAGCATTCGCGCGCCAACGGGTACGTCAGCTCGCCGATCTCTGCGGCTATATCGTCTGCGCCAAATAGCCGAGCTGCGGTATGGCGCGGGTAAGGGTCTATGAATCACAGGGGGTGCAAAAAACCGGCGTGGGTCTGCTTACCCGTATATTGCTGGAGCAAATGCCCTGGCTGCCGGTAGAAGAGGATGGCCGGCTGCAGGATGCTCAATTGCGGGAGAATTTCGTGGCGCGGGTATTTACCCTGTGGGAATTCAACCAACTGATGCGCCAACCCCTGACCCGCGACGTGCTGATGGCCTTTCACCGCCGTTATAAGCTGTTATTGCTGGCGCATTCGCAGCCGGCTTATCGGCGCATTGGCCCTTTTGTCGCCAGTATGGACCGTTGGCCGTCGCTTGACGCGTTCGCCCTGGCGTATCGCGACCGGCTGAGGGCGCTGTTGCGCCACCCGGCGACCCGGTGTAACCATACTAATGTGCTGATGCATGCGCAGGGATATTTTTACCGTTACCTCACCCGCGCGCAGCGCAGTGAACTCACCGGCTTGATTGACAGCTATCGCCAGGGGCTGCAGCCGTTGCTGGCACCCATCACGCTGCTGAAACATTATATGGTCGAATATCCTAATGCCTGGCTCGCGCAGCAGCGCTATTTTGAACCCTATCCCGAAGCGCTGCGGCTGCGTTACGGACATTAACTCTACGGATGTTTTATGACAACCCATCTGCTCTGGCTGCGCAACGACCTGCGCTTACACGATAATACCGCGCTATATGCGGCCTGTCAGGATCCCCCCGCGCGGGTGCTGGCGGTGTTTATCGCCACGCCGCAGCAGTGGCGGGATCACGACATGAGCCCGCGCCAGGCGGAATTTATCCGCCAACATCTGTGTCATCTGGCCGACGACCTGGCGGCGTTTTGCCAGCGCGAACGGGTGGATAGGCTGTTTTATAACTATCAATATGAATTCAACGAGCGGGAGCGTGACCGGTAACTGGAGCGGCGGAACGGCGACGACACGCAGTGCCAGGGCTTTGATGATAGCATGCAGCCGCCGCCGGGCAGCGTCCACACCGGCAACCAGCAGATGTACAAGGTCTATACGCAATTTCGTAACGCCTTCCTGCACCGGCTCGAAGAGCAAGATCCGGCCTGCCTGCCGGCGCCGCGAGCGGCCCCTGCGGCAAGACATGCGAGATCGCGCCGTTTGATTATCCCACCACGCCCCCCGGGCAAGACTATCCCGCCGGTGAAGCGGCCGCACTCTCCCGTCTGCGTACCTTTTGTCATCAACATTTGCAGGATTATCACCGCGGCCGCGATATTCCGGCGTTGGACGCCACCAGCCGGCTGTCCGCCTGGCTGGCGATCGGCGTTCTATCGCCTCGCCAGTGTTATCAGCGGCTGAGCCAGGCGTCCCCCCAAGCACTAACGCCGGGGCAGAGCTGCGCCTTCACCTGGCTCAATGAACGTAAGCGCCCCGTGGAGGACGTCTTGAATTATTGGTGGGTTTGTTGTATGAGACAGTAAACCTACGTTACACGCTTATGCTCATTGCATTTTCACATTGTATTGATTTTAACAACTTTTATTTCCATCCCGGTTTGAGTGATATGAAATTAGTGGTTCTGAAGTTTGTGATAGTGTCCATTAAAATTTAAGTGGACACTATCATCGCCGGATTATCCATGATCTGACAGCCGTCCCTTATATAGGATGCGGGTTCACTAGGCATCGTAGTGGAACATATTCTTACCGGGCCATACAACAAACCCACTAATAATTCAAGACGTCCTCCACGGGGCGCTTACCAATGAACTAATATGGTGCGATTTTTACCGCCATCTGCTGGTGGCCTGGCCGGCTGTCGCCATCAGCCGTTTATTCCCTGGACGCGCCACGTCGCCTGGCGGCAGGATGATGACCTGTTCGACGCCTGGTGTGCGGGTCGCACCGGCTATCCCATTGTCGATGCCGCCATGCGACAACTGGGGGAGACCGGTTGGATGCACAATCGGCTGCGAATGATCACCACCAGTTTTCTGGTCAAAGATCTGCTTATCGATTGGCGCCGGGGCGAGCGCTATTTCATGTCGCAGCTTATCGATGGCGATCGGGCGGCCAATAACGGCGGCTGGTAATGGGCGACCTCCACCGGCACCGATGCCGCGCCCTATTTCCGCATTTTCAACCCCACCACGCAAGGAGAGCGTTTCGATCCCGACGACGCTTTTATCCGTCGCTGGCTGCCGGCACTCAAGCCGGTGCCGGATAATTATCTGTATCAGCCGCATCGTTGGCCCGACGCGCAGCGCGCCGGACTGGATTATCCGCCGCAGATCGTCGATCATGGCAAAGTGCGCGTACGCGCACTGGACGCTTATGAAGCGGCTAAAGCGCGGGGCGGGGCGCGGGACGAATCACGATGAGAGAGGCGAATCGATGCGCAATACCTAGCTTAAACAATTGATTAATCAAAAACTTAACAGCAGCGCGCTGGAGGACTATGCGCCCAACGGCCTACAGGTGGAGGGCCGCCAGGAGGTAAAACGCATCGTTACCGGCGTCACCGCCTGTCAGGCGCTGCTGGATAGCGCTCTGGCGCACGGCGCCGACGCGGTCATGGTCCACCACGGCTATTTTTGGAAAAACGAGGCGCCGGTGATTAGTGGTATGAAACGCCGGTGGCTGAAAACATTACTGGCTAACGATATCAATTTGTACGCATGGCATTTGCCGCTGGATGCCCACCCTGAATTGGGCAATAACGCGCAGCTCGCGGCGGCGCTGGACATTCGGGTGACCGACAGTTTGGAACCGCTGCTGCCGCAGGGCGAGTTCGCGACGCCTCTTAGCGGTGAAGCGCTGCGCCTGCGCCTTGAACAGACGCTAGGACGCCGCCGTACTGCATTGCGGCGACGGCGGGCCGGCGGAGATAAAGCGATTGGCCTGGTGTACCGGCGGCGGCCAGCCCATCGCCTGTGTTATCGAGGCCGATTTGTACCATCTGGCGCAGATCCGCCTGGGCGAGCCGATCCATTTTGTCCAATGCTCGCTGGATGAAGCACATCTGGCCTGGCAACAGCAAAGCCGCTATCTGGAGCAGTTGGCCTGGCGGCTGGCGCAGGACGACTAAGCAAGGCGCAGGGCGACTCTGCAAGGCGGGGCGGCGGGTTTATTTGCTCTGGCTATGGAAGTCCCGCTGGGGATAGCCGGTGTAGAGCTGGCGCGGACGGGCGATCTTCAGACCATCATCGTGCATCTCTTTCCAGTGGGCTATCCAGCCGACGGTACGCGCCATGGCGAAAATGACCGTGAACATGGTCGAAGGGATCCCCATGGCCTTCAAAATGATGCCCGAGTAAAAATCGACGTTGGGATACAGCTTGCGCTCTTTGAAGTACGGGTCGTGCAGCGCGATATGTTCAAGCTCCATGGCCACCGCCAGTAAATCATCCGAAAGCTTGAGTTCTTTCAACACTTCATGGCAGGTCTCCCGCATCACGGTAGCGCGCGGATCGTAGTTTTTATACACGCGATGGCCGAAGCCCATCAGGCGGAACGAATCGTTTTTATCCTTGGCGCGTTTGATGAACTCAGGGATATGTTCCACTTTGTTGATCTCTTCGAGCATCCGCAGACAGGCCTCGTTGGCGCCACCGTGGGCAGGCCCCCATAGCGAAGCGATGCCCGCCGCGATACAGGCGAACGGATTGGCGCCGGAGGAGCCGGCGGTGCGCACCGTCGAAGTGGAGGCGTTTTGTTCATGATCGGCGTGCAAAATGAGAATACGATCCATGGCGCGCTCCAGCACCGGATTGACCTCGTAAGTCTCACACGGCGTGGCGAACATCATATGCAGGAAGTTGCCGGCATAGGATAAATCATTGCGCGGGTAGATAAACGGCTGGCCGAGGGAATACTTGTAGCACATGGCGGCCACGGTGGGCATTTTCGACAACAGGCGGAACGCGGCGATTTCGCGGTGGCGTTCGACGTTGACATCCAGCGAGTCGTGATAGAACGCCGCCAGCGCACCGGTGACCCCGCACATGACCGCCATCGGATGGGAATCGTGCCGAAAACCGTGGAACAGCCGGGTAATCTGTTCATGAATCATGGTATGACGGGTGACGATAGTGCGGAACTCATCGAATTGCTCACGGGTCGGCGCTTCGCCGTTCAACAGGATATAGCAGACCTCCAGATAGTTCGACTCCAGCGCCAGCTGGTCTATTGGGAAGCCGCGGTGCAGCAAGACGCCTTTGTCGCCGTCGATATAGGTGATTTTCGATTCACAGGAGGAGGTGGAGGTGAAGCCGGGATCGAAGGTGAAATACCCTTGGCTTCCCAGGCTGCGGATGTCTATCTCTTTTTCGCCCATGGTGCCCGTTAGCAAATCCATGGCGATGGGGTCGTGCCCCTCAGGGGTAAAAGTTGCTTTACTTTCAGCCATTATATTCTCCTTAGCGCGTATAAACTCAATCTTGCACCACAGGCGACTCATAGGGCCCCGCGTTTATTTTCCGTCCGCCTTGGCGTGAAGCATGCCGGGCGCAGAGCGCAGTCTGACGCTTTACCCGAAAAGGGTGAACGAACGGTTTGCCTTGGTGGGTGAAGATTAATTGAAAATATTATTTGCTATTAATGGGCATCTTAACCTGCGGGTCAAGGCGCTTCTTACACTGTTGCATAAACTTAATCACGGAGGAAGTGTGCCGCCACTCGATAAGCGAGTTATAGCATAGAATCGGGATGATTTGTAATCAAAATGTTGCTTTATTGTCAATGTAGATGTATACCTTTTATAGGAAATGTGAGAATCGTGACGGTGCTCACTAAATCGTCCAAATGTTAACAAACTATTTGTATGGTAATTGTAATCATAATGTGAAAGCCATATACTTCAACAAGGTCTCCGGAACTCCCTGTAGTAGGAGCACCCAGCGTTATTTAACGCGTCATTCTACGCACAAGGAATTGTGGTTTTAGCACATGACGTCGCATGGTTTATCCCGTTAACGCTGTCTGAGTCCAGCCAGGACCGGAGGAAGGAATATAATAATAGCTGTGTGGGAAAAATCGTGAAAAAACAAAGGCCTGTCAACTTGGATCTGCAAACGATCCGGTTCCCCGTAACTGCAATAGCATCCATTCTTCATCGCGTGTCCGGCGTCATCATGTTTGTGGCTATCGGCATTCTGCTTTGGGTTCTCGGATTATCTCTCTCTTCCCCCGAAGGCTTCATTCAGGCTGCCACCATGATGGACAGCTTCATCGTTAAATTTATCTTTTGGGGCATTTTGACCGCGCTGGCCTACCACACCCTCGGCGGAATTCGTCACATGCTGATGGATTTCGGCTATCTGGAAGAAACGTTGGCGATGGGTAAAATCACCGAAAATGTTACATTTTTGCTAACTGTCGTGCTATCTATTTTGGCTGGAGTCCTCGTATGGTAAGCAATGCTTCAGCATTAGGACGTAACGGAGTACATGAGTGGTTATTGGTTCGTGCATCCGCCATCGTAATTTGCCTTTACATTATTTATCTGCTCGGTTTTATCCTGTTTGCTGATACTCTCACCTATGACGTCTGGCGCGGTTTTTTCGCCACCCCCATGACGAAAGTCTTTACCCTGCTAACCCTGTTTTCCATCCTGGTGCACACCTGGATAGGCATGTGGCAGGTATTAACGGATTACATCAAGCCCCTGGCGCTGCGGCTGCTGCTGCAATTGGCCATCGTTATCGTGCTCATGGTGTATTTACTTTATGGAACTGTTGTGGTGTGGGGGGCGTAGTCAATGACATTGCCGGTAAGAGAGTTTGACGCCGTGGTTATCGGCGCGGGAGGCGCGGGCATGCGCGCCGCGCTGCAGATCTCCCAGATGGGGCTCTCGTGCGCGTTAATTTCCAAAGTATTTCCAACGCGTTCCCATACGGTATCGGCGCAGGGGGGCATCACCGTCGCCCTCGGCAACAGCCATGAAGACGACTGGCAGTGGCATATGTACGATACGGTGAAAGGGTCCGATTATATCGGCGACCAGGACGCCATCGAATACATGTGCAAAACCGGCCCGGAAGCGGTACTGGAGCTGGAGCATATGGGGCTGCCGTTTTCCCGCCTCGACGACGGACGCATCTATCAGCGGCCGTTCGGCGGCCAGTCGCTGAATTACGGCGGCGAACAGGCCACGCGCACCGCCGCCGCCGCCGACCGTACCGGACATGCGCTGCTGCATACGCTCTATCAGCAGAACCTGAAAAATCACACCACCATTTTTTCCGAATGGTATTCCCTCGATCTGGTGAAAAACCAGGATGGGGTGATCGTGGGCTGCACCGCGCTATGTATTGAAACCGGCGAAGTGGTGTATTTCAAGGCGCACGCGACCATTCTCGCCACCGGCGGCGGCGGGCGCATCTATCAGTCCACCACCAACGCCCACATCAATACCGGCGATGGCGTCGGCATGGCGCTACGCGCCGGCGTGCCGGTTCAGGATATGGAAATGTGGCAGTTCCATCCCACCGGCATCGCCGGCGCGGGGGTACTGGTGACCGAGGGCTGCCGCGGTGAAGGCGGTTACTTGCTGAATAAACACGGCGAGCGCTTCATGGAGCGTTACGCGCCCAACGCCAAAGATCTGGCGGGCCGCGATGTGGTGGCGCGTTCGATTATGATTGAAATCCGCGAAGGCCGCGGCTGCGAAGGTCCCTGGGGGCCACATGCGAAACTGAAATTGGATCATTTGGGGAAAGAGGTATTGGAATCGCGTCTGCCCGGGATCCTGGAGCTGTCGCGTACGTTCGCCCACGTGGATCCGGTAAAAGAACCGATTCCGGTCATCCCCACCTGCCATTATATGATGGGAGGCATTCCGACCAAGGTAAGCGGCCAGGCGATCACCGTCAACGCCCAGGGCGAGGATGTGGTGATCCCCGGCCTGTTCGCGGTGGGCGAAATTGCCTGCGTATCGGTACACGGCGCCAACCGGTTGGGCGGCAATTCGCTGCTGGATCTGGTGGTGTTTGGCCGCGCGGCGGGGATGCATTTGCAGGAATCGCTGCAAGAGCAGGGACCGTCGCGCGATGCCAGCGACGACGACATCGACGCGTCGCTCAGCCGCTATCACCGCTGGAACAACAATCGCAGCGGCGAAAATCCGGTTGAGATCCGTAAAGCGTTGCAGGCCTGTATGCAAAACAACTTCTCGGTATTTCGCGAAGGTGACGCGATGGCCAAGGGGCTGGCGGAGCTGAAAGAGATCCGCGAGCGTTTGCATCATGCCCGCTTGGACGATACCTCGACGGAATTCAACACCCAGCGCGTAGAGTGCCTGGAGCTGGATAACCTGATGGAAACCGCTTACTCCACCGCGCTCTCGGCGAATTTCCGCACCGAAAGCCGCGGCGCCCACAGCCGTTTCGACTTCCCGGACCGTGACGATGAAAACTGGCTGTGCCACTCGCTGTATCTTCCTGAAAGCGACAGCATGACGCGTCGTAAGGTCAACATGCAACCGACATTACGCCCGGCGTTCCCGCCGAAAGTGCGTACCTACTAGGGTGGAGGATGAATCATGAAGGTTGAATTATCCATCTATCGCTACAATCCCGATGTCGACGATAAGCCGCGCATGCAGGACTATACCCTCACCATGGAGGTGGGGCGCGATATGATGCTGCTGGATGCGTTAATCCAGCTGAAAGAGCAGGATCCGAGCCTGTCGTTCCGCCGATCCTGCCGTGAAGGGGTTTGCGGCTCCGACGGCGTTAATATGAACGGTAAAAACGGTCTGGCGTGCATTACGCCGCTGTCGATGCTGCGTAAGGGCGACCATAAAATCGTCATCCGCCCGCTGCCCGGCTTGCCCGTTATCCGTGATCTGGTGGTGGACATGGGGCAGTTTTATGCCCAGTACGAGAAGATTAAGCCCTTCTTGATTAACGACGGCCGCAATCCGCCGGCGCGTGAACATCTGCAATCGCCAGAACAGCGCGCCAAGCTGGACGGGCTGTATGAGTGCATTCTCTGCGCCTGCTGCTCCACGTCCTGCCCCTCTTTCTGGTGGAACCCCGATAAATTCATCGGGCCGGCGGGGCTTCTGGCCTCTTATCGCTTCCTGATCGACAACCGCGATACTCATCAGCAGGCGCGGTTGGATGATCTGAACGACGCTTTCAGCGTTTTTCGCTGTCACAGCATAATGAATTGTGTCAGCGTATGCCCCAAGGGACTCAACCCCACCAAGGCTATCGGTCATATCAAGAGTATGTTGGTGAACTACAGCGCCTAACGGGTGCGGCCTGCTCCCCGTCCGCTGCGACGGGGCAGCGCAGGAAGCCTTTGAAAACTGGTTAGCGGCCTCGTGGCCAGCCGCTTTTCAAAGGTTCCTTCGGATACGATGACCTCGCAGGGGTGATCCGCCGGCTGAACCGCTTATATGTTATCCGATTACGGGTTAACCACGGCGAAAACTGAAGCTTAACAAGCTTAAGGGATCATGATGCAGAACGGCGCAATGAAGGCCTGGCTGGATTCCTCCTATCTGGCGGGCGCAAACCAGTCCTACATAGAGCAGCTCTATGAAGATTTTTTGACGGATCCTGACTCTGTCGATGCGAGCTGGCGTGAAATTTTTAAACAGCTCCCGACCGCGGGCGTCAGTCCCGATCAACTCCATTCCAAAACGCGGGAATACTTCCGCCGCCTGGCCAAGGACGCAACACGCTATACCGCCTCGGTCAACGATCCGGATATCGACTCGAAGCAGGTGAAAGTCCTGCAGCTTATCAACGCTTTCCGCTTCCGCGGCCATCAGCACGCCAATCTGGATCCTCTGGAGTTATGGAAACAGGAAACGGTTCCTGATCTGGACCCCGCTTTCCATCACCTCACCGAAGCCGACTTCCAAGAAACGTTTAACGTCGGTTCGTTCGCCATCGGCCGCGACACCATGAAATTGGCGGATTTGTACGAGGCGCTGAAAAAGACCTACTGCGGCGCCATCGGCGCCGAATATATGCACATCACCAATATCGAAGAGAAACGCTGGATCCAGCAGCATATCGAATCGGTGGTGGGGCAGCCGAGCTTCAGCCGCGAAGAGAAAATGCGTTTTCTCGCCGAGCTGACCGCGGCGGAAGGGATTGAACGTTATTTGGGAGCCAAGTTCCCGGGCGCCAAGCGTTTCTCGCTGGAAGGCGGCGACGCACTGATTCCTATGCTCAAAGAGATGGTGCGCTATGCCGGAAGCAATGGAACGCGGGAAGTGGTACTGGGGATGGCGCATCGTGGCCGCCTGAACGTGCTGGTCAATGTGCTGGGCAAAAAGCCGCAGGATCTGTTCGACGAGTTCGCCGGCAAGCACAAAGAGCACTTAGGCACCGGTGACGTGAAGTACCATCAGGGCTTCTCCTCCGATGTTGAAACCGAAGGCGGGCTGGTGCATCTGGCGCTGGCGTTCAACCCCTCGCATCTGGAAATCGTCAGCCCGGTAGTGATGGGGTCGGTACGGGCGCGTATCGACCGTCTGGATGAACAAAGCAGCAGTATGGTACTGCCGATCACGCTGCACGGCGACGCGGCCATCAGCGGCCAGGGCGTGGTGCAGGAAACCCTGAACATGTCCAAGGCGCGCGGCTACGACGTGGGTGGGACGGTGCGCGTCGTTATCAACAACCAGGTCGGTTTCACCACCTCCAACCCCCACGACGCTCGCTCCACCCAATATTGCACCGATATCGCCAAAATGGTGCAGGCGCCGATTTTCCACGTCAACGCCGATGACCCCGAAGCGGTGGTGTTCGTCACCCGCGGGGCGCTGGATTTCCGCAATACCTTCAAACGCGACGTCATGATCGACTTAGTGTGCTATCGCCGCCACGGCCATAACGAGGCCGATGAACCGAGCGCCACTCAGCCGCTGATGTACCAGAAGATCAAAAAACACTCGACGCCGCGCAAAATCTACGCCGACCGCCTGGAGCGCGACGGCATTATCACCCTCGCCGACGCCACCGAAATGGTCAACGTGTTCCGCGACGCGCTGGATCAGGGCGAGTGCGTGGTGAAAGAGTGGCGGCAGATGAATATGCACTCCTTCGCCTGGCAGCGCTACCTTAACCACGACTGGGATGAAGATTACCCCAGCCAGGTGGAGAGTAAGCGTTTGCAGGTGCTGGCCCACCGCATCAGCGAGGTGCCGGCCGGCGTGGAAATGCAGCCGCGGGTTGCCAAGATTTATCACGATCGCGCCGCGATGGCGCGCGGTGAAAAGCCTTTCGATTGGGGTGGCGCCGAAACGCTGGCCTACGCCACGCTGGTAGATGAGGGGATCCCCATCCGTCTGTCGGGGGAGGACACCGCCCGCGGCACATTCTTCCACCGCCATGCGGTGGTGCATAACCAGAAAAACGGCTCGAGCTATACCCCGCTGGCCCATGTCCACAACGGTCAGGGCAGCTTCCGCGTTTGGGACTCGGTACTGTCGGAGGAGGCGGTGCTGGCGTTTGAATACGGTTACGCCACCGCCGAGCCGCGCACCCTGGTGATTTGGGAAGCGCAATTCGGCGACTTCGCCAACGGCGCGCAGGTGGTTATCGATCAATTTATCAGTTCCGGCGAACAGAAATGGGGACGGATGTGCGGTCTGGTGATGCTGCTGCCCCACGGCTATGAAGGGCAGGGGCCGGAGCACTCTTCCGCCCGCCTGGAGCGCTATCTCCAGCTGTGCGAGGAACAAAATATGCAGGTATGCGTCCCGTCGACGTCGGCGCAGGTCTATCATATGCTGCGGCGTCAGGCGCTGCGCAACATGCGTCGGCCGCTGATTGTTATGTCGCCCAAGTCGCTGCTGCGTCATCCGCTGGCCATCTCCTCACTGGATGAGCTGGCCAACGGCACGTTCCAGCCCGCCATCGGCGAAGTCGACGATCTTGACCCGCAGGGCGTCAAGCGCGTCGTGATGTGCTCAGGCAAAGTCTATTATGATTTGTTGGATCAACGGTGCAAAAACGGGCAGCAGGACGTGGCCATCGTACGCATTGAACAGCTCTATCCGTTCCCGCTGCAGGCGGTTCGGGAGGCGCTGGCTCCCTATGCGCACGTTCAGGATTTCGTCTGGTGCCAGGAAGAGCCGCAGAATCAGGGCGCCTGGTATTGTAGCCAGCATCATTTCCGCGAAGTGATATCCAAGGGAGCCGAGCTAAATTATGCCGGTCGTCCCGCTTCTGCCTCGCCGGCGGTAGGGTATTTGTCCGTGCACCAGACCCAGCAGAAAAATCTGGTCAACGACGCGCTGAACGTTAATTAACAATAAGGATAGAGAATGAGTAGCGTAGATATTCTGGTGCCCGACCTGCCTGAATCGGTCGCGGACGCCACCGTCGCCACCTGGCATAAAAAGCCCGGTGACAGTGTTCAGCGTGATGAAGTGCTGGTCGAGATTGAAACCGACAAGGTGGTGCTGGAAGTCCCGGCGCCCGAAGCTGGCGTTCTGGAAACATTGTTGGAAGACGAAGGCGCTACCATTACCGCCCGTCAGGTGCTGGGGCGTCTGCGCCCGAGCGATAGCACCGGCCAGGCGACGACCGATAAATCCCAGAGCCAGGAGGCGACGTCGGCCCAGCGCCACACTGCAGGCCTGGAAGAGGGCAGCAACGACGCGCTGAGCCCGGCCATTCGCCGCCTCATCGCCGAGCACGATCTCAACCCCGAGGCCATTAAAGGCAGCGGCGTAGGTGGACGCCTTACCCGCGAAGACGTTGAAAAACATATCGCCGGTCGGCAGAGCGCCGCTCCGGCCCCGGCCGCCGCCCAGGCTGAAGCCGAGGCGCCGGCGCTCGGTAACCGCAGCGAAAAACGCGTACCGATGACCCGCCTGCGTAAGCGCGTGGCCGAACGTTTGCTGGAAGCAAAAAACAGCACCGCCATGCTGACCACCTTTAATGAGGTGAACATGCAACCGGTGATGGATCTGCGCAAGCAATACGGCGATGCGTTTGAAAAACGCCACGGTATTCGTCTGGGCTTCATGTCTTTCTATATCAAAGCGGTACTGGAAGCGTTAAAACGTTTCCCGGAAGTAAACGCTTCTATCGATGGCGAAGATGTGGTTTACCACAACTACTTTGACGTCAGCATCGCGGTGTCTACCCCGCGCGGTCTGGTCACGCCGGTACTGAAAGATATCGACGCGCTGGGCATGGCCGATATCGAGAAGAAAATCAAGGAACTGGCTGTTAAGGGCCGCGACGGTAAACTGAAAGTTGAGGAACTGACCGGCGGTAACTTTACCATTACCAACGGCGGCGTGTTCGGCTCGCTGATGTCGACACCTATCATCAACCCGCCGCAAAGTGCGATCCTGGGCATGCATGCCATCAAGGATCGGCCGATGGCGGTGGGGGGGCAGGTGGTGATTCTGCCGATGATGTATCTGGCGCTTTCTTACGACCACAGGCTTATCGACGGAAAAGAATCCGTAAGCTTCCTGGTCACGGTGAAAGAGATGCTGGAAGACCCCACTCGCCTGCTGTTGGACGTTTAACGCATGACGGCGGCGGCCCAAAGCCGCCGCCCGAGGTCCACGGTTTTGGTACCGAATTACGGCGACGCGACGCCGCGCCACTGACACTCTCCAGAAGAAGATGGAAACAACATCATGAATTTGCATGAATATCAGGCAAAAAAGCTGTTTGTTCGGTATGGTCTGCCTGCCACGACGGGATACGCCTGCAATACGCCGCGCGAAGCGGAAGAGTCCGCCTTGAAAATCGGCGCCGGTCCTTGGGTAGTAAAATGCCAAGTACATGCGGGCGGCCGCGGTAAATCCGGCGGCGTCAAAATGGTGAAATCGAAAGAAGAGATCCGCGCCTTCGCGGAACAGTGGCTTGGCAAGCGTCTGGTGACTTACCAGACGGACGCGCTGGGCCAGCCGGTCAATCAGATTCTGGTGGAAGCGGCCACCGACATCGCCAAGGAGCTGTATCTGGGGGCGGTCGTCGATCGCGGCACGCGCCGCGTGGTGTTTATGGCGTCCACCGAGGGTGGCGTGGAAATTGAAAAGGTGGCGGAAGAGACGCCGCATCTGATTCATAAAGTTGCCTTGGATCCGCTTACCGGTCCGCAGCCTTATCAGGGCCGCGAACTGGCGTTTAAATTGGGCATGAGCGGCAAGCAGGTCACTCAGTTCAGTAAAATTTTCATGGGCCTGGCGACGCTGTTTTTAGAGCGCGATCTGGCGCTGGTGGAAATCAACCCGCTGGTGATTACCAGCGCCGGCGATCTTATCTGCCTTGACGGCAAACTGAGCGCCGACGGCAACGCGCTGTTCCGCCAGCCGGAACTGCGCGAAATGCGCGATCACAGTCAGGAAGACGAACGTGAAGCGTACGCCACCCAATGGGAGCTGAACTATGTGGCGCTGGACGGCAATATCGGCTGTATGGTGAACGGTGCCGGCCTGGCGATGGGGACGATGGATATCGTCAAACTGCACGGCGGCGAACCGGCCAACTTCCTTGACGTGGGCGGCGGCGCCACCAAGGAGCGCGTGACCGAAGCGTTCAAGATAATCCTGTCGGATGAGAAGGTGAAAGCGGTGCTGGTCAATATTTTCGGCGGTATCGTTCGCTGCGATTTGATTGCTGACGGCATCATCGGCGCGGTATTCGAGGTGGGCGTCAGCGTCCCCGTGGTGGTGCGTCTGGAAGGAAACAATGCCGAACTGGGCGCCAAGCGATTGGCCGACAGCGGGCTGAACATTATCGCCGCCACGAGTCTGACCGACGCGGCTCAACAGGTTGTCGCCGCGGTGGAGGGTAAGTAATGTCTATTTTGATTGATAAAAACACCAAAGTTATTTGTCAGGGCTTTACCGGCAGCCAGGGGACCTTTCACTCCGAGCAGGCGCTGGCCTACGGCACCAAAATGGTCGGCGGCGTCACGCCCGGCAAAGGCGGCACCGAGCATCTCGGTCTGCCGGTGTTCAATACCGTACGCGAAGCCGTTGACAAAACCGGCGCCACGGCATCGGTTATCTACGTGCCGGCACCGTTCTGCAAGGACTCGATTCTTGAGGCGATCGATGCCGGCATCGAGCTGATTATCTGCATTACCGAAGGCATCCCGACGCTGGATATGCTGACGGTGAAAGCCAAGCTTGGGCAAAGCAAGGCACGCATGATCGGCCCGAACTGCCCGGGCGTTATCACCCCGGGGGAATGCAAAATCGGCATTATGCCGGGGCATATCCATCAGCCTGGCCGGGTGGGCATCGTTTCCCGTTCCGGCACCCTGACCTATGAAGCGGTGAAGCAAACCACCGACACCGGCCTCGGGCAGTCCAGCTGTGTGGGCATCGGCGGCGACCCGATCCCAGGCTCGAGCTTCATTGACATCCTGAAGCTGTTTGAAGAGGATCCGCAGACGGAAGCCATCGTGATGATAGGCGAAATCGGCGGCAGCGCGGAAGAAGAGGCCGCCGCTTATATCAAGGATCACGTCACCAAACCGGTGGTCGGCTATATCGCCGGCGTCACGGCGCCGAAGGGCAAACGTATGGGCCATGCCGGCGCGATTATCGCCGGCGGTAAAGGCACGGCGGATGAAAAATTCGCCGCGCTGGAAGCGGCGGGCGTCAAAACCGTGCGCCGTCTGGCCGATATTGGTGAAGCGTTGAAGCGTATTTTGCCGAACTGATACGCCACCGCCGGGAGCCGGCGGATAATAAACGCCGCGCGCCGCCGGCCGCGGCGGCAAGAAGATATAAAGCTGCCCGCGGGCGGCTTTTTTTACCCTAACGGCCACGTCTACGGCCGTTGTTCCGCGCATTGCCCCACGACCTCGTCGTCTAGGCTTAAGCTTGGGCCGGCTATTCGCCGCGAGAGGCGGGGCGCGCGGTGAAAAACGTTTGCCCGGCGGAGCGGAAATAACGTCACACCACAATAATGACGGCGTAATGACAGTTTTTTTCGCTATTTTAATAAACGCGCGCTATCGCGCGATGAGCCTATTTAATAGCGCTACCGCGTCAGGGACGAAGAGGACCCATTATTATTTTCATTTTATTTAATCACCGTATTTTATTAATCACACTTTAGCAACATTTCGGTGATATTGCTTTTTTTAGCTACCAATATTTAACAAAAAGAACAAAACATTGGGTTAAATCAATATTTATCCGCGCATCATATACTGTGCCGGCGGTAATGTTGCGCCAGCGCAATTTCAATGGAGACGCCGTATCGCGCCGGGTTTGATCATTATGCGGTTTTAATACCTCCATCACTAAAAAATATATTTATCCGGAGGAAATTGAGGGGTACTATACGGGCATTCCCAACCGGTTATGTTGGTATTTCTTTAAGCCGTGATCCGTCTGTGGCGCCGTTGCCCTTCTTCCCCTCAGGAGTCCGAGGCGACAGGCGGTTAATGATAACTATAAAGCCTTTATTATTCACCGCACCTTTCCGGCTGTCCTGCTCAAGGGTACGGCCGCAGCGGCGCACGTGGGATCCTTCCTGCGAGGAGCAAGGAGTCATCATGTTTGATGTCGTCGAACTATCACGATTACAGTTTGCTTTAACGGCGATGTACCATTTCCTGTTTGTGCCGCTAACGCTCGGTATGGCGTTTTTGCTGGCCATCATGGAAACGGTGTATGTGCTGTCCGGCAAACAGATCTATAAAGATATGACCAAGTTCTGGGGCAAGTTGTTCGCTATCAACTTCGCCCTCGGCGTGGCTACCGGTCTTACCATGGAGTTCCAGTTCGGCACCAACTGGTCATACTTCTCCCATTATGTCTGCGATATCTTCGGCGCACCGCTGGCCATCGAAGGGTTGATGGCCTTCTTCCTGGAATCCACCTTCGTCGGGTTGTTCTTTTTCGGTTGGGATCGCCTCGGAAAAGTGCAACATATGGCCGTGACCTGGCTGGTGGCGCTCGGCTCCAACCTGTCCGCGCTGTGGATCCTGGTCGCCAACGGCTGGATGCAAAATCCCATCGCGGCGGATTTCAACTACGAAACCATGCGCATGGAGATGGTCAGCTTCGCCGACCTGGTGCTTAATCCGGTGGCGCAGGTGAAATTCGTGCATACCGTGGCCGCGGGCTATTGCACGTAAGCGTACGCCCAGCGCCGTATTGACAGTTATTCAGCAGGGATGGTGAGGTTCCACGGCAGGAGCTCTTTAATTTTGTTGATGGGATGATCCGCGATAATCGCCAGCACATGGCGCAGATACGCTTCCGGCTCCACGC
>NZ_JBLKSS010000041.1:0-39199 GCF_047607725.1 Sodalis sp. (in: enterobacteria) | reverse complement strand
GTGGGGATTTTAGGTTGGACACCGAACTTGCCCTGACGGTAGAGCTGGCGCCAGTTGAACAGCAAATTGTCATTGATACCGTTATCCCGTGCCAGCTTGGCAATGGATACGCCGGGCTGGAGCGCCTACTCAACCAGCTTAATGTTAAAATCCAGCGAAAAATTGGGACGACGTCTTGAGGGTTTTGGTGGGGTTTGTTTCATGAATTGCGCCCATTAAAAAAATAATGGACATCATCTTCAATAACTTGATGGAGAATTAACAGACGGCGCGGGGCGTACGCTTACGTCCGAGGTACTGCGGGTCGTGGGCTGCTCAACTTTTTCCTGCTTGTCGTCCGAAGGGGCGGTATCCGTCGCCTGGTAATCCATCGGCGTCATTGCGCCCTCCAGCGGCAGCGCCGCCTCGAACGAAACGGGATCGGTTTGGGTGGCTTTATCGGCGGTGGCGGGTTTTTCCGCCGCTTCGCCGGCGAGGGTGGCCCGCGCTGGCTCGACGTGCTGCAGGGACAAAACAGCGATGAGGGTCAATAACGTCCTGGTGAATATCGGTTGTCGCATGCTCTTCTCTCCGTAGTGTATTCCCGGCAGAGCATGCCCTGGCGTCCTGATTGCCGCTACCGCCCGCGATGAAAAACGCAACAGGCCGCGAAAGCGGCCCGTTGGATTTGCACAGTTAACGGTAGTGTTGCGGTCAGTGTCGCGTTATTGCATCTGCGCCGCCGAGCCCATTTTGATTTTCGCCGCCGCGCGCAGGTTCGCCAGCAGCGCATCAAACGCCACGCCGGTCATCCCTTGATTCAACTGGTCCACGAATGCTTTGCGCTGCTGCTCATCAAGCGATCGCGGCGTAACGCTATCCAGCGCAATCAGGACGATGTCCCCCTGCGCATTGGTGGCCATGCCGTAGCTGCTTTTGCCCTGCGGCGGCTGCGGCAGCATGAATACGGTTTGCGCCAGCGGATCGCCCTGGTTGGCTGAGTCGAAATACTGCACGGCGCTGAAGCTCAGTCCGGCGGCCTGCAGCGCCTCGGCGCCTTTATCGTTGCCCTGCTTCAGGGCGGCGAGCGCTTTTTCAGCATCCACGCGGGCCTGCTCTACGGCTTTCTGGCGCTTCACTTCCTGCTCAACCCGTGCGCGCACATCCTCCAGCGACTGCACATGTTCGGGACGGTGATCGGCAATACGGATGACGAAAGCACGGTTGCCGTCGACGGTGATCACATCCGAATTGCTGCCCAGCGCCCCATTGCTTCCCAACAGCATCCCCTCGAACAGCACCTGTTTCACCGCGTCGTAATTAAGCGCCGCGGGCACGTCATCCCGGCTGAACCAGTCGGTCTCTTGCGCCTTGATGCCGGCGGCGGCTTCGGCCGATGCCAGCGTCTCGTTATCGTTGCTGGCCGCATCGCTCACTTTTTGCTGCAGCGCATAATAGGCGTCGATGGCTTTCTCCTGTTTCACCTTCGCCGTCACCTCATCATTCACCGCGCTCAACGGGCTGACTTGCGCCGGCGCTACATCGTCCAGACGGACGATGATGAAGCCCACCGAAGATTTAATCACGCCCGACAGCTGGCCTTTTTCGCTCAGGTTAGCCTGCTTCAGCTCGTCGAGGCTATCGCTGTCGCTTATCCAGCCGATATCGCCGCCGTTTTTCGCCGAGACGACATCGGTGGAGTGGGCTTTGGCGAGGGCGGCGAAATCGGCGCCCTGCTGCAATTGTTTCAGCCAGTCATTAGCGTCGTTTTCGGTTTTGCTTTGGATGATGCTGTAGCGTTTACTCGCGGGGACGGTGAATTGATCATGGTGCTGATCATACCAGGACTGGATCTCTTGTTCGTCGACGCTGGTTTTCGCCTGCATCGCTTCAGTGTCCATCGGGATATAGCTTACCTTAAAGGTTTCCGGCGACAGGTACTGGTTTTTGTGCGCGTTGTAGCTGGCCTGGATCTCATCGTCGCTCGCGATTTGCTTCGCCGCCAGCGCCGCGATATCAAAAGTGGCCAGACGTGCGTCACGGGTTTGCACGGCCACCGCCAACAGTCTGTCGGTTTCCGCCGGCAACAGGAAGCCGGTGCCGCCAATGCCCTGTATGAGCTGCTGGATAAGCAATTGTTTGCGCATCAGCACGGCGTACTGATCCGGCGACAGCCCCATGTTGCCTATCAGGGAGCGGAATTTGGCGTTATCGAATTTATCCTCGGTGCGGAAAGCAGGGATGGCGAAGATCGCCTGTTTGATTTGATCGTCGCCGATAGCCAGTCCCAGCTTATCCGCGTACTGATCCAGAAGGGTTTCATCAATCAATTGCGAGAGCACCTGCTGGCGCATGTAGCCTTCATTGGCCGCCAATTGGGAGAACTGTTCACCCATGGATTCCTGCTGGCGGTTACGTTCGTTCTGCACCGCCTGCTCCAGCTGCGCACGGCTGATTTGCTGACCGTTCACCTTGGCGGCGTAGTCGCCATCGCCGCCGATAAGATAGTTGCCTACCCCGGTCAGCACGAATGAAACAGCAATAAGCCCCAGAATAATTTTGAGCACGACGTGATTAGCGGCCGCGCGTAAATTGTCCATCATGGTGTGACAACACTCCGCTGTAAATGAATGAAATCTCTGCGCCGGTAAACGGGCTGCCCGCCTGCTGTAGCTCCCCGGAGCCGCTGCGCGTTAACGCTATTTCTCTGACAACGCCAACCCTGCTCTGTCAGCCAATCCAGAAAAAAAAGCGCATCCTGATGATGCACCTTGTATTCTACCCTACCCGTCTGACTGCGTCAGGTATTAGTTGACGCATGCGAGACCGGGAAAGTGATCAGTTCACCGCGTCTTTCAGCCCTTTACCGGCACGGAAGCCCGGTACCTTGGCGGCGGCGATGGTGATCTCTTTACCGGTTTGCGGATTGCGGCCGGTACGGGCGGAACGCTCGCGCACGGTGAAGGTGCCAAACCCGACCAGCGCAACGTCATCTCCCTGCTGCAGCGACTCGGTAACCGAACCAATGATTGCATCCAGCGCACGTCCGGCGGCCGCTTTGGAAATATCAGCACCTACGGCAATTTTGTCGATCAGTTTTGACTTATTCACTTTTTCATCCCCTCTTGAATTCTCATGTCGCGGCGGATTTTTCCTTAAACGCGACAGCGCAGCTGTTATATCAAACCCAGTATGCCGGAGCAGACTAAACCTGCCCGCTGCCCCGACCCAACAGCTCACTAACTTAACGGTACAAAAAAAGGCTGGCAAGTCCGAATTGGCCTGCCAGCCCCTTTTTATTACTGGTTTATTTTACATAAACCCCTTATTTTACCGCTTCGGGCGCCACTTCAATGCTGAAAGGGGCATTCTGCAGCGCCAGATTCAACACCTCGTCGATGCGCTGAACCGGATGAATATCCAGGTCGTTAATCACATTGGCCGGCATATCTTCCAGATCCCGCTTATTCTCGAACGGAATTAGCACGGTTTTGATACCGCCGCGGTGCGTCGCCAGCAGTTTTTCCTTCAGGCCGCCGATGGGCAACACCTGACCGCGCAGGGTAATCTCCCCGGTCATCGCCACGTTGGCCTTGACGGGATTGCCGGTCAGGCATGACACCAGCGCGGTACACATCGCGATCCCGGCGCTCGGGCCGTCCTTGGGGGTGGCACCTTCCGGCACATGCACATGGATATCGCGTTTTTCATAAAAGTCGGGATTGATCCCGAGCTTGTCCGCACGCGCCCGCACCACGGTCAGCGCCGCCTGAATGGACTCCTGCATCACCTCTCCCAGCGAACCGGTATAGGTCAGTTTGCCCTTGCCGGGCACGCACGCGGTCTCGATGGTCAGCAGATCGCCGCCGACCTCGGTCCACGCCAGACCGGTCACCTGGCCGATGCGGTTTTCCCCTTCCGCGCGTCCGTAATCGAAGCGCTGGACACCGAGGAAGTCCTTCAGATTGTCGGCGCTGATGGTGATATGTTTCGTGCTCTTATCCATCAGCAGGGTTTTCACCGCCTTGCGGCACAATTTAGAAATTTCCCGCTCCAGGCTGCGCACCCCGGCTTCACGGGTGTAGTAGCGGATAATTCCCACCAGCGCGCTGTCTTCCACCGTCAATTCGCCTTTCTTCAGGGCGTTGCGCTCAAGCTGCTTAGGCAACAGATGCTGTCGGGCGATGTTGAGTTTCTCGTCTTCGGTGTAACCCGACAGGCGGATCACTTCCATACGATCGAGCAGCGGCGCCGGAATATTCATTGAGTTGGAGGTGGCAACAAACATCACGTCGGAGAGATCATAGTCCACTTCCAGGTAATGGTCGTTGAACGCCACGTTTTGCTCGGGATCCAGCACCTCCAGCAGCGCCGCCGCGGGATCGCCGCGCATATCCGACGACATCTTGTCGATTTCGTCGAGCAGGAACAGCGGGTTTTTCACGCCGACCTTGGACATCTTCTGGATAAGCTTGCCCGGCATGGAGCCGATATAAGTACGACGGTGCCCGCGGATTTCCGCCTCATCACGCACGCCGCCCAGCGCCATGCGCACATACTGCCGGCCGGTGGCCTTGGCGATGGATTGGCCGAGCGAGGTCTTACCTACCCCGGGCGGGCCTACCAGGCACAGGATCGGCCCTTTGATTTTACTGACCCGGCTCTGTACCGCCAGATATTCCAGAATGCGGTCTTTGACGCGTTCGAGCCCGTAATGATCCTTATCAAGCGTCTCCTGCGCCTTGACCAGGTCTTTTTTGACTTTGCTGCGCGCATGCCAAGGCACCGACAGCATCCAGTCGATGTAGCCGCGCACCACGGTCGCCTCGGCGGACATCGGCGACATCATCTTCAATTTTTGCAGTTCTGCCTCGGTCTTTTCCCGGGCTTCTTGCGGCATTTTGGCCGCCTCTATCTTGCGCTTCAGCGCCTCGTTTTCATCCGGCGCATCGTCCATCTCGCCCAGTTCTTTCTGAATCGCCTTCATCTGCTCATTCAGATAGTACTCGCGCTGGCTCTTTTCCATCTGCTTTTTGACACGATTGCGGATACGTTTCTCCACCTGCAGCAGGTCGATTTCCGACTCCATCATCGCTATCAGGTACTCCAGCCGCTCGGTCACATCTGCCATTTCCAGCACCGACTGCTTGTCGGCCAGCTTCAGCGGCATATGGGCGGCGATGGTGTCGGCCAGACGGGCGGCATCATCGATACTGTTTAACGAGGTCAGCACTTCGGGAGGGATTTTCTTGTTCAGTTTGATATAGCCTTCAAACTGATTGATGGTGGTACGCACCAGCACTTCCTGCTCGCGCTCATCCAGTTCGGGCGCGTCAAAATAGTCCGCCTCGGCGGTGAAGTGATCGCCGCTGTCCGCCAGCTCCTTGATACGGGAGCGGGTCAGCCCTTCCACCAGCACTTTGACCGTGCCGTCGGGCAGTTTAAGCATCTGCAGAATGGACGATACCGTCCCGACTGAAAAAAGATCGTTAATACCCGGCTCGTCGGTTGACGCTTCTTTTTGAGCCACCAACATGATTTTTTTATCACTGTCCATGGCTGCTTCAAGACACCGAATCGATTTTTCCCGGCCGACAAACAGTGGGATGACCATGTGCGGATAGACCACCACATCGCGCAGAGGCAATACGGGAATTTCTATGCGTTCGGAACGCTCAGCATTCATAGAGCTCTCTCTTAGTTTAGCTTCCGCCAGGTTTGTGGGATGCGCAAAAACTCGGCTTTTGCCAGTTTCAACAATTAGGTATTTGAGTATATGGGGTCGAATCGCTTACATTCAACGGCAGCCGGTAATGAAAAAAACGGGGGATAAAATCCCCCGCCTGGACGCTCTCAATCGGTGCAAGCGCCGCACGACACCCCCGTTACTCGCCGGAGGCCTGCTGCGTTTCGTGCTTACCGTAGATAAGCAACGGCTCCGATTGGCCGGCGATGACCGCTTCGTCGATCACCACTTTTTCCACGCTATCCTGGGAAGGCAGTTCGTACATGGTTTCCAGCAGCGCGCCCTCCACGATGGAGCGCAGGCCGCGGGCGCCGGTTTTGCGCGCCATGGCTTTTTTGGCGATGGCGGTCAACGCTTCGTCTCGAAATTCCAGCTCGACGCCTTCTAAGTTGAATAACGCCTGATACTGTTTGGTCAACGCGTTCTTCGGCTCGCGCAGAATCTGAATCAGCACTTCTTCGCTTAACTCATTCAGCGTCGCCACGACGGGTAACCGGCCGATGAATTCCGGGATAAGGCCGAACTTAATCAGGTCCTCCGGCTCCACCTGCGCCAGCAGTTCGCCTTCGGTGACTTTCTCCGAACTGCCTTTAACGGTGGCGCTAAAGCCGATGCCGCGGTTGGTTTCGGTGCGCTGCTCGATCACTTTATCCAGGCCGGCGAAAGCGCCGCCGCAGATAAACAGGATTTTCGAGGTATCCACCTGCAGGAACTCCTGCTGGGGATGCTTGCGCCCGCCCTGCGGCGGCACTGCGGCCACGGTGCCTTCTATCAGTTTCAGCAGCGCCTGCTGCACCCCTTCACCGGAGACGTCGCGGGTAATGGAGGGGTTATCCGATTTACGGGATATTTTGTCGATCTCATCAATGTATACAATACCGCGCTGTGCTTTTTGCACGTCGTAATCGCATTTTTGCAACAATTTCTGGATGATGTTTTCCACATCCTCACCCACATACCCGGCTTCGGTCAGGGTCGTGGCGTCGGCCATGGTGAAAGGCACATCCAGGAAGCGTGCTAGCGTTTCCGCCAGCAAGGTCTTGCCGCTGCCGGTAGGGCCAATCAGCAAAATATTGCTTTTGCCGAGTTCGATGCCGTTATTGGTGTCGCCATTGCGTAAACGCTTATAGTGGTTGTACACCGCCACCGCGAGCACTTTTTTGGCTTTTTCCTGACCGATGACATAATCGTCCAGGTGGTGACGGATTTCATGGGGCGTCGGCAGCGCGCTACGTTTACGGTGCGGCGCGACCTCTTTTATCTCTTCGCGGATAATGTCGTTGCATAAGTCGACACATTCATCGCAGATATACACCGACGGCCCGGCGATCAATTTCCGCACCTCATGCTGGCTTTTACCGCAGAAAGAGCAATACAGCAGCTTTCCTGAACCGTCTTTGCGCTTATCTGTCATCAGTAAACCTCTTTCTTTCGTCTTTGTCCCGCAGGCCAATCAGGGCGGCAACGCGACGACTGAACTCAAAACCGGTCGCCGGAAGCGCTGACGCTTCCGCACGACGCACTACATTAACTATAGCCTATCCGTTCCCGCCATTAAGCAATTACGCGCGCTGGCTCAATACGGAATCCACTAATCCATAGTCTACCGCCTCAAGCGCGGAGAGGAAACGATCGCGTTCGGTATCACGCTCTATTACTTCAAGAGGCTGGCCCGTATGTTGCGCCATCAACTCATTCATCCGTGCTTTGACCTTCAGGATTTCCCGGGTGTGAATTTCAATATCGGTGACCTGGCCCTGGAAGCTGCCCAGCGGCTGATGGATCATGACCCGCGAGTTGGGTAAGCAGAAGCGTTTGCCCTTGGCGCCGGCCGCCAGCAGGAAAGCGCCCATGGAGGCGGCCTGCCCCATGCAGAACGTGCTGACATCCGGTTTGATGAACTGCATGGTGTCATATATCGACATCCCGGCGGTAATGACCCCGCCCGGCGAGTTGATGTACAGATAAATATCTTTTTCCGGGTTTTCCGCTTCTAAAAACATCATCTGCGCGACGATCAAATTCGCCATATGATCTTCGACCTGGCCGGTCATGAAGATAATCCGTTCTTTCAACAGGCGCGAAAAGATATCGTATGAACGCTCTCCGCGTGAAGTCTGTTCCACCACCATCGGCACCAGAGCCATATAGGGTGCAAAGTTATCTTGTTCGCCACTGTATGACATTATCGTCTCCTAGAAATAAAGCTTTCGGCGCCTGGGTTTCCGATTTTACGTGAGATGCGGCGTCATCGCCATGTCCCAAGATGTCGCCGGTCCGCTGGAGGGTTTTCGGCCCCTCTTCCGCCAGCGCAGCAGTTTCTCCCTTTCCCCTCTAGTTGGGGGAGCGCTGCGCCCTTTTTAAGGCCGCAGCGGCATTATTTCAGCGCCGGACGTTGCCGGGTATTCCCGCGGCGCACCCTATTTTTAACACTGCTTACCCTTTAAATATAGCGCTATTTATCACCGTCAATAGTATGAAAAGCTTATACAAACAAAAAGCCTGCCACCGCAGGATGACAGGCTATAGGGATGACGTGATGAGCCTTGGGACCGCGCGCGGGCCCGACGACGACGACGATTACGCCGCGCTCGGCTGGTTCATCAACTCGTTGAAGCCGGTTTCTTTTTCCGTCACGCGCGCGTTGGCCAGCAGCGCTTCAACCGCCTGTTCTTCCAGCGCCACGTTACGCATGTTGTCCATCAGCTCTTTATTCTTGCCGTAGAACTCGATGACTTCCCTCGGATCTTCGTAGGCGGACGCCATTTCTTCAACCAGCGCGCTGACGCGGGCTTCGTCCGCTTTCAGTTCATGTTTGCGGATGACTTCGCCCAGCAGCAGATCAACCTTGACGCGGCACTTGGCCTGTTCTTCAAACAGCTCGCGCGGCAATTCCAGCGCCTGCTTTTCGTTGCCGCCGAAACGCTGTGCCGCCTGGCGTTTCAGCACGTCGATTTCACCGTCGACCAGCGCCGCGGGAACGTGAATGTCGTTCGCGCTAAGCAGACCGTCAATTACCTGTGTTTTCAAGCGGTTGCGCACGGCGTTTTTCAGCTCGCGCTCCATGTTTTTACGCACTTCGGCGCGCAAACCTGCCAGGGTGCCGTCTGCAACGCCGAAACGCTTGATGAAGGCTTCATTCAGCTCCGGCAGTTCACGTTGCTCGACTTTTTTCAACTCAACGGCGAACTTCGCGGCTTTGCCTTTCAAATTTTCGGCGTGGTAGTCTTCCGGGAAAGTGACGCTGATGTCAAAGCTTTCACTCGCTTTATGACCGATGACGCCCTCTTCAAAACCGGGGATCATGCGGCCCTGGCCCATGGCCAGCACAAAGTCGGTGGCTTTGCCGCTCTCAAACGCTTCGCCGTCAATGGTGCCGGTGAAGTCGACGGTGACGCGGTCTTCCGCGCCGGCGGCATCAGCGGTTTCTTTCCAGTCGGCCTGCTGTTTGCGCAGCGTTTCCAGCATGGTGTCGACATCGGCGTCCTTCACTTCCACCTGCGGTTTTTCGACCTCAATGGTGTCCAGCCCCGTCAGTTCCACTTCGGGGTAAACTTCAAACTCCACCGCATAGCTGAAATCTTCACCGGTCTTGTATTCGCCCGGGACATAATTCGGCGCGCCCACCGGATTGATTTTTTCCTGGATAATGGCGTCGACAAAGTTACGCTGCATCAGGTCGCTCAGCACGTCCTGACGGACGGAGGCGCCATAGCGCTGCGCAACGATATTCATAGGGACTTTCCCTTTACGAAAGCCGTCGATGCGGACTTTTTTGGCGACGTTCACCAATTCGCTTTTCACCACTTGCTCAATCGTGTCATCGGCAACGGTAATGTTTACACGGCGCCCCAGGCCTTCAGTGGTCTCAACAGAAACTTGCATCTCGTTACCTCAAAAAATCACAGTGCTCGATCAACGCCAGAAGCCGTTTTCAAAGAAGCGGTCATCCAGGTCCACTGACGTGAAAATGGCCTCTTAAGATCCGGGTGGTCTGAGGAATCAAAACCTGTTGCCCGTCGTCGTCAGAAGCATCCCGAATACCTTCCGGAAATATAAGACGCGGCATTATAGCGAGATAGGGTTTATGAGTCGAGGACGGCGCGTAAATTGCGCCGTGCGCGAGCGCAGAGGGGGGGAAAAGGCCGGCGGGTCGGTTCACCGCCCATCCGGCCCGTTTACCCTGTGCCGATAGGGCTCAGCCCGTCAGCCCGGCGCCGCGGCAAGGGGGGGAGGCCTGCACCGCATCCTGCAGTCCTTCCCACTCTTTGACCGTGTAGGTGTGCAGCGCCAGCGCATGCACAGGCCCCGCCAGCTCATCCGCCAAAACGCCGTATATCGCGCGATGGCGGCTCAGGATACGCTCGCCGTTGAACCGATCGCTGACCAATACCACTTTGAAATGACTCTCAGAGCCCGCCGAGATATTATGGCGGTAACTTTCATCCACCACTTCCAGATACAGCGGAGTGAACTCTGCCCTGATTTTTGTTTCTATTTGCTCGCGAATCATCATCTCTTCTCCTCAACGCCAGGCAGAGCGCTTTGCTCCGTCAGTTAAAATTTTAGCAGATTATTCTTTGACGCCTAGCCTTTAAGCGACAAATTTCGCGCTCGACGACCCTTGCTGTCCCGCGCGGGGGTGGCGCACAGCCGGGGGGCGTTTGCCCGCGCGAGGCTGCAAAATGTCCGGTAACGTAAATTAGCGCTATTAGGGGCTTACCCCTCCCGTTGGCGATGCTATGATGAGGCCATTTTCCCCTTCCCTATCCTGATGAATGAGAAAGCATATATGCTAAAAAAATTACTGATGCCGTTGGTGGCCTTATTGTTGCTCTCCGGCTGCGCCGCCAGCACCAATACGCTGGATATTTCCCCGAAGATTCAGCTGCCGCAGCAGGATCCGTCGCTGATGGGCGTCACCGTCAGCGTTAACGGCGCCGACCAGCGGCCGGATCAGGCGCTGGCCAAGGTCAACCGCGACGGCCAACTGGTTACCCTCACCCCGTCGCGCGATCTGCGTTTCCTGCTGCAGGAAGTGCTGGAGAAACAGATGACCGCCCGCGGCTACATGATTGGTCCAAACGGCACCGTGGATTTGCAGATCGTGGTCAATAAACTCTACGCCGATGTGTCCGAAGGCAATGTGCGCTATAACATTACCACCCGGGCGGATATCTCCATCATCGCCCAAGCGAAAAACGGTAACAAGCAAGTGAAGAGCTACCAGTCGGTCTATAACGTGCAGGGCGCTTTCCGCGCCACCAATGACAAGATCACCAGCGCCGTGGACAGCGTGCTGGCGGATGTGATCAACGATATGGCCAACGACAGCAGCGTCAATAGCTTCATCAAGCAAAACGCGCGTTAATTTTCTCCGTTCACCCGCCTGCCCGCGGCGCCGGGCAGGTTAACCCGAAAGCCGTTTATGCCCATGACATCCGTTCGACTTGCCACGCTCACCCAGCGCCGTTCCCTCATTTTGCTTTGCCTCCGGTTTGCCCCTGGCGCTTACCTCCGGCACGCTACAGGCCTGGATGACGGTAGCCGGTTTGGATCTGAAAACCATCGGTTTTTTCTCGCTGGTGGGTCAAGCGTACGTCTTCAAATTTCTCTGGTCGCCGGTAATGGATCGCTACAGCCCGCCGCTGATGGGCCGTCGTCACGGTTGGCTGGTGATCTGCCAAGTGCTGCTCATACTGGGTCTGCTGGCGATGGGTACCCTCGATCCGGCGCGCAATCTGGCGTGGTTGACGGCGCTTGCGGTATGGGTGGCGTTTTGCTCCGCCTCGCAGGATATCGTGTTCGACGCCTACAAAACCGATCTGCTGCCGTCGGAGGAACGCGGCACCGGCGCCGCGGTCTCGGTACTAGGCTATCGCCTGGCCATGCTGGTGTCCGGCGGCCTGGCGCTATGGCTCGCTGATCGCGGGCTCGGCTGGCAGGCCACCTACTGGCTGATGGCCGCGTTGATGTTGGTAGGCTTGGTCAGCACCCTGCTGGCGCCGGAGCCGGACCAGGCGATACCCAGGCCGGCCAGTCTCGAGCAGGCGGTGATGGCGCCGCGGCGCGACTTTTTCGGCCGCGATAACGCCTGGCTTATCTTGATGCTGATTGTGCTTTATAAACTTGGCGACGCTTTTGCGCTCAGCCTGAGTACGACTTTCCTTATTCGCGGCGTGGGATTTGACGCCGGTTAGGTCGGTATGGTCAATAAAAGCCTGGGCTTATTGGCGACGATTGTCGGCACGCTGGCGGGCGGGCTGCTGATGCAGCGGCTGTCGCTGTTTCGCGCCCTTTTGCTGTTCGGGCTCCTGCAGGCGGTCTCCAATGGCGGATACTGGGCGCTAGCTGTGACCGATAAACACCTTTGGTCAATGGCCGCGGCGGTATTTGTCGAAAACCTGTGCGGAGGCATGGGCACCGCGGCGTTTGTCGCGCTACTGATGACGTTGTGCAACAAATCCTACTCCGCCACCCAATTCGCCCTGCTGTCGGCGCCGGCCGCCGTCGGCCGGGTCTATGTCGGCCCCCTCGCTGGCTGGTTCGTTGAACTGCACGACTGGGCCTGGTTTTACCTGTTCTCCGTCGCCATTTCATTTCCCGGTCTGGGCCTATTGATGCTGTGCCGCACCACGTTGACCGCGACGCAGCGGACCGGCGATTTCCTGCGGCGCGGCCATTTCAGCGCCGGTTATCGCCTGGCGCAGCGCCTGCTGGCGGCCGGTGGCGCGCTATGTGCCGGCGCGCTGGCGCTGCTGCTGGCCAAGGCTGCAGGTATGACCGCGGCCGGCGCGATGATGAATTTATGTTGGGAAATAGGTGCCGTTCTACTCACAGTGAGTATACTCATGGGATGCGTTCTCGATTATCGCGCGATGAAACGATCCCGGCCGCGGCGTCATGGTTAAGCCTGACGATGTCCAGGTCCGGCGCGACGGGGAATAACGCTCGCCGGCGACAACGGCCGGGTTATTGGCTTATTACTCTTCTCGCTAAAGGTCATTTTTTATTTATGTCGCAGGAGTGACAGTTTATCACCTCTACTATTTTACAGGGTGCGTATTTGTAGTTTCTTTGTCAAAGAATGATATTGATTTGTTAACGTGATGATACAGATCCCGCGCCGTTATTCTTTCCGTTAGCGGAATCGAGGTTTTTCGACGGTTAATTCTCTAATCCTTTGTCGCGATTAATATTTTGTCATCATTCCCTACAGGTGTGACACGCCTGGCAGAACGCAGAAACATGTTTCTGACATAAGCTTAAGCATATTTACAGTACTGCAACCTTCCCGTAAAATGCCCCCACACAAGAAACGACATTAGAGCACATTTTATTGAGGTCGTTAGATGAGACTCAGGAAATACAATAAGTATTTAGGGATTCTGTCGCTGTTTAGCGTCGTCGCGTTAGTTAGCGGCTGCAGCGACATGGTGTTAATGAATCCCAAGGGACAGATTGGACTGGAGCAACGTTCATTAATACTGACCGCCCTCGGGCTGATGTTGATCGTCGTGATACCCGCTGTCGTCATGGCATTCGTCTTTGTTATCAAATACCGCGCATCAAATACCAAGGCGACGTACAGCCCCAACTGGTCCCACTCCAGCAAGGTGGAATTGGTGGTATGGACGGTACCGATCCTTATCATCATCTTCCTGGCCACGCTGACGTGGAAGTCGACCCATGCGCTGGATCCGAGCAAACCCATTGCGTCTGACGCCAAACCCGTCACCATTCAAGTTGTCGCCATGGACTGGAAGTGGCTGTTCATTTATCCGGAGCAAGGCATCGCCACGGTGAACGAAATTGCATTCCCGGCCAACGTCCCGGTGAAGTTTGAGATTACCTCCAATTCGGTGATGAACTCCTTCTTTATTCCCCAGTTGGGCGGCCAGATTTACGCGATGGCCGGGATGAATGCTACGTTGCATCTCATCGCCAACGAACCGGGGAGCTATAAAGGCATTTCAGCGAACTTCAGCGGCCGGGGTTTCTCCGGCATGAAATTCACCGCCGTCGCCACGCCGGATCAGGCAGGCTTCGACGAGTGGGTCCAGAAAGTCAAGGCATCACCGGATACGCTTGGCACCATGGACGCTTACGAGCAGCTGGCAGCGCCGAGCGAGTATCATCCGGTCGAGTACTTCTCCAGCGTTAAACCCAGTCTGTACCAGGATGTGATCGGAAAATTCATGGGCAAGGGGAAGAGTATTGCCACCACCCAGGACGAAGGGATGGACATGAACATGGGTGAACACTCTCACGCGGGTACCGAGGAATAATAACGATGTTCGGAAAATTAACGCTTGATTCGGTTCCGTACCATGAACCGATCATTATGATAACCGTCGCCGCCATCATTGTGATTGGTCTGGGGCTGGTGGCCGCCATTACCTACTTCGGTAAATGGCAATATCTTTGGCAAGAGTGGTTCACCTCGGTAGACCATAAGAAAATCGGCATCATGTACATGATCGTGGCGTTCGTGATGCTGCTGCGCGGCTTCGCCGACGCCATCATGATGCGTTCGCAGCAGGCGCTGGCCTCGGCGGGCGAAGCGGGCTTTCTGCCGCCCCATCATTATGATCAGGTAGTGACCGCCCACGGCGTTATCATGATAATCTTCATGGCGACGCCGTTCGTGGTCGGCCTGATGAACCTGGCGGTGCCGCTACAAATCGGCGCGCGTGACGTTGCCTTTCCTTTCCTGAACTCCGTGAGTTTCTGGTTCTTCGTCGTCGGCGTCATCCTGATAAACGTGTCCCTCGGCGTGGGTGAATTCGCCCAAACCGGCTGGGTGGCTTATCCGCCGCTGGCGGGCAAGGAGTACAGTGCCGGCGTCGGGGTCGATTACTGGATCTGGAGTATCCAGATAGCCGGTATCGGAACCACCCTGACCGGCGTTAACTTCTTCGCCACCATTTTGCGCATGCGCGCGCCCGGCATGCCGATGATAAAAATGCCGGTCTTCACCTGGGCCGCGCTGTGCACCAACGTGCTGATTATCACCGCATTCCCGATTTTAACCGTGACCATCGTACTGCTGACCCTGGATCGCTATCTGGGTACCCATTTCTTCACCAATGATATGGGCGGCAATATGATGATGTACGTGAACCTGTTCTGGGCCTGGGGCCATCCGGAAGTGTACATCCTGGTGCTGCCGGTGTTCGGCGTGTTCTCGGAAGTGGTGGCCACTTTTTCGAAAAAACACCTGTTCGGCTACACCTCGCTGGTATGGGCGACCATCGCCATTACCGTGCTGTCGTTCTGCGTTTGGCTGCACCACTTCTTCACCATGGGCTCCGGCGCCAACGTCAACGCCTTCTTCGGCATTATGACCATGATCATCGCCATCCCGACCGGGGTGAAGATTTTCAACTGGCTGTTCACCATTTATCAGGGTCGCGTGGTGTTTAACTCGGCGATGCTGTGGACCGTAGGCTTCGTCATCACCTTCTCCATCGGCGGGATGACCGGCGTGCTGCTGGCGGTGCCCGGCGCCGACTTCGTGCTGCACAACAGCCTGTTTTTGATTGCCCACTTCCATAACGTCATCATCGGCGGCGTGGTCTTCGGCTGCTTCGCCGGGATGACCTACTGGTTCCCGAAAGCTTTCGGCTATACCCTGAACGAAACCTGGGGCAAACGCGCTTTCTGGTTCTGGATTATCGGCTTCTATGTCGCATTCATGCCGCTGTACGCATTGGGCTTCATGGGGATGACCCGCCGTTTGAGCCAGCAGATCGACCCCGTCTTCCACCCGCTGCTGATGGTGGCCGCCGCCGGCGCCGCGCTTATCGCGCTGGGTATCCTGTGCCAGGTGATCCAGATTGTGGTCAGCGGGCGCGATCGTGAAAAGAACCACGACCTAACGGGCGATCCGTGGGGCGGCCGTACTCTGGAGTGGGCCACCTCCTCTCCCCCACCGTTCTATAACTTCGCCATCGTGCCGGAAGTGAACAATCAGCGCGATGTGTTCTGGCAGATGAAAGAAGAAGGCACCTCTTGTCAAAAACCGCTGGCCTATGAGCCGATCCATATGCCGAAAAACACCGGCGCCGGCGTGATTATCGCCGCCTTCAGCCTGGTGTTTGGCTTTGCCTTGATCTGGCATATCTGGTGGCTGGCGATCGTCGGGTTTGCCGGCATGATCGTGACCTGGATAGTTCACAGCTTCAATGAAGACGTGGATTATTACGTGCCAGTCGAGGAAGTCGAACGTATCGAGAACCGGCATTTTGACCAAATCAGTGAAGCGGGCGTGAAGAATGTCAACTAAGATCCTATCCAATCATGATACCGCCCATGCCGCGCATGGGCACCACGATGCGGGAGCTAACAAAGTATTCGGCTTCTGGATCTACCTGATGAGCGACTGTATTTTGTTCGCCACCCTGTTCGCCACCTACGCCGTTCTGAGCAACAGCGTGGCGGGCGGGCCGACGGGCAAAGAGATTTTCGAGCTGCCGTTTGTCCTGGTCGAAACCTTCTTCCTGCTGTTCAGTAGTATCACCTACGGCATGGCGATCCTGGCCATGTATCGCGGCGACAAGAGCCGGGTCAACGTCTGGCTGGGCCTGACCTTCCTGTTCGGTCTGGGCTTTATCTGCATGGAGCTGTACGAGTTCCATCACCTGATTGCCGAAGGCTATGGCCCGGATCGCAGCGCCTTCCTGTCCGGCTTCTTCACGCTGGTGGGCACCCATGGTCTGCACGTCACCTCCGGCCTTATCTGGATCCTGGTGATGATGGTTCAGGTCTCCCGTCGTGGTCTGACCCCGGTCAACCAAACCCGTCTACAGTGCCTGAGCCTGTTCTGGCACTTCCTGGACGTAGTCTGGATTTGCGTCTTTACCGTGGTGTATTTAATGGGGGCACTTTAATGAGTCATGCATCCGCAGGGCATACCGGCGCCAGCCACGGCAGCCATAAGTCCTATTTGATTGGTTTTATTCTCTCCATCATCCTGACGGTGATTCCGTTCGCCATGGTGATGCAGGGCTCCGCCAGCGAAAGTACGCTGATAGCGGTGCTGGTGATTTGCGCCGTGGTGCAGATTGTCGTGCATCTGGTGTATTTCCTGCACCTCAATACGTCGTCCGAGCAGCAGTGGAACCTGATAGCCTTTGTATTTGCGATGATGATCATCGCAATCCTGGTGGTCGACTCCTTGTGGATTATGTGGTACCTCAATCACAACTTGATGGGCTACTAACAGAGCGCAACGGTAATGATTAAGCAATACCTGCAAGTAACAAAACCAGGAATTATTTTCGGTAATCTAATTTCTGTCATCGGGGGCTTTTTGCTGGCAGCAAAGGGCCAGATCGACTATGCCCTGTTTCTCGCCACGCTGGTCGGTGTATCGCTGGTGGTCGCCTCGGGTTGCGTGTTTAACAACTATATCGATCGCGACATCGACCGGAAAATGGAAAGGACCAAAAACAGGGTCCTGGTGAGAGGATTGATTTCTCTGAAAGCCAGTCTGGTTTACGCTACGGTGCTGGGTATTGCCGGTTTTGCGCTGCTGTATCTGGCGGCCAATCCGCTAGCCATGTGGCTGGCGGTAATGGGCTTTATCGTCTATGTCGGCGTATACAGCCTGTATATGAAGCGCAAATCCGTTTACGGTACGCTTATCGGCAGCTTGTCCGGCGCCGCGCCGCCGGTGATTGGCTACTGCGCCGTCAGCGACCGGTTCGACACCGGCGCGCTGATTTTGCTGCTGATCTTCAGCCTGTGGCAAATGCCGCATTCCTATGCCATCGCCATCTTCCGTTTCAAGGATTATCAGGCGGCGTCGATTCCGGTCTTGCCGGTAAAACGCGGCATTTCGGTCACTAAACACCATATTACCTTATATATCATCGGGTTTATGGTGGCGACGCTGATGTTAACGCTCAGCGGTTATGCCGGCTACAAATACCTGATTGTTGCCGCCTCGGTCAGCGTTTGGTGGCTGGGTATGGCGCTGCAGGGCTATAAATCCGCCAATGACGATAAGGTCTGGGCGCGCAAGCTGTTCATCTTTTCGATCGTCGCTATCACCTCGCTCAGCGTGATGATGTCGGTAGACTTTATGGTACCTTCCGCCACCAGTCTGCTCACCTACGTCTGGTAGCCCACCGCCTTACGATCTTTCCGGCAGGGCACAGGCCCTGCCCTCTTCCCGCCCTTTTCACCTCATTGTCATCCATGGCCGCCGAGGCCGCGTCGGTGCCGCGCGCAGGCTGCCGCCACGCCCGCCGGGCAAAGGCGTATGACGTTAACATCTGTTAAATATCATTCCATTTCCCGTCATGCGTTAAGGCATTACAATGGCCCGGTAAGATATTTCGAGGTAGTGATGAACGACACAAAAATGACCGGCATGGAGCTGCGGGCCACCTGGGGCCTGGGTACGGTATTCTCATTGCGCATGCTGGGTATGTTCATGGTATTGCCGGTATTGACCACCTATGGCATGGCATTGCAGGGGGCCAGCGAATCGCTCATCGGCCTCGCTATCGGCATTTACGGGTTGGCGCAGGCGATTTTCCAAATCCCCTTCGGCCTGGTTTCCGACCGCGTCGGCCGTAAGCCGCTTATCGTCGGCGGCTTGCTGGTCTTCGCCCTCGGCAGCGCCATCGCCGCGCTGACCGACAACATTTGGGGGGTGATCCTCGGCCGCGCGCTGCAGGGATCCGGCGCCATTGCCGCCGCGGTAATGGCGCTGCTGTCGGATTTAACCCGCGAACAAAACCGCACCAAAGCGATGGCGTTTATCGGCGTCAGCTTTGGCGTGACCTTTGCCATCGCCATGGTGGTGGGCCCGATCGTCACTCACGCCATCGGACTTAGCGGCCTGTTCTGGGGCATCACCGCGCTGGCGCTGGCCGGCGTCGTGCTTACCCTATTGGTGGTGCCCACCGCCGGCGACCATACGCTCAACCGTGAGTCGGGTATTATGCGCGGCAGTGTCGGCAAAGTCCTGGCTAATCCACAATTGCTAAAACTCAATATGGGTATTTTTTGCCTGCACGCCATGCTGATGTCGAGCTTCGTCGCCCTACCGCCCATGATGGCCCGCGCCGGCTTTTTGCCCAGCGAACAATGGAAAGTGTATCTGATCACCATGCTGGTTTCGTTTGCCGCGGTGGTGCCGGCGATCATTTACGCCGAAGTCAAGCGCCGCATGAAGCGCGTCTTCCTCGGTTGCGTGACGCTGCTGTTGTTTGCCGAGTTGGTATTGCTTGCGGCTGGCAACCATCTGTGGGTGATGTTCGCCGGTATCCAACTGTTCTTTCTGGCATTCAATGTTATGGAAGCCCTCTTACCTTCGTTAATTAGCAAAGAGTCGCCGGCCGGCTATAAAGGGACCGCGATGGGCGTGCACTCCACCAGTCAGTTTCTCGGAGTGGCATTCGGCGGCACGCTCGGCGGTTTTCTGTTTCAGCTTCAGGGGGCGTGGCTGGTGTTTCTGGCGGGGGCGGCGATAGCGTTGGCCTGGTGGGGGGTGAGCGCGACGCTGCGTGAACCGCCCTACGTCAGCAGTCTGCGCATCGCCCTGCCCGGCCGCGCGGCGGGCGATAGTCAATTGGCGCAGCGTCTTCAGGCGCAGCCTGGCGTAACCGAAGTGGTGGTGGTGCCCGAAGAGCGCAGCGCCTACGTCAAGGTGGATACCAAACAAACCAACCGCGCGGCGCTGGAAAAGGCGGTGGCGGCCTGATGCCGGCGTCGCCGCCCAAATAGGCAACGGCAGTCGCAAACCGCTCGGCGCGCTGCCCTCACCCGTGGTCTTGGCGGCATAATCGGCAAACGTCGCCTGGGGTTAAAACGACAAGCGCCCTCTCGCCGCACCGGCAAGCGTCAGCGGCCAGAGATTGCTTACGGCGCGAGAACAGCACAGCGATCGGCACCGTCGGGGCGTTAATCGCGAAAGTTGGTGAACTGGAAGGGTTGACCCAGCTCCCCGCCTTTTACCAACGTGATAACCTGCTGCAGATCGTCGCGGGCCTTACCGGTGACGCGGACCTGCTCGCCCTGGATCTGCGCCTGCACTTTCAGCTTGCTGTCTTTAATGAGTTTAACGATTTTCTTGGCCTGGCCGGTTTCGATCCCCTGCTTGAGCTTCGCGTCGACGCTGTAGGTTTTCCCGTTGTGCTCCAGTTCGTCCGGCAATTCGATAGCGCCGCCTTCAATGCCGCGCTTGGCCAATTTTTCGCGCAGGATTTCGATCAGTTGTTTCACCTGAAAATCCGATTCGCTGGCGGCCTTGATGGTCTGATTTTTTTCATTTAACTCAAAGCTGGCCGGGACATTGCGAAAATCCCAGCGGGTGCTCAGTTCGCGATTGGCATTCTCCACCGCATTACGAACTTCTTGCATATCAATTTCTGACACGATATCAAATGAGGGCATACTGTGGCTCCGGCAAGGCAAAATTTGCCCATATCATACCCGCAAGGGCAAAGAGATAAAAGACGGGATCCCCGCGGCACGTTACGCGCTGGCGCGCCGGAAAAATCTGCGGCACAGCAGAAAAGTCTATACTTATGGCTCCAGGGTGATGTGCGGCCGGAGCCCTATCATTTCGCTACAGGGTAAGGAAAATGAAAATTACCGTTCTGGGTTGTGGCGCATTGGGGCAGCTATGGCTGGTGGCGCTTAGCCGCCAGGGACACAGCGTCCAGGGGTGGCTACGGGTGCCGCAATCGGTTTGCGCCGTGGACGTTATCAGTCCGCAAGGGCGGGAAAGCCGTTTGCAACTGCCCGCCAATAACGCCGCGCATTTAGCTGCAAGCGATCTACTGCTGGTCACGCTGAAAGCTTGGCAGGTGTCTGGGGCGGTGCGGGCGCTGTTGCCGCAGTTGCGGGCCGATTGCGCCATCCTGCTGCTGCATGACTGCCTCGGCCCGCGTGAGGAATTACCTGTCCTGGTCCAGCCGCTGATTATGGGGACCACTACCCATGCCGCCCACAGCGAAGAGGCCAAGATCCACCATGTTTATGCCGGCACGACCCGCATCGGGCCCGGTAATAGTCAGGCGCAACAGGCCAGCGCCATCGCGGAAGTGCTGCACCACGCCCTGCCTGAGGTCGCCTGGCATAACAACATCGCCGCCTCCAGTTGGGTCAAGCTTGCCGCCAACTGTGTGATTAACCCCCTCACCGCGATCCACGATTGCCACAACGGCGAGCTGGAACGCTATGCGGCGGAAATCGAGGCCATTTGCCGCGAGGTGGCGATGGTGATGGACCGCGAGGGCTACCATACCCATTATGAAAGCCTGCTGTTCTATGTTGGTCAGGTCATCCGCAGCACCGCCGATAATGTCTCCTCCATGCTGCAGGATGTCCAGGCGCAGCGGCATTCGGAAATTGATTATATCAACGGCCATGTTCTGCGCCGCGCACGGGCTGAGCGTGCCGGAAAACCAGCGGCTGTTTGATTTGGTGAAACGCAAGGAGGAAAGCTATGGACAAAACGATTCTGCTCTGTCTGGCAGATGGTAGCGAAGAAACCGAGGCCGTCACCACCTTCGATCTGCTGGTGCGCGCTGCCAGCGTCAACGGCGATGGCGGGCTGGCCATCACCGGGTCGCTCGGCGTACGTCTGCTGGCCGACGCGCCGCTGGCGGCGCTGGCGGATGAGCCCTATGACGCCATGGTACTGCCCGGTGGCATGCAGAGCGCCGAGTGCTTCCAGTGCAGTCCGTTGCTGGTGGAGTGCGTGCGCCGCACGCATCTCGACGGAAAATTGGTGGCGGCGATCTGCGCCGCGCCGGCATTGGTGTTGCAGCACCATCAGCTGTTCAGCCAGGCGAATATGACCGATTTTCCGGCGCTTAAGGACCGCATCCCCGCCGAACGCTGGGTGGAACAGCGGGTGGTCTATGATGCGCGTTATCGGCTCCTCAGCAGCCAAGGGCCGGGGACGGCTATAGATTTTGCGCTCAAAATCATCGAGTTGCCCGGCGGCCGTCCGCTCGCGGCCGAGGTAGCGGCACAGCTGGTGCTGCACCAGGGCATTGACAGCTATCAGGATTAGCACGGGTCAGGTTGGGGAGCAGGCGCGGCTCATATCGAGCAAGAGTGCGGCCAGGTTGAGCGGCAGCCGTGGCTTTGAACGAACGAAAAGCACGCCCCAGATGGGCGGGATGAGGGCGGGCACGCTCTGCGTCACCGCGCCCGCGAGGATTTACGGGCGGTAAACCTTGACATTATGAAAGCCCTGCTCACGCAAATAGAGCGCCTGCAAGCGGCTCATCACCCCGCGATCGCAGTAAAGCAAATAAGATTTACTCTGATCCAGATCGCCAAATTGACTGCCCAATTTATAGAACGGTAACGTCTGTACCGCCACATTGTCCAGCGTCAACGGGCGGCCTTCCTGTTCATCCTGCGAGCGGATATCCAGCACGACATCGCCACTGCCCAATTCGGCGGTCGTTTCCACTTCGGTGATAGGTGCGGTGGCCTCCTCGGCGGCGATCTCGCGGATATCCAGCACCTGCGCCTGCGCCACCGCCGCGTCCAGCACGGCGAAATCGAATTGCCCCTCTTCCTGCTCGATGCGACTTTTCACCGCCCGCACGGTCGGACTTTTGGAAATCACCCCGCAATATTCCGGCATGGTTTTAGCGAATTCTTCCGTGCCTATCTGGCGCGCCAGCGTGATGATATGCTCTTTGTCATGGGAGATGAGCGGACGGAGGATAAGCGTGTCCGAAGCGTTATCGATCAAACGCAAATTGGTCAGCGTCTGGCTGGAAACCTGACCCAGCGCCTCGCCGGTCACCAGCGCCTGAATCCCGTAGCGCTCGGCCATGGCCGACGCCGCGCGTACCATCATGCGTTTTAGCACCACGCCCATCTGGCCATCGTCCACCTTTGCCAGAATTTCATTCACCACCGGCGCGAAATTGAGGGACACAAAGCGGACTTTATGCGACAGACCATAACGGCGCCATAAATGATACGCCCCCTGACGGACGCCGATTTCATGCGCCGCGCCGCCAAGATTGAAAAAGCAATAATTCACCCTGCAGCCGCGGCGCATCAGCATGTAGCTGGAGACGCCGGAATCAAAGCCGCCGGAAATCAGCGACAGCACATCCTCCTGGGTACCGATAGGGAAACCGCCAAGGCCTTCGAGGCGCTCGGTTATCAGCAGTAGCCGATCGTTATCGATTTCCAGCAGTACCGTTTCGTCCGGGTGTGTCAGCTTAACGCGGGTGTTATCCACATTCTGGTTCAAACCGCCACCGACGTAGCGCTCGACGTCCTGGGAAGTGAAATCGTGCGTACCGCGGCGTTTTACCCGCACGCAAAAGCTTTTGCCCACCAGGCGGTCGCGATACATCGCCAGCGTTTGCCGGTAAATATCGTGCATATCCTGCCAGGGACGCTCCTCCACCGCCAGAATGTGATGGATCCCGGGAATGAGGGTCAAGGCATCGGCCACCTGAGGACGACGGTGTTCATTACCGGTGCGCACCTCGATATGATCCCAATGGCGTACCACTACCACCGACTCATCGCACTCTTTGAGAATATTGCGGATATTGCTGGTGAGAATTTTAATAAAGCGCAACCGCACGGATTGACTTTTTATCGTGATTTCCGGAAACAGTTTGATGATAAACTTCATAGCGATAGTCGTTATTTGATCATTAAAGAGTCACGCGTCGCAACACGTTATATAATGGGGCACTGGCCCACGTTAGCCCTGGCCTCGGCCTGTCGGCGCGGAGTATACCACTTTATGCCGCGGGATTAAGGCGCAATTTGCTTATCATCGCACTCTGGGCTAACGTGGGCCGCCACCCGCGCCTTCGCTATTGACCGGTAGGATACAGATCTATGCCAAAAAAAGCTGAACAACCCGCCAGTTTTGAAACTGCCCTGAAAGAACTGGAGCAGATAGTCACCCGCCTCGAATCCGGGGAATTGCCGCTGGAGCAGGCGCTTAACGAATTCGAGCAGGGCGTGCAGCTGGCGCGCCAGGGTCAGAAAACGCTGCAACAGGCGGAACAGCGGGTGCAAATCTTGTTAAATGACACGCCAGACGCACAGCTTACCCCCTTTGCGCCGGAAAATGATGCGCTATGACTGATTTCGCGCGCGCGTTAGAGGATAGCCGCCAGCAGGTGGATGCGGCGTTGGAACATTATCTCCACACCCTCGCCAGCCAGCAGGAGCCGCTTGTCCAGGCCATGCGCCACGGCGCTCTGCTGGGGGGCAAACGGCTGCGTCCCTTTTTGGTTTATCAGACCGGCCGGCTATTCGGACTCACGCCCGCAAGCCTTGACGCGCCGGCGAGCGCGATTGAGTGTATCCATGCCTATTCGCTGATTCATGACGATCTGCCGGCGATGGATAACGACGTGCTGCGCCGTGGCTTGCCGACCTGCCACGTCAAATTCGGTGAAACTACCGCCATTCTGGCCGGCGATGCGTTGCAAACCCTGGCCTTCAGCATCCTGGCCGATGCGGAAATGCCTGAGGTCAGCGCACAGGATAGGCTGCAAATGATCTCGACCCTGGCCGCCGCCAGCGGTGCCGACGGCATGTGCCTCGGGCAGGCGCTGGACTTGGCGGCGGAGGGTCAGCAGGTGTCCGCCGCGCGTCTGGAGACAATTCACCGGCACAAGACCGGCGCCCTTATTCACGCAGCGGTGCGGATGGGCGCGCTGGCGGCCGGCGAATGCGGCGGCCCGGCGCTGGGCTATCTCGATCGATTCGCCGCCGCCATCGGCCTGGCTTTCCAGGTACAAGACGATATTCTTGATGTCGTGGGCGACAGCCAAACCACCGGCAAGCGGCAGGGAGCGGACCAGGAATTAGGCAAAAGCACCTATCCGGCCCTGCTGGGACTGGACATGGCGCGGGCCAAGGCTCAGGATCTGTATCACGAATCGCTAGCATCCTTAGAATGTGTCGCCGCACTCGGTTATGATACCGCCACGCTGGTGGCGCTGGCGCGCTATATTATTGAACGTGACAAATAAGTGATGTGGTTTTTTATACCTCAGATATGAGTACCCCATGAGCCTTGATACAAAGAAATACCCGACGCTGGTCCTGGCCGATAATCCTATGGAGCTGCGCCAGTTACCCAAAGAGAGTCTGGTGGCGCTGTGCGACGAGCTGCGGCAATTTTTGCTCAACAGCGTCAGCCGCTCAAGTGGCCATTTCGCCTCGGGGCTGGGGACGGTGGAACTGACGGTGGCGCTGCATTACGTCTATAACACGCCGTTCGATCGGCTGATTTGGGATGTCGGCCATCAGGCCTATCCGCACAAAATCCTGACCGGACGTCGGGATCGCATCGCCACCATCCGCCAGCGCAACGGCCTGCATCCGTTTCCGTGGCGGGGCGAAAGCGAATATGACCAGTTATCGGTAGGCCACTCCTCCACCTCCATTAGCGCCGGGCTCGGCATGGCGGTGGCGGCGGAGCATGAGGGCTTGGGCCGCCGCACGGTCTGCGTTATCGGCGATGGCGCCATCACCGCCGGTATGGCGTTCGAGGCCATGAATCACGCCGGCGATATCAAATCCGATTTGCTGGTGGTGCTTAACGACAATGAAATGTCCATTTCGGAAAACGTTGGGGCGCTCAATAATCATCTGGCGCAGATCCTGTCCGGCAAGCTTTACTCCACCCTGCGCGAGGGCGGCAAAAAGGTTCTGTCCGGCATTCCGCCGATCAAGGAGCTGGTGAAGCGCACCGAAGAGCACATTAAAGGTATGGTGGTGCCGGGCACGCTGTTCGAGGAGCTGGGATTTAACTATATCGGCCCGGTGGACGGCCATGATGTGCAGGGTCTGGTGCAGACGCTGAAAAATATGCGTGCCAAGAAAGGCCCACAGCTGCTGCATATCATGACCAAAAAAGGCCGCGGCTATGCGCCGGCGGAGAAAGACCCCATCAGCTGGCATGCGGTGCCGAAATTCGATCCCCAAATCGGCACCCTGCCGAAAAGCGGCGGCGGATGCCCCTCCTACTCGGCCATTTTCGGCGATTGGCTATGCGCTACCGCCGCCGGCGATGATAAGTTGATGGCGATTACCCCCGCCATGCGCGAAGGCTCCAGCATGGTTGCCTTTTCACGCCAATATCCGCGCCAGTATTTTGATGTCGCCATCGCCGAGCAGCATGCGGTCACCTTCGCCGCGGGTCTGGCGATCGGCGGTTATCACCCTGTGGTCGCTATCTACTCCACCTTTTTGCAGCGCGCCTACGATCAGGTGATCCACGACGTGGCGATTCAGAATCTGCCGGTGCTGTTCGCCATCGATCGCGGCGGCGTCGTGGGTGCCGACGGCCAGACCCACCAGGGTGCGTTCGATCTCTCTTACCTGCGCTGTATTCCCAACATGCTCATCATGACGCCCAGCGACGAAAACGAGTGCTGGCTGATGCTGCACACGGGGTATCACTATCGGGCAGGGCCGAGCGCGGTGCGTTATCCGCGCGGTAACGGCACCGGCGCCTCGCTCAGCGAGCTGTATGAATTGCCGCTGGGTAAAGGGGTAGTGCGCCGCCAGGGCGCCGGCGTGGCGATTCTCAATTTCGGCACCTTGTTGCCCCAGGCCGAGGCGGCGGCGGCGGCGCTGAACGCGACGCTTGTGGATATGCGCTTCGTCAAACCACTCGACGGCGCGCTCATAAAGGAACTGGCAGCCAGTTATCAGGCGCTGGTGACGGTTGAGGAGAATGCCATAATGGGCGGCGCCGGCAGCGGCGTGAACGAATTCGTCATGCACCAGCGGCTGCAGGTGCCGGTATTGAACATCGGCCTGCCTGACCATTTCATCCCCCAGGGTGGCCAAGAGGAGATCCGCGCCGATCTGGGCCTCGACGGCGCAGGGATCCGCCGGCAAATAGAGAACTGGCTGGCCTAAGCCCGCGGCGCGGGCGCGCGCGGCCGTTGCCGGAAGCCTCCCCTCCCGCGTTGGCGCCGGTTTTCCGGCGTAGACGCTTGTGCTGTTTCCCCCGGCACTGAGCGCCCATGACGCCTTTACGCCCGCGCCGATTTTTATCCGCTTTTGCGCCATTTGTGCCGTTAGTCACGTAAAGCCGTTATCGGTAGCCCGCGTCGCCGTCGCCGGTGCCTATACTTATTATTTCCCTTTACGGCGCTTTTCATCTGGAGATGACTATGGAATATACCACCCTCGGCCAGACCGGCCTGCGCGTGTCCCGCCTGTTATTTTAAGTAGGCCACTAAATAGTGTACGTGAAAGTAAAGGATATGATATTCATTAAATCACCCCATTACCGTTAACGTCTTCAGCGTCAAGTTAAAACAAAAAAAACCTCCTGGTTATAGGAGGTTGTATTTGCGCATTATTGACAATGTTGTCTAAGGTTAGCCTCAGAACGGAATATCGTCATCAAAGTCCATCGGCGACTCGTTGCTGGGCGCCGGCGCTGCGTTCTGCGCGGGGCGCGCCGCCGGCGCGTTATTGCCCTGCGGCTGCTGCGGCTGTCCCCAGTCGCCCTGCTGCGTGCTACCGGCGTTACCGCCCGCCGCGCCGCCCTGTCGACCGCCGAGCATTTGCATCGTGCCGCCTATATTGACCACCACCTCGGTGGTGTATCGATCCTGGCCGCTCTGGTCTTGCCATTTGCGGGTCTGCAGTGATCCCTCGATATACACCTGGGAGCCCTTACGTAAATATTCACCCGCCACCTCGGCCAGCTTGCCAAACAGCACCACGCGGTGCCATTCCGTTTTCTCCTTGGTATCGCCGGTCTGCTTGTCGCGCCAGCTCTCAGAGGTGGCCAGAGTGATGTTGGCTACCGCACCACCGTTAGGCATATGGCGGACTTCCGGATCCTGGCCCAGGTTTCCGACTAGAATCACTTTATTAACGCCTCTGCTGGCCATGGGGATCTCCTGATAAGATGAATGACTAAGTTTAATCGCTCAAGTTTACCATTGCCAACACTTAAAGAACATGTTTAGAAACTTGGACTGCGCAGCGAGAAACTGGGTGAAGCAGAGTTATTTGTTACAATCAATACTGGATATTCATTCAGTTTTTTTTGTGCCATAATTGACTGTTTCGCGCCGCCTCGGTTTTGTTTTGTCAACCGCACAGGCCACCCTAGTTCATCCGGTGTTGGGATTAGTTGAATGGATAAGATTGAAGTTCGTGGTGCTCGTACCCATAACCTGAAAAACATCAGTCTGGTGATACCCCGCGATAAATTGATAGTGATTACCGGCTTATCAGGCTCCGGGAAATCATCGCTGGCGTTTGATACGCTCTATGCCGAGGGCCAGCGTCGCTATGTCGAGTCGCTTTCTGCCTATGCCCGGCAGTTTCTGTCGTTGATGGAAAAACCGGATGTGGATCATATCGAAGGGCTGTCGCCCGCCATTTCGATTGAACAAAAATCCACGTCCCATAATCCGCGCTCGACGGTGGGAACGATAACCGAAATCCACGATTATCTGCGTCTTTTGTACGCCCGCGTCGGCGAACCGCGCTGCCCGGATCATGATGTACCACTGGCGGCGCAGACCGTTAGCCAGATGGTGGATAATGTGCTGTCGCAGCCGGAAGGCAAACGACTGATGCTCCTGGCGCCCATCGTGAAAGAGCGCAAGGGGGAGCACAGCAAAACGCTGGAAAATTTGGCGACGCAGGGCTATATCCGGGCGCGTATCGACGGGGAGGTCTGCGATTTGTCGGATCCGCCGAAACTCGAGCTGCAAAAAAAACATACCATCGAAGTCGTGGTCGATCGTTTCAAGGTGCACGAGGATCTCGCACAGCGCCTGGCGGAATCCTTTGAAACCGCGCTCGGTCTCTCAGGTGGTACCGCGGTGGTGGCGGATATGGATGACGAAAAAGCGGAAGAACTGCTGTTTTCCGCCAACTTCGCCTGCCCGATCTGCGGCTATAGCATGCCTGAGCTGGAGCCCCGGCTTTTCTCCTTCAACAACCCGGCTGGCGCCTGCCCCACCTGCGACGGGCTCGGTGTGCAGCAGTACTTTGATCCCGATCGGGTATTGCAAAATCAGGACATCTCCCTGGCTGGCGGCGCCATTCGCGGCTGGGATCGGCGCAACTTCTATTATTTCCAGATGCTGCGCTCGTTGGCCGAACACTATAAGTTCGACGTCGAGGCGCCGTTCCATGCGCTGAGTCCGACGGTTCAGCAAAAAATTCTTTTCGGGTCCGGCAAGGAAAACATCGAATTTAAATATATTAACGATCGCGGCGACACCTCGGTGCGGCGCCACCCGTTTGAAGGGGTGCTACCGAACATGGAGCGCCGCTATAAGGAAACCGAGTCCACCGCGGTGCGGGAAGAGCTGGCCAAATATATCAGCAACCGTCCCTGCGCCACCTGCGGCGGGACCCGTCTGCGGCGTGAAGCCCGCCACGTTTTCGTGGAGCACACCACCCTGCCGGAAATTTCCGAGATGGGCATCGGCCATGCGTTGGCGTTTTTCGACGACATGAAACTGAGCGGTCAGCGCGCCAAAATCGCTGAAAAAGTACTGAAAGAGATCCGCGATCGGCTGAAGTTTCTGGTCAACGTCGGCCTGAACTACCTTTCCCTGTCGCGTTCGGCGGAAACGCTGTCCGGCGGCGAGGCGCAGCGCATCCGTTTAGCCAGCCAGATTGGTGCCGGCCTGGTGGGCGTGATGTATGTGCTGGATGAACCTTCCATCGGTTTGCATCAGCGTGATAACGAGCGGTTGCTGGAAACCCTGGTGCATCTGCGCGATCTCGGCAATACGGTGATCGTAGTGGAGCACGACGAGGACGCTATCCGCGCCGCCGATCACATTATAGATATCGGTCCGGGCGCCGGCGTACACGGTGGCGAGGTGGTGGCCGAAGGCACCGCCGAGGAGATCATGGCCCATCCGGCGTCGCTGACCGGCCAGTTCATCAGCGGCAAGCAGGAAATCTCCATTCCTCAGGCGCGCATCCCGGCGGACCCCACCCGGGTATTGAAGCTGGTCGGCGCGCGCGGCAATAATCTCAAGGACGTGACGCTGACCCTGCCGGTGGGGCTATTTACCTGCATCACCGGCGTTTCCGGCTCGGGCAAATCCACGCTTATCAACGACACGCTGTTCCCGGTAGCGCAGCGCCAGCTTAACGGCGCTACCACTACCGAAGTGGCGCCCTATCGCGATGTGCAGGGCCTGGAGCATTTCGATAAAGTCATCGATATCGATCAAAGTCCTATCGGCCGGACGCCGCGCTCCAATCCCGCGACCTACACGGGCGTGTTTACGCCGGTGCGCGAGTTGTTCGCCGGTGTACCGGAATCCCGCGCCCGCGGTTATACGCCCGGCCGTTTCAGCTTCAACGTGCGCGGCGGGCGCTGCGAAGCCTGCCAGGGCGATAGCGTCATCAAGGTGGAAATGCATTTCCTGCCGGATATTTATGTTCCCTGCGATCACTGCAAGGGCCAGCGCTACAACCGTGAAACCCTGGAAGTGAAATATAAGGGCAAGAATATCCATCAGGTGCTGGAGATGACCATCGAAGAAGCGCGCGAGTTTTTCGACGCCGTTCCTGCCCTGGCGCGCAAACTGCAGACGCTGATAGATGTCGGTCTGTCCTATATCCGCTTAGGGCAATCCGCCACCACGCTGTCCGGCGGCGAGGCGCAGCGGGTCAAGCTGGCGCGCGAGCTGTCCAAGCGTGGCACCGGCCAAACGCTGTATATCCTCGACGAGCCGACGACCGGTCTGCATTTCGCCGATATTCAGCAATTGCTGGTGGTGCTGCATCAGCTGCGGGATCAGGGCAATACCATCGTGGTGATTGAGCATAACCTGGACGTAATCAAAACCGCCGATTGGATCGTTGATCTTGGCCCGGAGGGCGGTAACGGCGGCGGTGAAATTTTGGTCGCCGGCACGCCGGAAACGGTGGCGGCCTGTAAAGCGTCCCATACCGCGCGCTTCCTGCGTCCCATTCTCGAACGCGCGCTGCAAAAAGCCTAGGGTGCGGCCGGACAGACGGGAAGAGAGTGCCTCGCGACCTCCGCTGACGTCTAGCGCCTTGGCCGCGGAACCGCCGGCGCGTTAGCGCCTCAGAGACCGCCGCTTCAGAAGCGCCTCAGGGTCTGAACGCGGCCTTTTGGTAATACCGTGCCAGGCCGCCGCTATGCCTCGCGGCACGCGGGTTTTCCGTTGCGGACGGAACACCGCCGCTTCAGATATTCAGCGTTTGGCGCGTCGCTTCCGGCAGGCCTGACACCGCCCATTGCCAGGAAGCGTCCACCAGCTGATAAAACTGTGAATCAGGGATATCGCCGTCAAGAAACAGCGTGCTCCAGTGGGCTTTATTCAGCCGCTCGCCCGGCACCGCCGCGTTAAACGCGCTACGTAATGCCTCGGCCATTTCGGCGCTGTCTTTCAGCGATACCGCCGGTCTACCGTCCACGGTATGGGTCATGGCAAACATCACCTCCCCGACTTTAATCTGGTTTGCCTACCACTCCTGACGTACGCTCTGTACCGCGCCCGGTTTGGTCATGCAATAACTTAACAGCGTCGATTGATCCATGAATTATTTCCCCTGCAAAGTGGCGACGATAGGGCGGCGGCCGCTGCAATTACGATGCTCACCCAGCCAAATTCCCTGCCAAGTGCCCAACAACAGCGTGCCATGACCGACGGGCAATAACAGTGAGGTGCCAAGCAGAGAAGATTTGATATGTGCCGGCATGTCATCCGCCCCTTCATACTCGTGCTGGTAGGGGGCCGATTCCGGGACCTGACGTAAAAAATGGTTTTCCATATCGGTTCTGACGGTGGGATCGCAATTTTCATTTAGCGTCAGGGAAGTGGAAGTATGTTGCAGCAATAAATGAAGCAGCCCGGTACGGACAGCGCTCAACGACGTCAGTTGGGAAACGATTTCATCGGTAACCAGATGAAAGCCGCGCGGTTGGGCTTTCAAGGTCAGGGTTTGTTGGTACCACATAATACCTGCTCCTTTTTACCACTCAGTATAGTGGCTACACAGGAGCAGGGGAAAATCGGTCGCGCCTACTGCACTGCCGCGAAGGCTTGGGCCACTTTGCCGACGTTAGCGGTATTCAACCCGGCCAGACACATACGGCCGCTGTCGATCAGATAGACGCCGTAGACTTCGCGCAAATGCGCCACCAGCGCCGGACTGAGGCCGGTATAGCTGAACATGCCCCGCTGACGCAGCAAATAGTCGAATGGATGCTCGGGTAGCGCGACCTTTAATGCCGCCACCAGGCTCTGGCGCATTGCCAGAATGCGCAGGCGCATCGCCGCCACTTCCTCACGCCACAGGGCATTCAATGCCGGCTCGTTCAGCACCTGCGCCACCACTTGAGCGCCGAAGTTCGGCGGACTGGAGTAGTTGCGGCGCACGGTCGCCTTTAACTGGCCCAGCACGCGCTCGGCTTCGCTCGCGCTATCGCACACAATCGACAGCTCTCCCACCCGTTCGCTATACAGGAAGAAAATCTTGGAGAAAGAGTGGCTTACCAGACAAGGTAACTCCTGACGCGCTATTTCGCGCACCGCATAAGCGTCTTCTTCCAACCCGTCGCCGAACCCCTGGTAGGCGATATCCAGGAAAGTAATGAGCTGACGTTCCGCCACCACTTCGATGATCCGATCCCATTCGGACCGGGTCAGGTCCGAGCAGGTCGGGTTATGGCAGCACGGATGCAGCAGCACAATGCTCCGCTGCGGCAATTGCTGAAAACAGGCCAGCATCGCGTCAAAATTGACGCCCAGTTTCTCACCGTCGAAATAAGGATAACGATTAACCTGGAATCCGGCACCGATGAAAATGGCCACGTGGTTTTCCCACGTTGGATCGCTGACCCAGACCTGCGAATCCGGAAAGTAGCATTTCAGGAAATCCGCGCCGACTTTTAATGCCCCCGACGACCCGCCCACGGTCTGAATCGTGGCGTTGCGCATCGGATGATCCTCCCCGAACAGCAGCGCCTGGGTGGCGCTGCTGTAGGTTGACAGCCCTTCCATCGGCAAAGTAGGAGGATGAGCTTAGCGCCGGACGGGCGAGCAGCATGGCCTGCGCCACCGCTCGCAGCTGCGGGATAATCGCCTGTTCGTTGTAATAAAGGCCGATACTTAGATTGACCCTATCAGGGCTCGGATCCTGTTTATGGGTTTCCATCAGCGTAAGGATGGGGTCTCCCGCATAAGCATCAACATTTTGGAACACGCTGCAGCTCTCCTGGATTAGTGGGTGCAACGTTGCACCCACTAATCACAATATCAAATAAAGCGAATTGAGTGACGATTGAGTTAACACAAAAAGCGTCAAAAATGGGAGCGCGATAAGAAAAAAAAATGCGCCGTGGGGCATCACTCATCGCCATATTGCGGGCCGGCATAATTGTCGAATCGTGACCATTGTCCATTGAAGGTTAGCCGCACGGTGCCGATAGGGCCGTTACGCTGCTTGCCGAGAATAATTTCAGCGATCCCCTTCATATCGCTATTCTCGTGATAGACCTCATCGCGGTAGATAAACATAATCAGGTCGGCATCCTGCTCGATTGAGCCGGACTCGCGCAAATCGGAGTTGACGGGGCGCTTATCGGCGCGTTGTTCCAAGCTTCGGTTCAACTGCGATAGCGCCACCACCGGCACCTGCAGCTCTTTAGCCAGCGCCTTCAACGACCGGGAGATTTCCGCGATTTCCAGGGTACGGTTATCGGACAGCGACGGTACGCGCATCAGTTGGAGATAGTCGATCATAATCAGACTCAGGCCATCGTGTTCGCGGAATACCCGCCGCGCGCGCGACCGCACTTCTGTCGGGGTCAACCCTGACGAGTCATCGATATACATGTTGCGTTTTTCCAGCAAGATCCCCATGGTGCTGGAAATGCGCGCCCAGTCCTCATCGTCCAGTTGGCCGGTACGAATCCGGGTTTGATCGACGCGCGACAGCGACGCCAGCATACGCATCATGATCTGCTCGCCGGGCATTTCCAGGCTAAAGATCAGCACCGGTTTGTCCTCGGTCATGGCGGCGTTTTCGCACAGGTTCATGGCAAAGGTGGTTTTCCCCATGGACGGGCGCGCGGCGACAATGATCAAATCCGACTTTTGCATGCCGGCGGTCTTTTTATCCAGGTCCAAATAGCCGCTGGAGACGCCGGTAACGCCGTGGTGCGGCTTCTGGTAAAGCTGTTCGATGCGCGCCACCGTATCTTCAAGAATACGGTCGATGCTCTTCGGGCCTTCATCTTTGCTGGCGCGGTTCTCCGCTATCTGGAATACCCGCGACTCCGCCAGATCCAGCAGATCCTCGCTGCTGCGCCCCTGGGGATCGTAACCGGCATCGGCAATCTCATGGGCGACGGCGATCATTTCCCGCACCACGGCCCGTTCGCGCACAATATCGGCATAAGCGGAAATATTCGCGGCGCTGGGGGTATTTTTCGAGAGCTCCGCCAGATAGGCGAACCCGCCAACGGCGTCCAATTCCCCTTTTTGTTCCAGAGATTCCGAAAGCGTGATCAGATCGATAGGCTTGCCCAGCTCCAACAGACGCTGCATCTCGTTAAAGATAAAACGGTGCGGGTGGTTAAAAAAATCGTTGCCGGTCACCCGTTCGGCGACGTTGTCCCAGCGTTCGTTATCCAGCATCAAACCGCCCAGCACCGACTGCTCCGCTTCCAGCGAATGGGGCGGCATCTTCAGACCTTCAACCTGACGGTCGCGGGGAAAATTTGCTTTGTTAGACGGTTTTTTTTCTGACATGAAAGGGTACTTTACCTATCAAGAAGTGCTTGGATAAGGGCGCATTGTATCCTCTCTCTGGTCGAGATCCTATGCGCTTTGCAAACCACGCCGCAAGGCTTATGGTTATTAAAGATATCTTAATTGGAGGAAGAGTGATGGTTAAGCGTATACAGTTTGCCGCCCACGGCGGACCGGAAGTGATGGAATATGTGGATTTCACGCCCGTGGATCCCGGTCCGGGCGAGGTACAGATCGAAAATAAAGCCATCGGCATCAATTATATCGATACCTATGTCCGTTCCGGCCTCTACCCCACGCCATCGCTGCCCTCGGGCCTCGGCACGGAAGCGGCCGGCGTAGTGAGCAAAGTTGGCCCCGGCGTCGAGGGGTTCAACACCGGCGCCCGGGTGGTGTACGCCCAGTCCCCGCAGGGCGCCTACGCCACGGTGCATAATGTGCCGGCGGAAAAACTGGCCCAGTGACCCTCGGCCATTTCCTTTGAACAGGCCGCGGCCACTTTCTTAAAAGGTCTGACGGTGTTTTATCTGCTGCGCCAGACTTACGAAATCAAGCCGAATGAGATCTTCTTGTTCCATGCGGCGGCCAGCGGCGTTGGGCATATCGCCTGCCAGTGGTCGAAAGCGCTGGGTGCGAAGATGATCGGCACCGTCGGCAGCGCGGAAAAAGCGGCGTTGGCGAAACGGGCGAGCGCCTGGGAAACAATAAATTACCGCGAAGAAAATGTGCCTGAGCGCGGGGCGGCTTTGACCCACGGTAACAAGGTTAACGTGGTGTACGATTCGGTTGGAAAAAATACCTGGGAAGCCTCCCTCGACTGCCTGCGCCGCCGCGGATTGATGGTCAGTTTCGGCAACTCCTCGGGGCCGGTCCGGTCACCGGCGTCAATCTGGGGATCTTGAATCAAAAGGGCTCACTGTACGTCACACGCCCATCGATTAACGGCTATATCACCGATGCCGCAAGCCTTAAGCACGCCGCCGATGAACTGTTCAGCATGATTGCCTGAGGGGTGATCAAATTCGACGTGCCCGAACAGCAAAAATTTCCGCTGGCCGAGGTGCAGCGGGCACATCAGGCGCTTGAGAGCCGGCAGACCAACGGGTCGTTACTGTTTATCCCGTGACGGCAGAATGCCGCCTGGCCCGGGGCGTCTCACTCCCGCCGAAAAAACAACGGGCTTCCCGAGGGGAGCCCGTCACATTACGCTATGACATAACACACTGTAAAAATGTAGGGGCAGAGCAGAATTTGCCGGACCATGCAGCTTGCCGCCGCTATTATTGCCCGGCAATGATGAAATCAATGAGTCTAAAGCGAGTTTATCTTAGCAGCCGTCTTAAGAAAAAAATATCGCCCTGGGGAGTAAAACTCAAAGCTGTGATCCATCCCCCATTTTCGCGCCGAAGACCTAGCGCATGCGGGAATCAAACCGCGAGCGCGGCGGCGTCGGTTTGTTTATCGCACGCCATAGCCAAGCCGCCGCTAACGCGACCAACAGCCACGGCAGCAATTTGACCGCCGTGACGAACAGCCCGGCAAACAGCATCGCCAGCGACCCCACCACCAGCACGCCTAACACCGAGATATCGGTCAACAACAGCATGAGAAAAAAACCAATGACAAAAAATATTTCCAGCATGGGTGACTCCTTATTGGGCGCGATAGCGCCCGCCGCGMCGGTGAATTTTGCTCTCTGGGTGTATTACAAGAACCATGCCAAGTTGGCATTCGCCTAAACGGCTGTTCTTGCTGATTAACGGGTAAAGGACGTCGAAGCGGCTTAGCGGATTTGACCACCTTTTAGCAAAATGCGCCACGGCCAGTTCCCCCTGCGAACGCCGACTAACGCTCGGGGGCAAGCGTGCCCATCGCCCGGGCCCGGATCCTGACTGCATTAGCGGGCATATAACCCAGAGACAGCGAATCCAGCTCGATAATATCCACCGTCTCCGGCAGCTCGCCGGCGGCGATGGCCGCCTCTCGCGCCTGATGTTCCGCCCGCCGCAGGCACGACTCCAGCGACTCATCGCCCGGTAAAACAATGGTATCCACGCTACCGCTGACCTGGGCAATAGCCACACCGGTGGCGTTGGCAACGCCGCGCCGCCCCCCACCAGGATTACCGGCATGTCATGCCGGCTGGTATTCATACGCGCAAGGCATTTTTCAACCATCGCCACATAATGCTCCGCCACCCGAGCCACCATTGACGGGCACAAATGCGCGACCCGCCCGGCGTTGCCAATGTCCGCCCAGCCGCGGGCCACCGCGATATCCGTCACCGTTAGGGTGTCGCCGCCAAAGACCAGCGACCGCTGCGGCAAGGCATAGCCCACGCTCTCCGGTCCGACGCTGATGTCGCCGTCCGCGTCCAGAGTGACCACTGAACCGCCCCCAAGGCCGATAGACTCGATATCCGGCATGCGGAAGTTAGTACGTACTCCGCCTATTTCAGCCTCCATCGCCGACTGGCAGGGAAATCCGCCGCACAAAACGCCGATGTCCGTGGTCGTGCCGCCCACATCGACCACCAGCGCCTCTTGCAGACTCGATAGCCTGGCCGCGCCTCGCAGACTGTTTGTGGGCCCGGAGGCGATTGTCAGGATTGGGAAAGTCCGCGCCTGATGCAGAGGCATCAGCGTACCGTCATTCTGACCGAAAAACAGTTCGGCAATGATCCCCTGCCGTGCCAGCGTCTGACGAAAACCCTCGGTGAGGGTGTGCGCAATCCCGCACAACGCCGCGTTCAGCACCGTGGCGTTCTCCCGCTCCAAAAGGCCGATGGAACCGATTTCCGATGACAGGGAGATCGGCGTTTTTGCCCCCAGGATCTCGCGCGCTAGGGCCGCGACCCGCTGCTCCTGCTCGGCCACCACCGATGAAAAAATACCGCAGACCGAGACCTCGCGTACCGACCCTTTTACCGCCTGCAACTGTTGGCGCAGCGCTGATTCATCCAGGGCTGATAATATCTCGCCGTTGTAATGATAGCCGCCGGCAAGGGTAAACAGCCGTACCGGCAAGCGCGCGCGGAAATCGGCCGGCATATCGCTTAACGGCGGTACCGCCAGCGAGGCCAGTGCGCCGAGGCGGAAATGCGCCACCGGCTGTAAACCTTTACGCTCAACGATAGCATTGGTGCAATGGGTCGTGCCGAGCATCGCCCGGCGTATGTCGCCGCGGTCCACTTTGACCAAAGCCAGCAGGGCCGCCAACGCCTGACCAATTCCCTGCATAACGTCAACGCTGGTGGGCTGTTTAGTATGGGCGATAATCCTTTGCCGCGCATCCAGCAGCACCGCATCTATATGGGTGCCACCGACATCGATCCCCAAAGACATACTCATGCGCTTTCCTCCTTGCACCGGGCCGCCAGCGTCTCCACCGGCGTATAGTCATTTTGATAGTGAAAATAACGCGGTCCGCATACCTCGATTCCCCGCGACGTCCGCCATTTTTCATGGGCGGGAACGCCTAGCGCCACCACGCGCATCCCATAACAAAGCCTTTCGCCCAGAATCGGCAGCCCCGTTTCCTCATCGAGTAGAATAATCAGATCCGGCGTCATGCACAGCGGCCGATCGTCTCGCCGTGCCAGCAAGTATTCGTTCTGAAAGAGCACGTCAAAGCGGCCGCCGCTATCGTTGTCCACGCCGACAAAACAGGCGGTGCAGTGATTGAAACCGCCTTCGCTACGCTGGTTTACCCGATTCGCTTTACCGCGAAACAGCACGACGCCGTGCAGCAGTGCCGTTAGGGTATCGATAACGTTGCGGCGCGCGGCGCGCGCTTGCTGAACTTCCCGGCCTATGGCGTCGACGTCCATGACGGGTAGCCCGAGAATACAGGCCGAGGCCAGCGGCAACAGTGAATTGATGCCGCCGGTTTCTATCGGGTAAATAGCGGATAAAGAACGGCCCATATGCTGAGCGATAATTCGGCAGGCCGTCAGGGATTCCTGACCGTTTGGCAACTTTTCCATCATCACGGCCGGAGAACCTATCATGCCCGTCGCCAGCAGCAATTCTTCCGGCTGAAGCTCATCTAACGTTAATAATCGAATAGGCCCGTACTCGACAATTGCCCGCTGTGCCATGATTTTACCGATATAGGGGTCGCCTCCACCGCCGTTGGCAAGGATAGCGGCACCGTAACTGATGTAATCAATCGCTTCATGATCCAGCCATTTCATCTCACCACCTCCCTTGGATCTGCACAGGCGCTGATGCCTTATTCCCCGTTAAAAAGCCCATTGCGTAGATACACGCCGGCGCACGCATATTAAGCATGACATCAATATTAGACATATTATAATTCCCCACCTTTTATAATCCCTTCAAAGACAGAGAAATTAAACCATAAATTTATTGTAAGCGTACGTCCAGCGCCGTCTGTTAATTCCCCATCAAGTTATTGAAGATGATGTCCATTATTTTTTTAATGGGCGCAATTCATGAAACAAACCCCACCAAAACCCTCAAGACGTCGTCCCAATTTCCCGCTGGACTTTAACATTAAGCTGGTTGAACAGGCGCTCCAGCCCGGTGTATCCATTGTCAAGCTGGCACGGGATAACGGTATCAATGACAATTTGCTGTTCAACTGGCGCCAGCTCTACCGTCAGGGCAAGTTCGGTGTCCAACCTAAAATCCCCACTACACAGCAGGCTGAGCTACTGGCGGTTACACTCACCGCCGAACCATCA
>NZ_JBLKSS010000040.1:0-8270 GCF_047607725.1 Sodalis sp. (in: enterobacteria) | reverse complement strand
CAAGGAGTAGCCAGCACAGGAAAAATAGACTAAAACCGAGTCAGAAGATGAGCGAACACGTGATCGAATATCACTGGAGTGGGTGATCGGAAAATATCGGAATAACTGATCGGATGTCGCCGGAACAGATGATCGGATACGTCGGAATCTGCATGGGGCGCAACACGCCGGTTATGGTGACCTCAATCAGTCAAAAAATCCCCAACCCGACCTGGACGCCAACCGCCAACATCCGTAAAATTTATCTCAAAGAACAGGGCATCACGCTGCCCGCGGTGGTGCCGGCGGGGCCGAAAAACCCGATGGGGTTGTATGCGCTGCGGCTGGCGGCCGGTACCGGCACCTATCTTATCCACGGCACTAACGCCAATTTCGGCATCGGTATGCGGGTCAGCTCCGGCTGTATCCGCTTACGACCCGACGATATTGAAGCGTTGTTCAATAGCGTACAGGTGATTAATGAACCGGTGAAAGTGGCGGTGGAGCCTGACGGCAAGCGTTATGTGGAAGTCCATCAGCCGCTTTCCCGTTCGGAGAAGGACGATCCGCAGACATCACCGATTCGCTTGAATGCCCGGACGGCAAAATTTGTCGCGCAGCCCGCAACGGATCGCGCCATGGTGAAACAGGCGGTGGCGCGCCGCTCTGGGATGCCGGTATTGATCAATAACGGTGAACTGGTCACGCCTACGTCTCCCGCAGCCGTGGAGCAAGCGGCGCAAGGCACTGCCCCCGACGCAGCCCCGGGAGTATGACCCGCCGCGTGGCGAACGGCTGGCCCATCGGGCCGAGCTGAGTGTATCACTATCCGTAAAGACGGACGCACCGGCGTAGCCGGCGTCGCGTCCGTTGTTGTTTTTGGTAACGCAAAGAAGTAAAGGGGCATGCCGAGCGTTGGGCAAACCGGCGGGTAAGCCGCTATCGAAGCTAAGCGCACCGCCAGGCGGGCCATTAGCCCATGCTGGCGCGCACCGTCAGCCTATCTGCCGGCGTACCGCTATCGACGACGAGGTGTTCTCATACTTAGGGCTATCAAAGGCCATAGCGCGCCGCCTGGGACGTCTGCGGGCATGTAATCCGTAAGGGATACAGCGCCAGTGGTGTAAGGAGAGGGGAGATAGCGCATCGAGCGCCTGGGGAAAGGCGTAGGCCCTCGGGCCTGCCCGTCAGGCAAAAAAAATGGCGCACAACGTGCGCCATTCCCAATCAAGACAGGAACTCTTACTTACGGTAAGAGGTGGCTTGGTTGTCCAGACGTTGGTTAGCACGGGCAGCGTCGTCTTTAGCAGCCTGTATGTCGGAGCGCAGTGCGTTCACGTCGTTGCTGATCTGGTCAACTTTGGCGTTCAGAGTCTGAACGTCGGAGGACAGCTGATCGATTTTAGCGTTGCTAGAGCAGCCAGCCAGCAGAGTGGAACCCAGAATTACCGCGCCCAGTACCAGTTTAGTACGATTCATTATTAATACCCTCTAGATTGAGTTAATCTCCATGTAGCATTACAAGTATTACACAAACTATTTTCGAATGAGAATAAATTTTGCGAATAAAACGATTAAATTCGATCGACCGCTCAAAGAAACATCTTATTTTACAGAGTGGTTAAAAAAAACGGGCTAGAAGCCTTGCGGCCATAAGATTTCTCCGATTAAGCCGGCGGCAAAACGTGCTATCGAAATTGGCCGCGCTACATATTTTATTTCTTTGGCGTGATTCTTTTGTCCACTCGGCCAATTACCGGTAACGACGACGGGGTAGTGGACGTGAAATAGGGCCAGAGATAAAGTTTCTTTATACCATTCTGGTACCAAATGAGGTATTGTGCAGATGCCCGCTAATTAATAAGTATTACACTTTTTAAATAATACCGGCGACGGACAACAAAAAAGGCACCTGAACAGGAGCCTGGGATCTCTGTCGAACGCCCGCCGAGAACGCCGCGCATCAACGCCAGAGGCCATCGCGCCGCCGCGACCGCCCCGAAGGTATCAGTGGGAGCACGGACGCGCCCGCTGCCGATGCTTACAGCATATGCACCGAGGTGGTGTTGGTGGTGCCGCTCGGAACCAGCGCGCCGGAGACCATGACGATAATATCGCCTTTGGCCGCCAAGCCGGTTTCTAACGCCATGGCTTTACCGATGCGGTAAAAATCATCGGTCGAGGCGATCTCTTCCACCAACTGGCAGGCAACCCCTTTGCTCAGCAGCAACTGGCGGGCGGCCAGCGGATTGGTGGTCAACGCCAGGATTTCCGCTTTCGGGAAATATTTGCGTACCGACTTGGCGGATTTCCCGCCTTCTGTGGCGACCACGATCAAAGGCGATTCCAGTTTTTCTGCGGTTTCGACCGCACCGCGGCAAACGGCTTCGGTAATGCGTAACTTACGGTTGTCGTGCTGGCCGTCGATACGGCTCGGCAGCATACGATCGGGGCGCTGGCAAATGGTGGCCATAATGGTAACGGCTTCCAGCGGGTATTTCCCTTTGGCGCTCTCGCCGGACGTAAGCGTACGCCCAGCGCCGTCTGTTAATTCCCCATCAAGTTATTGAAGATGATGTCCATTATTTTTTTAATGGGCGCAATTCATGAAACAAACCCCCACCAAAACCCTCAAGACGTCGTCCCAATTTCCCGCTGGACTTTAAAATTAAGCTGGTTGAGCAGGCGCTCCAGCCCGGCGTATCCATTGCCAAGCTGGCACGGGATAACGGTATCAATGACAATTTKMYSKTYAWCYSGYGCCAGCTTGGCAATGGATACGCCGGGCTGGAGCACCTGCTCTCAACCAGCTTAATTTTAAAGTCCTGCGGGAAATTTGGACGACGTCTTGAGGGTTTTGGTGGGGTTTGTTTCATGAATTGCGCCCATTAAAAAAATAATGGACATCATCTTCAATAACTTGATGGGGAATTAACAGACGGCGCTGGGCGTACGCTTACGAGATAAACTGGTTGGTGGTACCAAGATAAATATCGCTGATGCGGTGCGTGCGGGCATGGGCGCGCGCATGGTCCAGCAGCCCTGCAGCCACCAACAAAGGCGCGCCGCGGTAGCCGAATTTAACGAACATTTTACGCAGCGCGGCCTGGCCGCCGCCGATATCTTTCAGACCCACGGTTCCCACCACCTCTCCCTGGTTGCAGGCCACCCAAAACCCGCCGTTGCCGGATTGGTAAAAACCCCGGATGTCCTGCAGATCGGGTTGGTCGGCGGCATTGATAGCGATGCCGAATTCTTGTTGCTGGATCGGCAGAATGATGGCCGTCACCGCCTGCCTGTCCCGCTCCCGATACGATCTGATTTCAATCATCTGTCATCCCCTGGCATCCCGAGGCCCGTCAATCGACGTTGCCCGTCCCCATCGACAGCGGCGCCACAGGGCGAAAGCGCGACGGGGCAACCTGATTACCCCTGTAGTAATAAAAATCATATCAGCGGCCGGGCAATGAAAACAACTTTATCGCGGGCGGTCCGCCCAGACCTAACATTATGAGATGCTGAAAAATTTATTCTTATAGTATTTAAAACCGTTACTTTATTTTTATGCAGTGGATCACACTTAAAATCCTTGTTATAGCTTTAAAATAAAGATGGTAAATTTTGGTTAATCATATGTTAATCATCAATTTATTATATAATTAATTTCAATATATTATAAATAATTAGCATTCGTTATTGTTAGCCTCAGTTGCAATAATTTTGTAGTTTACTTAACCGGTAGTGACTAATAGAATCGAAGAGTATTAGCAGACTCCCTTGGGCGCCAACCCGAACGAAAATGGCCCGGGCGTCGGCTTCATTTTTTTTAAAAGAGATACTGCGCATGAAAGAGCATTTTATCGCAGCCCTTGGTATGACTCTCTCTGCGTCAGCCAAACAGCATCAGGTTGCGGATAAACCCCCGGTGGACATCGTACTGATTGGCGGCGGAGTCATGAGCGCCACGCTGGGAACTTATCTGAAAGCGCTTGAGCCGGGCTGGACTATTCATATGTATGAACGCCTGGAAAAAACAGCGGAGGAAAGCTCCAACGGTTGGAACAATGCCGGCACTGGCCATGCCGCTTTTTGCGAGCTTAACTATACCACCCTCACCCCAACGGGAACGGTGGATATCGCTAAAGCGGTCGCGGTAAACGAATCCTTTGAAATCTCGCGCCAGTTCTGGGCCTATCTGGTCAAACAACGGATCCTCACCAATCCACATACCTTTATCAACGATGTGCCGCACATGAGCTTCGTCTGGGGCGAGGACAATATTCGCTTTTTGCGCCAGCGCTTCGATGCGCTGCAAACCAGTACGCTGTTTCGCGGCATGGCTTACTCCGAAGATCCCCAGCAGATCCGCGAATGGGCGCCGCTGGTCATGGACGGGCGCGACACCTTCCAAAAAGTAGCCGCCACCCGCATGGACACGGGCACCGACGTGAACTTCGGTGAAATGACTCAGCAACTGCTCGCGGCGCTGCAGCTTCATCCCCAGTTCCATTTGCATTTGCATTTGCAGCATGACGTGGTGGATATCAAGCCCAACGCCGATCATACCTGGAACGTGCGCGTCGCCGACGGCGGCAACGGCGGTCGGCAGTCCACGGTGCGCGCGCGCCATGTTTTTATCGGCGGCGGCGGCGCCTCGTTGACGCTGTTGCAAAAATCCGGCATTCCCGAGGTGAACGGCTATGCCGGCTTCCCGGTGGGCGGGCAATTTCTGGTGGCGACCAACCCCGCGGTGGTCGGCAACCATCACGCCAAAGTGTACGGTAAAGCGTCGGTCGGCGCGCCGCCGATGTCGGTGCCGCATATCGATACCCGTATTCTGGACGGCAAGCAAGCCCTGCTGTTCGGCCCCTTTGCCACTTTTAGCAGCAAATTCCTCAAGCGGGGCTCCTGGTTGGATCTGTTTCATTCGCTTACGCGACAAAATCTGTTGCCCATGCTGCGCGTCGGGCTGGATAACTTCGCGCTGATGAGATATCTCATCAGCCAGCTGTTGATGTCGGATAAAGATCGCCTAAACACCCTGCGCGAATATTATCCGCAGGCCAATATGGCGGATTGGTCGCTGATTGAGGCCGGCCAGCGGGTGCAGGTCATTAAAAAAGACGCCGGCAAAGGCGGTATTTTGCAGTTCGGCACCGAAGTGGTCAGCTCGGCCGACGGCTCGCTGGCGGCGTTGCTTGGCGCCTCGCCCGGCGCTTCCACCGCCTCGCCCATCATGCTGGAGCTGCTGGCGTCCATGTTCAAAGAACAGGTAGCCAGCGACGCCTGGCAGCGTAAACTCAAAGAGATGGTGCCCTCCTACGGCCAGACAATCAACGGTAACCTCGCGCTGACCAACGAGATCCGCCGCTATACCTCCGAGGTATTGGGACTGACCTTCATTGAAGCCAAGCCGCTGCCCGGCGAGCCGGCGGACGGTAAATGGGAAGGACTGCAGAAAGCGATTTAAGCCGATGAATCGTGCGCTGTGGTATCGCCGCTTCGGCCACCCCGAAGCGGTCTTGTCACTCGAGGCCGCCCCGCTCTCAACGCCCGCCGCCAACCAGGTGCAGGTCATGATGATTGCCGCGCCCATCAACCCCTCCGATGTGATCCCCATTACCGGCGCCTATGCGCACCGGGTCCAGCCGCCGCGGGTCGCGGGCTACGAGGGACTCGGCCAGGTGGTCGCTACATCAAGCACCTTGCCCTTTCGCCTTGGCCAACGGGTACTGCCGCTACGGGGTGACGGCACCTGGCAACAGCGGCTGAACTGCAGCGGACAATGGCTGGTGCCGGCGGATATCGCGGACGATATCGCGCTGCGTTGGCTATATCAATCCGCTGGCGGCGCAGCTGATGCTGCGGCGCTGGCCGGTGCGGGATCGGCAGATAATATTGACCGCGGCAGGATCGGACTGCGCACGTCTGCTGGGGCAATGGGCGCCGGCGGGCGGGGCGCGGCGGGTCATAGGCATACACCGCGCGCCAGAACACGCGCCGCGTTTGCGCCGGCTCGGCTTACAGCCGCTGACGATGGACCGCCAGGACGAAATCCTCCGGCTGGCGGCGCAAAGCAGCCTGGTTTTCGACGCCGTGGGGGGACGGCTGGGCAGCGCATTGCTGGCGGGCCTCCCCCCTGCCGCGACATTGGTAAGCTACGGTCTGCTCTCGGGGCAACCTGTCCCCCTAACGCCCGGCGGCGCCGTGCCGCAACGGTTCCATTTGCGCGACGCCCTGGCCGGGATGTCCGCTACCGATTGGTAAAATACCTTCACGGCGCTTTAGCCTTTACTGCGTCGCGCGCAATTATCGCCGCTAGCGCCCTTTCCGCTTAGCCGCTGGCGCGAGGCGCTGTCGCTGTTCTACCGGTCCGGCCGCGCCGTCAAGCCCCTACTGTGTCTGGCGTAATTTCGGCCGGCGCACGGGGTGACGGTATCCGCCTCAGCGCCTCAACAATGCCGCTATCCGCTGCAACTCGTCGGCCAACAGGCCCAGACTCGGCTTACCGTCCGGCGGTGCGGCGGTGGAATGGCGGACCACCAGATGCGTGGGTAGCATAATCGATTGCCCGCGCGCGGCGCCGCTCTGCCCCAAACGCGCCAGCAGCCGGTTCACCGCCTCCTGCCCTAGCCGGTTGAAATCCTGTGAAACGGTGGTCAACGCCGGCAGGAAATAGGCGCTGTCTTCCGTATCGTCATACCCTATCACCGAGACGTGTTCCGGCACCGCCAGCTGTTGCTGTTGCAGTGCGCTAACCGCGCCGAGGGCCATCTGATCGTTGGCGACCAGTACGGCGCTAAACGCCACCTGCGCCTGGCGCATCGTCACCATACAACGGTAGCCGCTCGCGGCGCTCCAGTCTCCTTGCGCTGTTGCAACCGGTTGCAGACCGTAATCCTCCAGCGCCCGCTGCCAGCTGACCAGCCGTTGGCGCGCGGAAACCGATTCTTGCGGTCCGGCCAGCAGCGCGAAATGCCGGTGACCCAGCCGATAAAGATGGTCGACGCTTGCGCGCGTACCGTCGCCGGGATTAAACATCACGTGGAATACGCCGGCATCCGGCGGGACATCCAGGAACAGGCACAGGAGCTCGGGATTAGCGGCGACGATCTGCGCAGCGCACTCCGCTTCCAGCGGTAAATTGATAATGACACCCTCCACCCGCTGCGCCTTCAACTCATTGAGAGCGTCCTGTAGCCCGGTTTCGTGCTGCTGGTCGGTCATGGCGATAAGGACATTGAATCCGCACTGGCCGGCGACCCCCTTTATCGCGGAAGCAATTTGCGATGGCGCATGGAAACCGAGCGATGCGGTGACGAGTCCAAGGGTGCAGCCCCGCTTGCCGGCCAACTGCTGGGCCATCCGGTTAGGCACATAGTTTAACGTGCTAATGGCCTTTTCCACCCGTGCGCGCGTCGCTTCAGCCACGTGCGCCGATCCATTCAACACCCGGGAAACCGTTTGATACGAAACGCCGGCCTGGCGGGCGACATCGTCAAGGGTGGGATTCTTATGCTTCACGTTATTGTTCCTGTCGCTGACCAACGCAGGGCTGATCATTATTTTCCTAACATCATAAATCAAAGCGCGAAGAACGCTAAGCGCCAGAAAAAAGTCATGCGCTTACATAAATCAATTTTGTGATTAATGTCGCTAATTAAGCCAAAAATATCGTTTTTACTTTGAAAATTATCACCTTTACTTCGACACAGGCTTGCGAACCGCTACGTAAAAGCCGTTAACTGCTTACAATATGTTAGCGCATAACATCATTCATTTTGCGGTACTACGTCCTCTTTGTCTAGAGTAAGGCGAATTATGACCCACGCTGTTCATCAACCGCGACCGGCGGCCCCTGCCGCCCTGTTAGACATCCTGGCGCGGCGGGACTGGGAAAACCCGGCGGTCACCCATTACGGCAAACTGCCGTCACATGCGCCATTCATGAGTTACCGGGATAAGGACGCCGCGCGCGTCGGCGATGATTCGCCCAGCCACCTGTCGTTGGACGGCGAATGGCAATTCAGCTATTTCCCGCGCCCGGAAGCGGTGCCGGAAAGCTGGTTGAGGCAGGATGACGCCGACGCCTGCGTCATCAAGGTCCCCGGTAACTGGCAGTTGGCCGGCTACGATTGCCCTATCTATACGTAAGCACCCCGTGGAGGACGTCTTGAATTATTGGTGGGTTTGTTGTATGGCCCGGTAAGAATATGTTCCACTACGATGCCTAGTGAACCCGCATCCTATAAGGGACGGCTGTCAGATCATGGATAATCCGGCGATGATAG
>NZ_JBLKSS010000039.1:0-8601 GCF_047607725.1 Sodalis sp. (in: enterobacteria) | reverse complement strand
ATGACCCGGCGGTGCCGCCGGCCTTACGCCCCTCGCCGGTGCGTCGGCCCCTGCCGCCGGAACTCCCGCGTGAAGAACGCTGTCTGGAGCCGCAGGAGCCGGCCTGCCCCGCTTGCGGCGGTGACCTTAAACCGCTGGGCGAGGATGTGAGCGAACAGCTTGAGCTTATCAAAAGCGCGTTCAAGGTGATAAAAATCCGGCGTAAAAAGAAGGCCTGCGCCCGCTGCGATGTCATCGTCCAGGTGCCGGCGCCGTCGCGGCCCATCGAGCGCGGCATCGCTGGACCGGGCCTGCTGGCGCGGTTGGCCGACGCGGTATGCGACTATGTGATGTCGATGGGTAAAGTCCACGTCGACGACACGCCGGTGGACGTGCTACAACCGGGCAAAGGCAAGCCTAAAACCGGCCCGCTATGGGTCTATGTGCGTGACGACCGGAATGCCGGTTCGACACAGCCGCCCGCAGTGTGGTTCGCTTACAGCCCGGACCGCAAGGGTGCTCATCCGCAAACACATCTGGCCGGGTTCAGCGGCCTGTTGCAGGCGGATGCGTACGCGGGCTTCAATCCACTGTATGAAGAAGGCCATATCCGCGAGGTCGGCTGCATGGCCCACGCCCGGCGTAAAATCCATGATATCCATGTGCGCCATCCGTCGCCGACCACTACCGAGGCCCTGCGCCGGATCGGTGAGCTGTACGCGATCGAAGCCGATATCCGGGGGCGCCCGGCAGAGGAACGACAACAGGTGCGCGAAGCACGATCCCGACCAATACTTGTTGGTCTGGAGAGTTGGGTCCGGGAAAAACTCACCACGCTGTCGCGCCAGGCCGATACGGCAAAGGCGTTCAACTACCTGATGAACCACTGGCGGGCGTTGTGCTACTACGCCGGCGATGGCTGGGCGGAGATCGACAATAATATCGCTGAAAACGCGCTGCGGGTAATAAGCCTGGGTCGCAAGAACTATCTGTTCTTCGGTTCGGATAGCGGCGGCGACCGGGCGGCGCTGATGTATACGCTGATCGGCAGTTGCAAACTGAACGGCGTGGAGCCGGAAGCGTATCTGCGCCATGTGCTGGCGATTATCGCGGATCATCCCATCAACAAAATCAAAGAGCTCCTGCCGTGGAACCTCACCATCCCTGCTGAATAACTGTCAATACGGCGCTGGGCGTACGCTTATGTTACAACAACGTATTGCGGCGAACGAAACCGCCTTTGCGGCTTTTCTAAACCTGTTTCTCAAGCAGTCAGATGATAGCTCGCTCGCCCAAAACGTGGCGTCATTTAAAGCCGTCGTGCAGCGCGCCAGCGACTTTATTGATATTATTCGTTGGTTAAATTATACCAATGTTGCCATGGTGGGCACGGGCGACGGTAAACGCAGGGCGAATATCACGCTGCTATCGCCGGCCATACTGAAAAAAACGCCGCCGTTTTATGCGGCTCAAGATACTTACGTTAAGGGCCTGGTGGTTATCACGGATTCCCTGTTCAATCTTTTAAATTGTTCCGGATGCCGCGATGCGAATAAACGGCAACGTTTGGTTGATGATGAATTGCTAAAGCAAATTATCCTGCTTTCCTCACCTATTAACCGGTTTATCTCCATACGCCACGATATAGGGACCCCGGTGCCGAAGATCTGTTCCGCGGACTCAGGAGCGCACCTCGCCTCGCTTGCCATGCACTACCACGAAGGCCTGATGAGCTATTTGTCTCACTACGCCGAAAAAATGCACTTGGCTCCGCCCCTTAAGCAGGAGGTAAATGATTTTATTCAACGCCATGCCGAGCTGAAAAACGCGCTCTTGATGACGAGCGCGGATTGGTTAATGTTGATGATACGCGACTATAGCGACGGTCAAGTCGCCGGTCGGGCTTGGCATGTCCTAGATCACCCCTGCATCGGCGACCCCCGCTAAAGGGTCACGCTGCTTACCTCCCGGCGGCAGAGGTCAAGCGATGGCCCCCTGGCGTTCCCGTTTCAACCTGCGGTACCTTTGTCGCCAGTACGGGCGCCGCCCTGGCTTCGTGTCAGGGCCGAGCATAACAATGGCGGCGGCGTAAACCGCCGCTACGCTGGCCGTGTCAGCCGACTGTCCGTGAAGGCTGGCATAGGTTAACGTTTAATTGTATGATAAATGCATCATCGTTAGGATGGCTACTATGCGCAAGATTTTGACTAACGCTTGGGCCTTTGTCCGGGCATTTATCCTCATTTAGCTTTGTTTATACGCCTGCATCTTCTTTTCCGCGCTGCTGCCATTCGCCATTCCCGGCAGCATTATCGGTATGTTGCTGCTTTTTTTGTTGCTCTCTTTTCAGCTGGTGCCGCCGCTGTGGTTAAAACCCGGCTGTTACGTGTTAATCCGCTACATGGCGCTGTTATTCGTTCCTATCGGCGTCGGGGTGATGAATTATTATCAGCAGCTTGCCGCTCAGCTGGGCGCTATCGTCGTCTCCGGCGCTGTCAGTACCCTCATGGTGATGGTGGTGGTGGGGCTCAGCTCCCATTATGTGCATCGCGAGCGCCCCATCGCCGACCAGCCTCAAGACGTTGGAGATCGTTAATGCTGCAGAATATGTGGTGGTCGCTGCCGTTAACGCTGGGGGTCTTTTTCGCTTCCCGCCGCCTGGCCAATCGGGTGCGCATACCGCTACTAAATCCGCTGCTGGTTTCCATGGTGGTGATTATCGTGCTACTGCTGGCGACCGGCATACCTTATAACCATTATTTCTCCGGCAGCAAGGTGCTCAACGATCTTCTCCAGCCTGCGGTGGTCGCGCTAGCGTATCCGTTGTATGAGCAGCTGCATCAAATTCGCGCCCGCTGGAAATCCATTATCAGCATTTGCTTTGCAGGCGGCCTGACCGCCATGGTAAGCGGCGTCGCCATTGCGCTATGGATGGGCGTTTCGCCTGAAATGGCCGCGTCGATATTGCCAAAATCGGTGACCACCCCCATCGCCATGGCGGTGTCACAATCCATTGGCGGCATTCCCGCCGTGACGGCGGTGTGCGTCATTTTCGTCGGGATTCTTGGGGCGGTTTTCGGCCACAGAGTGTTCAAGCTGCTGCGGATCTCCACGCGGGCGTCGCGCGGCCTGGCAATGGGCACCGCGTCTCACGCTCTGGGCACCGCCCGCTGCGCCGAGCTGGATTTTCAAGAAGGGGCGTTCAGTTCGCTGGCGTTGGTTATCTGCGGCATTATTACGTCCCTTATCGCCCCCTTTGTGTTTCCATTATTACTCAAATTATTCGGTTAATTGTTAACGATAAGATATCGATCGTAGTTAATCACGTTATCCCTGTTTACAATGATCGTCTGCCCAAAAGAACAGGGACCCCCTATGATTGCTCGTTTTGTACCGGCGCTGAGCGCGATCGACCGACCTTTACGGGATGCGCTGGCACCGCTGCTCGATCATAACGACTTCGCCGGCTGGCTGAGCGCCGGTCAGGTCAAGGCGCTTTTGCAGGCCTGCGACCTTGACGAAGACGCGTTATGTTTCTCGCTGCTGCCGCTCGCTGCCGCCTGTGCCATCACACCGCTTTCCCATTTTAACGTGGGCGCTATCGCACGCGGCATCAGCGGCAATCTGTATTTCGGTGCCAATATGGAATTTCACGCCGCGCCGCTGCAGCAAACGGTGCATGCGGAACAAAGCGCCATCGCCCACGCCTGGCTGCGGGGCGAAAAACGTCTGCGGGCATTGGCGGTCAATTATACGCCCTGCGGCCACTGCCGGCAGTTCATGAATGAATTGAACAGCGGCACCGATTTAATTCTCTGTCTGCCCGAGCGCCCCGCCGCGACGCTGGCGCGCTATCTTCCCGACGCCTTCGGCCCGCGTGATCTCGCCATTCAAAGCCTGCTACTCGATGAGATAGACCATCATTTCGCCGCCGTGACATGGATAGACCATGGGCTGAAAGCGGCCGCCCCCGCCGATAACGCTCCTTTGGTAAACGCGGCCCTTGATGCGGTCAACCAGAGCCATGCGCCCTACAGTCAAAGCCATAGCGGTGTCGCGCTGCAGACGCGGGATGGCCGCATCTATGCGGGACGTTATGCGGAAAACGCCGCCTTTAATCCTAGCCTGCCGCCGCTACAATGCGCGTTAATCTTAATGAACGCCAGCGGCGACGATAGCCGGCAGATAATGCGGGCGGTGTTGGCAGAGCGGCAAAATGCGCCGATAACACAATGGCCGGCCACCGCCGTCACCCTTGCCGCGCTGGGCTGCCACGAGGTGCATCATTTAGCGATCTCCCTTTGATTCAAAGCGCGTCGTGAGTCCGCCAACGGAGGGGCTTATCGGCGCGGGGTGAAAAATATATTACAACTCCGGCCGGACAATCACCGCCGTGATCTCTTATGCTGTTCCTACAGCCAACATTATCAGTAACGATGAGTGAAGAAAATGGAACTGGAATACGAAAGCAAACGTCCCCTGTATATACCCCATGCCGGCCCCATTCTGTTGGAATTCCCGCTGCTGAATAAAGGCAGCACCTTTTCCCTGGAAGAGCGTGACAATTTCAATTTGCAGGGTTTGCTGCCGGATACGGTGGAAACGATTGAGGAGCAGGCGGAACGCGCCTGGCGCCAATACCAGGATTTCCGCACAAATATCGATCGCCGCATTTATCTGCGCAATATTCAAGATACGAATGAAACGCTTTTTTATCGTAAGCGCCCCGTGGAGGACGTCTTGAATTATTGGTGGGTTTGTTGTATGGGACAGTAAACCTACGTTACACGCTTATGCTCATTGCATTTTCACATTGTATTGATTTTAATAACTTTTATTTCCATCCCAGTTTGAGTGATATGAAATTAGTGGTTCTGAAGTTTGTGATAGTGTCCATTAAAATTTAAGTGGACACTATCATCGCCGGATTATCCATGATCTGACAGCCGTTCCTTATAGGATGCGGGTTCACTAGGCATCGTAGTGGAACATATTCTTACCGGGCCATACAACAAACCCACCAATAATTCAAGACGTCCTCCACGGGGCGCTTACAACGACAGCGACGCCAGTAAAATGCTGAGAACCTACAATGTCACGTACTGGGGCAATAACTACTACGACGTCAATGAGTTGGGTCATATCAGCGTTTGCCCGGATCCTGACTTTCCCGAGGAATGCGTCGATCTGGCGGAACTGGTAAAACAGCGCCAGACCGAAGGCCAGCGTCTGCCGGCGCTGTTCTGCTTCCCGCAGATCTTGCAGCACCGTTTGCACTCCATTAACGCCGCTTTTCAGCGGGCGCGCGATTCCTTTGGCTACCAGGGTGGCTATTTCCTGGTTTACCCGATTAAAGTCAACCAGTACCGCCGCGTTATCGAATCGCTGGTCAACTCCGGTGAGCCCCTGGGCCTGGAGGCTGGTTCCAAAGCGGAATTGATGGCGGTACTCGCCCATGCCGGCATGACCCGCACGGTGATCGTCTGTAACGGCTACAAAGATCGGGAATATATTCGCCTGGCGCTTATCGGCGAAAAGATTGGCCATAAAGTCTACTTGGTGATTGAAAAACTTTCCGAAATCACGCTGGTGCTGGAGGAGGCGGAACGGTTGAATGTGGTGCCGCGCCTCGGCGTGCGCGCCCGCCTGGCCTCGCAGGGCTCCGGCAAATGGCAATCGAGCGGCGTCGAGAAATCAAAATTTGGCTTGGCGGCGGCACAGGTGCTGCAACTGGTCGATCTACTGCGCGCGAAAAGGCGGTTGGACAGCCTGCAGTTACTGCACTTCCACTTGGGTTCCCAATTATCGAATATTCGCGATATCGCTTCCGGCGTGCGTGAGTCGGCGCGTTTTTATGTCGAATTGCATAAATTAGGTGTCCATATTGAATGTTTCGACGTCGGCGGCGGTCTGGGGGTCGATTATGAAGTCACCCGTTCGCAATCCGACGGCTCGGCCAATTATGGCCTGAACGAATATGCCAACAATATCATCTGGGGTATCGGCGATGCCTGTAATGAATACGGCCTGCCGCACCCAACGGTCATTACCGAGTCCGGCCGGGCGGTAACTGCGCACCATACGGTGCTGGTGTCCAATGTCATCGGCGTGGAGCGCAATGAATACAGCGAGCCACATCCGCCGGAGACGGACGCCCCGCGCGCGTTGGAAAGCCTGTGGCAGACCTGGCAGGAAATGCAGGAGCCGCGCAACCGTCGCTCGTTACGCGAATGGCTGCACGACAGCCAAATGGATTTGCATGATGTCCATACGCAATATACTCACGGTATGCTGGATCTGACGCAGCGCGCCTGGGCCGAGCAGCTGTATCTCAGCATCTGCCGCTTAATTCAAACGCAGCTCGATCCAAGCAATCGCGCCCACCGGCCGATAATCGATGAATTACAAGAGCGTATGGCGGATAAGCTGTACGTCAACTTCTCGCTGTTCCAGTCGATGCCGGACGCCTGGGGGATAGACCAGCTGTTCCCGGTTCTGCCGCTGGCGGGGCTGGATAAGCCGCCGGAGGGGCGCGCGGTGCTGCTTGACATCACTTGACATCACTTGCGACTCTGATGGCACCATTGATCATTACATTGACGGCGACGGTATCGCCACCACCATACCAATGCCGCTTATGATGCCGATAATCCGCCGGCCCTCGGCTTTTTTATGGTGGGTGCCTATCAGGACATCCTCGGCAACATGCATAACTTGTTCGGCGATACCGCCACGGTGGATGTGTATGTGTTCAAGGACGGCAGCCTGGAGATGAACGTGTCTGACGAAGGTGATACCGTTGCCGATATGCTGCGCTATGTGCAGCTCGATCCCGATGTGCTGCTGACCCGTTTCCGTGACCAGGTGAAAGACACCGATCTGGATGCCGGGCTGCAAAGCGAATTCCTGGAGGAGTTCGAGGCGGGCCTGTACGGTTACACTTACCTGGAAGATGAATAACGTTAAGTAAGGAATGATGATGAGTACCCTGGGTCATAATTACGATAATTCGCTGGTGTCGAACGCTTTCGGTTTCCTGCGCCTGCCGCTGGAATTGTAAGCGCCCCGTGGAGGACGTCTTGAATTATTGSTGGGTTTGTTGTATGGCCCGATAAGAATATGTTCCACTACGATGCCTAGTGAACCCGCATCCTATAAGGGACGGCTGTCAGATCATGGATAATCCGGCGATGATAGTGTCCACTTAAATTTTAATGGACACTATCACAAACTTCAGAACCACTAATTTCATATCATTCAAACCGGGATGGAAATAAAAGTTATTAAAATCAATATAATGTGAAAATACAATGAGCATAAGCGTGTAACGTAGGTTTACTGTCTCATACAACAAACCCACCAATAATTCAAGACGTCCTCCACGGGGCGCTTACGTTTTCAGTACCTATGTGGTGGAGAAGCAGCATAGTCTGAGCACCATTGCCGACTCCATGCAAAAACGCATCGACAAATATCGCGTCGCGGCCTATCAGCTTTATGACGCTAGCGGCAAAAACGACCCCCAGGCGCTGCAGCCCAACGGCGCTCAAGAGGTGCGGCTACGTCCGGACGTCTATTTTGTGGATAAACCCCATAAGAAAACCGACGCGATGATTTTCGGCAGCCATGAAAACGCGACCTACACCCGCGCGCTGGCGATGTCGCGCTATCTTGACGTGCTGTGGGGGGCCGAGAATAACAGCTTCACCCTGTACTATCTTAACGGCAGCGATAACAGCCTGACGCTCATCTCCACGCAGCCGCTGCGCGAGACAAATCCCCGCTTTCGCGACAGCTATATCGGCTCGCTGGTGGATTCTCGCCGCGGCGAAATGCTGCAGCAGGCCAACATCCTGGATGAACGCGAAAGTTTCTCACCCCTGCGCAAATATCGTTTTCTCAACGACTACTATTTCACGCAGCACATGATTTTCAATCAGCCAGGCCATCTGGCGATCATTATCGCCTTCGATTTGCCCATCAACGATATTATTCCGCTAAATATGGCGCGCGCCAATTTCGCACTTAATCGCGCCGCCGACAGAAACGCCACGGACAGCGACGTGGACGATGACGATATTGATGACGCCCAGGCGCCGCGGGTTTCCAGCCGGATGAGCGGCGCCATGCTCGAAATTACGGCGCCGTTATCCAATGCGCCGCTGTTCATGGCCTACCGTGTTTCGCTCATTAGCCTGGCCCTCGAGCTGCTGCATAATAATCTGTGGCTGGTGCTCATCGACCTGCTGTTAATTGCCTTCTCGCTGCTCGGCATTTACCTGGTGCGCAAAAACTTATTGCGCCCCAATGCAGATTCCGACGTATCCGATCATCTGTTCCGGTGACATCCGATCAGTTATTCCGATATTTTCCGATCACCCATTCCAGTGATATTCGATCACGTGTTCGCTCATCTTCTGACTCAGTTTTAGTCTATTTTTCCTATGCTGGCTACTCCTTGCTCTTTGCGTAGTGATTCGCCTTTAAGTTCCAGTCGATAGCTGGGGTGTACTAGCCGATCGAGTAACGCGTCAGCTGTCGTGGGGTTTTTTATCAGTCCATACCATTTTTTTACCGGCAGTTGACTGATCAGGATGCTGCTGCTTTTGTCGTAACGATCTT
>NZ_JBLKSS010000038.1:0-10688 GCF_047607725.1 Sodalis sp. (in: enterobacteria) | reverse complement strand
CACTCAAACCGGGATGGAAATAAAAGTTATTAAAATCAATACAATGTGAAAATGCAATGAGCATAAGCGTGTAACGTAGGTTTACTGTCTCATACAACAAACCCACCAATAATTCAAGACGTCCTCCACGGGGTGCTTACGACCTATGGTCCGATGGCGGCCATTATGGCCGCGGGTATGGTGCCACCGTTGGGCATCGCGGTGGCCACGCTTATCGGACGCCGTAAGTTCGATGATACCCAGCGTGAAGTCGGCAAAGCCACGTTTGTGCTTGGCCTGTGCTTTATTTCGGAAGGCGTGATCCCCTTCGCCGCTCGCGATCCGATGCGCGTTATCCCGCTTAGCATGGTGGTGGGCGCGCTGACCAGTGCCTTGTCGATGATGTTTGGCGCTACGCTGATGGCGCCGCACGGTGGGCTGTTCGTGCTGCTGATCCCGGGCGCCATCTCGCCGGTGACCGGCTATATCATCGCGATTGCCACCGGCACTCTGCTGCTGGGCGTGCTGTACAGTCTGCTGAAACGTCCTGACGCAGAGAGGGCTCTGGCCTGACTTTTGGTATCCCCTTGCCGGCAGAGGGGCGGCAAAAGCGCCCTGATGAGGTAAAAATGCCGTACCGAGCCCTCGCCGGCATGAAGGGGAGTGTGGGCGGAAACGTCCTGACGTGCTAGTGCGTAGGGGGCCGACCCGTTCGCCCGCCAGTACGTCGTCGCCCGCAAGGGCAGTTACGCTTAAAACGTCCGAACCGCTTTGCGCGATGGGGCGCATTACGGCCCGCAAGGTTATCCGGCGGGTCGTTTTCTTTGGCGTTTAGCTTTCGGCAGGCGTTGCGGCGGTGTGGCCGCCGGCGGCCAATGCTTTCAGCCAGGCGATTTCCTTCGGCCAGATATCCGGGTTGACCGTTTCCAGAATCATCGGAATGCCATCAAAGCGTTTATCGGCCATGATCCAAGCAAAGGCGTGGCAGGTATCGATGCAAACGCCGACACGGTTTTTATCGTCGACCCGATCAATAATCGCCGCCAGTTGTTCAAAACGAAAGCCCAGATTGCTGCCCTGGCCGGCGGTATTTTCGATGACGGCGGTGACGCCTTGGGTTTTCTCCAGCGCCAGATTAATGGAATCGGCGATGCGCGCTAGGCATTCTTCTTCCGCGATCTGCTGTAAATGGCTGCCGGGATGAAAATTGAGCAGGCTGAGGCCCAGTTGCTCGCAGCGCTGCATTTCATCGATGAAGGCCACGCGCGATTTTTCAATACCTTCGCGGGTGGGATGGCCGAGATTAATCAGGTAGCTGTCATGGGGAAGGATCTGGCGGGAAGCATAGCCATAGCGCTCGCAGGCGGCACGGAAATTATCGATAGTCTCGGTGGTCAGCGCCGCCGCTTTCCATTGCCGCTGGTTCTTGGTGAAAAGTACGAACGCTGTCGCCTTAAGGTCGTGGGCGCGCGCCACCGCCTGATCTACGCCTCCCGCTGCGCTAACGTGCGCGCCGATAAACTTGTTTTCGCTCATCCTGGCTAGGCTCCCGGTTAAAGTGATGAAGAGAAGAAAAGAAATGATTATAGTTGGTTATCTCGTTGAAATGTTGGATTACTAAAGCCATGGCCATTACCCTGCGCCAGCTGGAAGTTTTTGCCGAAGTGCTGAAAAGCGGTTCGACCACCCAGGCCTCACAGATATTATCGTTGTCGCAGTCGGCGGTCAGCGCGGCGTTGACCGATCTGGAACAGCAGTTAAAAGTAAAATTGTTTGACCGCGTGGGCAAACGACTGGTGCTCAATGCGCATGGGCGGTTGCTCTATCCGCGCGCCGTCGCGCTGCTAGAACAGGCGGGAGAGATAGGCATACTGTTCTCCCAGGGCAATGGCGCGCTGCGGCTGTTTGCCAGCAGTACCATCGGCAATTATATTTTGCCGGAGCTGATTGCCGGCTACCGGCGCGCGGTGCCTGGCACGCCGCTGTCGCTGCAGGTGGGCAATAGTCAGGAGGTGATAAACGCCGTGGCGGATTTCCGCGTTGACCTGGGGCTGATTGAAGGACCGAGCCACCACCCGGATCTGGTGACGCGGTCCTGGCTCAACGACGAACTGGTGATTTTTGCCGCCCCCGACCACCTGCTGGCGGGGTGCCGGCTGGAATTGTCCGCGCTGGCGGACGCCCCCTGGATTTTGCGTGAGCGGGGCTCTGGCACCCGCGACATCGTCGACCATCTGCTGCTCTCGCGCCTGCCGCACTTTCATTTAGAAATGGAACTCGGCAACTCCGAGGCCATCAAACATGCGGTACGCCACGGCTTGGGTATCAGCTGCCTGTCGCGCCGAGTGGTGGCGGAGGCGCTGGCGCTCGGCACCCTGGTGACTCTGGCGCCGCCGCTGCCGCCGCTTTACCGCACGCTGTATGTGGTGCATCACCGACAGAAACACCTCTCCCACGCCCTGCAGCGGTTTATCGACTACTGTCAGCTCGCCGCCGGCGCGGACGCCCGCTAACCCCATCATTCCCCCTGACAACGGGGTGAAAGGTGAGAAACGTCTCCTTTATGGCGATAATCGACTGCAACGACGCGGCGCAGTGGTGTTAAAAACGCCAAATTCGTCATATGACGCTTATAATTTACTGGTTTAGAGTGCGCGGCGGGAACGATTTGCTACAATCCCGCCTCGATTTTTGCAGAGACCCGTCAAACGCCATGTGTCACAAAACAACCCCTCCTTTGCCCAGCAGCGGCCTACGCCGCGAATTGAAAGCGCGCCATTTGACCATGATCGCCATCGGCGGCTCCATCGGCACCGGCCTCTTTGTTGCCTCCGGCGCATCCATTTCCCAGGCGGGGCCGGGGGGGCGCTACTCTCGTATGTATTGATTGGCCTGATGGTGTATTTCCTGATGACCAGCCTCGGCGAGTTGGCGGCCTATATGCCGGTGTCCGGCTCGTTTGCCACCTATGGCGCACGCTATGTGGAAGAGGGCTTCGGCTTCGCCCTCGGCTGGAACTATTGGTATAACTGGGCGGTCACCATCGCGGTGGATCTGGTGGCGTCGCAGTTGGTCATGAGCTATTGGTTTCCAACGGTCCCGGGCTGGATTTGGAGCGCGCTGTTCCTGGGCATCATGTTCCTGCTCAACGTCATTTCGGTAAAAGGATTTGGCGAAGCGGAGTACTGGTTTTCGCTGATAAAAGTCGTCACCTTGGTGGTGTTCATCGCGGTAGGAGTGCTGATGATTTTCGGCATTCTACGCGGCGGCGAGCAGGCGGGCTGGCACAACTGGACGGTGGGTGACGCGCCTTTTGCCGGCGGTTTCGCCTCTATGATTGGCGTCGCGATGATTGTCGGCTTTTCCTTTCAGGGCACCGAACTTGTCGGTATCGCCGCCGGCGAATCGGCGGATCCGGCCAAGAATATCCCGCGGGCGGTACGGCAGGTGTTTTGGCGTATCCTGCTGTTTTATGTGCTGGCGATTCTGATTATTAGCCTGATTATTCCCTATACCAGCCCCGACTTGCTGCGCAAGTAAGCGCCCCGTGGAGGACGTCTTGAATTATTGGTGGGTTTGTTGTATGAGACAGTAAACCTACGTTACACGCTTATGCTCATTGCATTTTCACATTGTATTGATTTTAATAACTTTTATTTTCATCCTGGTTTGAGTGATATGAAATTAGTGGTTCTGAAGTTTGTGATAGTGTCCATTAAAATTTAAGTGGACACTATCATCGCCGGATTATCCATGATCTGACAGCCGTCCCTTATAGGATGCGGGTTCACTAGGCATCGTAGTGGAACATATTCTTACCTGGCKATACAACAAACCCACCAATAATTCAAGACGTCCTCCACGGGGCGCTTACTTTTTATGAATGACTTTTAAATGTCGATGCCAGATCGATAAGACCCCAGAATTCCACCTTGCGGCTGACGTGCAACATGATGGCGTCATAACGCCGATCCAATGGCACAATCTCTCCGAGGGGATTACCGGCAGAGATCCCACAAGAGAGTAAATAGTCGCCCTGATTGAGATTCATCAGGAAACTGAAAGTAAAGACTCTGACTTCCCCTGCTTTCACCGAAATATACTCTCGACCCTGAGAGCAAAGAAATGAATTCGTGCCGTATAAGAATAACCCTTCAAGACTTTTTATCAGCATACCCGGCACCACGCTGTCAAAGTCCTGCTCAAACAACACCTTGACATGCAAATCCGTTTGGCTATTGCTATCAATGGCGGCGGGGTAATGTTCGCCGCCCGCCTGAATATCGAAATCAATGATTTTCGCGCCGCCCTGCCCCCAGTGATACTCTTCCGCGCGATAACCGCGGCGGCTGGCGAAGAGATCGCCTTGGTCGGTCAACGTCAATCCCAACGAACTGTCCGCCGGCGCCGTATCCGCCGCTGCGTCGGATTGTTTACCGAACAGCTCATCCAAATAGCGGTTGGTCACATCACGGGCTGTGCCGTCAAGCTCGATGGCGCCATTTTTGAGAAAAATAGCGCGGTCGCAGTGCTTGACGATATCGCCGGCGCTATGGGAAACCAGCAACAGCGTGGTGCCTTGTTGCTTAAAGTCGGCGATACGCGCAAAACACTTGGCTTGGAAGCGAGAATCCCCAACCGACAGGGCCTCATCGACAATAAGAATGTCCGGCCGCGACGCGATCGCTACCGCGAACGCCAGCCGCATCTGCATACCGCTAGAGTAGATGCGCACCGGCCGATCGATATAGTCGCCGATATCGGCGAATTTCTCGATATCCGCCATCAGGCTCATTATCATTTCGCAGCTATAGCCCATCATCAAACCGGACATATAGACATTTTGCCGGCCGGAGAAATCGGGATGAAACCCCATTCCCAGCTCCAGCAGCGCCGCAACACGCCCGTGAAGGGTAATTTTGCCGGTAGTAGGTTTCGTGGTGCCGGTAAGAAGCTTCAGCAACGTGCTTTTGCCAGCGCCATTAACGCCGACGATGCCTACCGACTCGCCGGACTGTATGGTAAACGAGATATCTTTCAGCACCCATTTTTTGCTATGGCGCTCGACGGAAAGCGGCCCCAGTTTTTCCACTAACCGCAGCCATTTTGAGGCGTAGTATTTATAGGCCTTGCCGACCTGACTGACTTCAATACGGGTCATTAAATCTCATCCACAATATCGGCCGCGTGTCGCTGAAACATCCGCCAGCCGATGGCAAACAGCACCAGGGCGACAGCCGTAACCGGCACCAGCGCCAGCCAGTTAGGCATATGATGATAGAGCAAGACATTTTGATATGACTCCACCAGGGTTGCCATAGGATTAAAGCGCATCGCGGCGCGGGCCCATTCGGGAAGCGTACGCGCAGCGTAAACGATGGGCGTAAACCAAAACCAGAACTGCAGCAAAATGGCGACAAACTGCCCCACATCGCGCACAAACACATTCATCACTCCTAATATAATTCCCAGACCAACGGTGAAAATCATCTGCACCAACAGCACGGGGATAATGGCAAAGAAGATCCAGCCGGGAAACGTGCCGGAAACAACCATAAACAGCACGAAAAGGGCAAAGATAATCAAAAAATTGATTAATGACGATACCGACACGATGATCGGCAGGCAAATACGAGGAAAATTAAGTTTCTTGAGGATGTTGGCATTGTTGAGAAACACATTCACCAAGCCGTTTAACGTCTCGGTAAACAATCCCCAGGTCAGCACGCCCGAGCACAGGTAAATACTGTAGGCGAAGGGGGTGTTCATATAGGGCATACGCGCGCGCATCAGTGAAGAAAAAACCAGCGTATAAACCGAGATCATGGCCACCGGCTGCAAAATTAGCCATAGCGCACCGAGAAAGCTGCTTTGATAGCGGGACTGAAAATTCCGGCGGATACTATCAATAATAAAGCCGCGGTAGCGGGAAATGCTACCGAATAGGGCATTGAGCATCAGTGCGTTCCAGTCAATATGGCAAAAATTTCCCGGGTTTTATCCTTCATCAGGGCAGTGTCGCCCCGCGACTCGACGTTCAGCCGTACCACCGGTTCGGTATTGGAACTGCGCAGATTAAAACGCCAGTCGGCGAACACCACGCTGATGCCATCGGTGCGATCGATTGCCAGCGCCGCATCACGGTAATGATCCAGCACCGCGGCAATCGCCGCCGGCGCATCGACCAACTGGCGATTGATTTCACCCGAAGCCGGATAAGCGCGCATACGCTCACCCACCAGTTGGCTCAGGGATTGCCCCCGCACAGCCATCAGCTCCGCCACCAGCAGCCACGGGATCATCCCGCTGTCGCAATAGAAGAAATCGCGGAAATAGTGGTGGGCGCTCATTTCACCGCCGTAAATCGCATTCTCCGCGCGCATGCGTTCCTTAATAAACGCATGGCCGGTTTTCGACATCACCGGCGTACCGCCGGCGCGGGTAACGATATCCTGGGTGTTCCAGGTCAGGCGGGGATCGTGAATGATTTTGCTTTCGGGATGCTTTTGTAAAAAGGCTTCCGCCAGCAGACCGACGATGTAATAGCCTTCAACAAACCCCCCCTGCTCATCGAATAAAAAGCAGCGGTCGAAATCGCCATCGAAAGCGATGCCCATATCGGCGCCGGCGGCGTTCACGGCGTCGGTGGTATCCTGGCGGCATTCAGGCAGCAGCGGATTGGGAATACCGTTGGGAAAATGACCGTCCGGCTGGTGATGCACTTTAACAAAGGACACCGGCGCGCCCGCTGCCTGGAACCGCGCCTCAAGCGCGTCCACCACATGCCCCGCGGCGCCATTGCCCGAGTTGATGACCAGCGTCATGGGGCGACGAAACCGGGCGAGGTCAATAAACCCCAACAGGTGATCGACGTAGGCCGACAGCACATCGACGCGGCGCAGGCTGCCGCGCGCTTGCGCCACCGGCCCGAACGCGTTCTCCTCGGCCAGACGCTGGATATCGCGCAGGCCGGTATCGCCGCTGATGGGACGGGACTGCTCGCGCACCAGCTTCATGCCGTTATAGTCCATCGGATTATGGCTGGCCGTCACCTCGATCCCGCCGCCCACCCCCAGATGGGAGGTGGCGAAATAAATCTCTTCCGTGCCGCTCATGCCGATATCCAGGACGTCAGCGCCGGCATCGTTCAATCCGCGCGCCAGGGCCTGTTTTAGACCCTCGCTGGTTAAACGCACATCACCACCGATAACCATACTGCGCGGCTTGAGCAGCTCACCGTAGGCGCGGCCGATGCGATAAGCAATATCCTCGTTGAGCTCTGCGCCCAATCTTCCCCGAATGTCATAGGCCTTAAAGCAGGATAGAACAGCCATGTTTCCCTCAAAATGTTTTCGACAGCAGTACCGTTAAATCAATTCTATCATCTACCGCGATAGCGTCACCAGATGGGATTTCTTGCTGCCCACCGGACGGCGCCTTTATCGCCGTTCGTTTCTCGTCCCTGCCCTCACCGTGTCGCCCCCCTGCCGCCCGCGCGCGAAATCGCCCGGGAGGGCCCAAAGACGCGGGCATGAACGGCGAGATATTCCCATAAGCACGCAGGAAGGAAAGATGGCATTTCTTTCATCATGGCATTTCATCGCAATCGACACCGTGGCTCCGCAGGCGCGAGGGTAAAACAGGGCGCCCCGGCCAGACAGCAGATTAATCCTGAAATCCGCCGTCGGCGCCGCGGCGCCTGCAATCAGCAGCGGCCGTAGGGATCGCGCAGACGGATGATATCGTCTTCACCGAGATAAGAACAGGATTGGATCTCGAGGAGTTCCAGAGGAATTTTCCCCGGGTTTTCCAAACTGTGTACCGACCCGACGGGAATAAAGGTGGACTGGTTCTCGGTCAGCAAATAAGACTTGTCCTCCACCGTCACCCGCGCCGTGCCGGATAGCACCACCCAGTGCTCGGTGCGGTGATGATGCATCTGCAGCGAAAACATCCCGCCCGGTTTGACGGTAATGTGATTGACGTTGTAGCGCGCTTCATTGACCACGGTGTCATTGCGCCCCCAGGGGCGATAGGACTCCCGATGACGGCGATATTCGCTGCGGGCGTGGGTTTTCAGATATTCCACCACTTTCTTGACGTCTTGCACCTTATCCTTATCGACGACCAGCACCGCATCCTTGGTGTTCACAATCACCAAGTTGTTCACGCCGATGGCCGCCACCATTTTCTCATCGGTATTGATATAGCAGTTGGCGGTATTGTGCAGGAAAACATCGCCGGTAAGGGCATTTTGCCTGTCGTCCTTTTGATTGACTTCCCACAACGCCGACCAGGATCCCACATCGCTCCAACCGGCATCCAGCGGTACCACCATGGCGTCGGCGGTTTTTTCCATCACCGCATAATCCACCGAGTCATCGGGACAGGTGATAAATTCGTCTTTGTCGACGCGAATGAACTCCTGATTACTGTCCGCCTGCGGCGATTCGATGGCTTTTTCACAGGCAGAGAGAATATCCGGGCGGAATTTACCGAGCTCGCTAAGGTATTTTTTAGCGCGAAACAGGAACATGCCGCTATTCCAGTAATATTCGCCGCTGGCGATATAACGTTCCGCGGTCGCCCGATCCGGTTTTTCCACAAACCGATGCACCTGGAAAACCGCCGCATCATTCTGTGCCTCACCACGCTGAATATAACCGTATCCTGTCTCCGGCACGCTGGGCACGATACCGAACGTCACCAGATTGCCGTTGCGGGCGTAAGGGAGCGCCTGCTGGATAGCGTGATGAAACGCCTTCTCATCTTCAATAACGTGGTCGGCCGCCAGCACCAATAGCAGCGGATCATCGCCGTCCACGATGGTGCTCAAGGCGGCCAATGCGATGGCCGGGGCGGTATTGCGCCCCACCGGTTCCAAGATGATATTTTGCGACAGCTTGTCGATTTGCCGCAGCTGTTCCGCCACCAAAAAACGGTGTTCCTCATTACAAATCACCAGCGGCTGATGGGTATTAAGCCCTTCCAGGCGCAGCACCGTTTCCTGCAGCATGGAATGATCGCCGTGCAGGGTGAGAAACTGCTTGGGATAAAGCTCGCGTGACATCGGCCACAGACGGCTGCCGGTTCCACCGGCCATAATTACGGGAAGTAACATACATGTCCTTTTCGCCATGGGATGAACGGGGCTCGCCAGGCTAACGTCGCGATCGGAATACGTTGCGCGCCTAAACGGAGCCACCTTCATCTTTGAGGCAAGCCAAAAGAGTTACGGTAAAAAAATTGCCCTGAGCATACACTCGCACACCACCACGATCAATTGCCTGTACCGCACCGGGCAGGCCGCGCGGCGCGGGGGGTAGGCCCAACGGCTCCAGGCGCCAGGGTATCCTTGCGCTTTTTGCGCGGTATCGCGCGACATAAGGTGATCCGCCGTCCGTCGCCGTCCGTTCGGCATCGCACGCCGGTCCACCCGCTGATACCATTAACTATAATCCACGGGGGGATGCGCGTAGGACGAGGGCGGGCCGCGTCTCATGCGGCGTAAGCGTTTTTTGCAACCTGCTTCCCACCGCGGCCGGAAAATCGGCGTCAGGACGGGTGAAGTGGCCGGCCTGCGCGCGCAGATCCTGCAACGTGCGTGCCGGGCCAGCCACCGCCACGGCGCAACGGGGCAATCCGCGCACCGGCGACTTGGCCCCCTTACAGATGAAAAAAGGGCCGATATCGCTATCGGCCCCGGTGTTTTCACTGGCTTACGCAGGTGATTATTTCTCATCCGGCAGCGCGTAGGCGATGATATAGTCCCCCAGCTTGGTGCCGAACGAATCGTGTCCCCCCGCGGCGGTGACGACATATTGCTTACCGTTGACCTCATAGGTCATTGGCGTGGACTGGCCGCCGGCCGGCAAACTGTCTTGCCACAGCGGTTTACCGCTGGTGACATCAAACGCGCGGATGTAATTGTCGGCCGTTGCGGTGATAAACAACAGGTTACCGGCGGTGGCGATCGGTCCGCCCAGCATCGGCATCCCCATTTTAAAGGGCAGCAGCAGCGGAGAACTGTCGCGTACCGTGCCGATACGGTGCTTCCAGGCGATAGTATGGGTCTTCAGGTCCACACTGGCGATATAGCCCCAGGCGGGCTGCTTGCAGGGTAAACCAAAGGGCGATAAAAAGGCTTCTAACGTCACGCCATAGGGGACCCCGTACTGGGGTTGCAAACCCGCCTCGGAACCGGAGCTGCTGCTTTTGCCTTTTTCCGGCTGAATCGGATTGCTGGCGCTGCGGGGTATCAAGCGCGACACGAAAGGCAGCGCCATGGGATTGGCGATCATGACCTGGTGATTCGGATCCACCGCCACCCCACTCAAACATGCCGAGATTCCCCGGGAAAACCAGCGTCCCCTGCTCGGATGGCGGGGTAAAAATCCCCTCATAACGCAGCTTATGGAACATCACCCGGCAAACAAGTTGATCGAACATCGTCGCGCCCCACATATCGGCGCCGCTCAGATCCTTTTTCGGCCGTATAGAGAAGTAATTTATTTGATACTTACGGGAATTGGCGGGATCTGACGGGAATTCGTGGGATTTCTTAGGATTAGGGATGATTTATGTATTTGATACCGATGAACAAAAAAAGAACAAAATAGAGCCTATAGGCAAAACATTTGATACTTAACGTAACGGCCTTAAAACCGTGTTTAAAAGAGTTTCAATACTTAATGACATACAAGAAATTT
>NZ_JBLKSS010000037.1:6752-10694 GCF_047607725.1 Sodalis sp. (in: enterobacteria) | reverse complement strand
TCCCGACCAATACTTGTTGGTCTGGGGAGTTGGGTCCGGGAAAAACTCACCACGCTGTCGCGCCAGGCCGATACGGCAAAGGCGTTCAACTACTTGATGAATCACTGGCGGGCGTTGTGCCACTACGCCGGCGATGGCTGGGCGGAGATCGACAATAATATCGCTGAAAACGCGCTGCGGGTAATAAGCCTGGGTCGCAAGAACTATCTGTTCTTCGCTTCGGATAGCGGCGGCGACCGGGCGACGCTGATGTATACGCTGATCGGCAGTTGCAAACTGAACGGCGTGGAGCCGGAAGCATATCTGCGCCATGTGCTGGAGATTATCGCGGATCATCCCATCAACAAAATCAAAGAGCTCCTGCCGTGGAACCTCACCATCCCTGCTGAATAACTGTCAATACGGCGCTGGGCGTACGCTTACTAGCGGGCCGCCTACCTCTGGCTGAGCCGGTGATGTTCCCGGTCAGTGGAGGTGCATTATAGGGCCTTCCCGGACGGTGACAAGCGCTAAATGCAAAATAAGATTTAACTGGCGAAATATGCAGCAATCGCGACAAAACCGCCGTTGGAAACATGAGGTGTATTCGGACAAAAAAAGCGCCCCGATTGCAGCCTGGCCACAGTTGAGACGCGGTTCATAAATAAGCCGACGAGACAGCGTAAGAAGCACCGCTCCAGTAGCGCGGTTAACCGCTGCATTAGACACCGCCCAGGTTAGCACGGGTGCCGATATCAAGCTCCGGCCCGGCGGGGGCCGACCGCGGATTATTGGCTGGCGACGATATGATCGTCCCGTACCTCAAGCTTAACGGGTTTACCCGGCAACAACTCACCGGACAGGATCTGCTGCGATAGCGGGTTTTCGATCTCCTGCTGAATGGCGCGTTTCAGCGGTCGTGCGCCATAGACAGGATCGAAACCGGATTTGCCCAACAGCGCCAGCGCCTCATCGCTGATGGTGGCGGTATAACCCCGCTCTTCCAAACGCTGGTACAGACGCCGCAGCTGAATCTGCGCAATCTCGGTGATGTGCTCGCGGCTCAGCGGATGGAAGACGATGACTTCGTCCACACGGTTAAGAAACTCCGGCCGGAAATGATGGCTGACCACTTCAAGCACGACATCCTTCATCTCCTGATAGTTCATCTGGCCGAAACGCTCTTGAATGATGTCCGACCCCAGGTTGGAGGTCATGATCACCACGGTATTGCGAAAATCCACCGTGCGTCCCTGGCCATCGGTCAGACGTCCGTCATCCAATACCTGCAGCAGAATATTGAAGACATCCGGATGCGCTTTTTCGATCTCATCCAGCAGAATCACCGAATAAGGCCGACGGCGCACCACCTCGGTCAGATAGCCCCCTTCTTCGTAACCGACATAGCCAGGAGGGGCGCCAACCAACCGCGACACCGAATGTTTTTCCATAAATTCGGACATGTCGATACGCACCATGGCATCGTCGCTATCGAACAAGAATGTTGCCAGCGCTTTGCATAGCTCCGTTTTACCTACCCCGGTCGGCCCCAGGAACATAAAGGAACCGATTGGCCGGTTAGGATCCGCCAGTCCCGCACGGCTGCGGCGAATGGCATTAGATACCGCTTCCACCGCCTCATTCTGCCCAATAACCCGCTGATGCAAATCCTGCTCCATGCGCAGCAGCTTTGCCCGCTCGCTTTCCAGCATCCGCGATACCGGGATGCCCGTCCAGCGGGCCAGCACTTCGGCTATCTCAATATCGGTCACCCGGTTACGCAGCAGGCGCAGACCTTTACCCTCGGATTGCGAAGCCGCCGCCAGCTGTTTTTCCAGCTCGGGGATTTTGCCGTACTGCAATTCAGACATCCGCGCCAGATCGCCGACACGCCGCGCCTGCTCAATCGAAATCTTTGCCTGTTCTAGTTCCGCTTTCAAATGCTGTGTGCCCGACAAAGAGGCTTTTTCCACTTTCCATTCCTCTTCAAGTTCAGAATAATCGTGCTCTTTTTGCGCCAGTTCATCATTGAGCATCGCCAGCCGTTTGAGACTGGCGTCATCTGATTCTTTCTTTAGCGCCTGCTGTTCCAGCTTCAGTTGAATGATTCGGCGCTCCAGACGATCCAGCTCTTCCGGTTTGGAGTCTATTTGCATACGAATGCTGGACGCGGCTTCATCGATAAGGTCAATCGCCTTGTCCGGCAGTTGCCTGTCGGCAATATAACGATGGGACAGCGTCGCGGCGACGACAATGGCCGGATCGGTTATCTGCACATGGTGATGCAGCTCATAACGCTCTTTCAATCCGCGCAGGATAGCGATGGTATCTTCTACGTTCGGCTCGGCGACAAAGACCTTCTGGAAACGCCGTTCCAGCGCGGCGTCCTTCTCAATAAATTTGCGGTATTCGTCAAGTGTCGTCGCCCCCACGCAGTGCAGTTCGCCGCGCGCCAGCGCTGGTTTGAGCATGTTACCGGCGTCCATCGCACCGTCGGCCTTGCCGGCACCCACCATGGTATGCAACTCGTCGATAAACAGGATGACATTGCCTTCCTGCTTGGACAAATCGCTCAATACGCCTTTCAGCCGCTCTTCAAATTCACCGCGGTATTTCGCGCCGGCCACCAGCGATCCCATATCCAGCGACAACACCCGGTTGTTTTTCAGGCCTTCGGGCACTTCGCCGTTGACGATACGCTGCGCCAGCCCCTCGACAATGGCGGTTTTACCCACCCCGGGTTCACCGATGAGAACCGGATTATTTTTGGTACGACGCTGCAGCACCTGAATCGTGCGGCGAATTTCTTCGCCGCGGCCAATTACCGGGTCGAGTTTGCCCTGCTCGGCGCGCTCGGTCAGGTCGATGGTGAACTTTTTCAGCGCCTGGCGCTGATCTTCCGCGCCCTGATCGTTGACCTGCTCACCGCCGCGCATTTGCTCAATCGCTTGAGTAATCGTCGCCGTCGTGGCGCCCGCCGACTTCAGCAGCTCGGCCAGAGTACCGCGCGATTCCAGCGAGGCCAGAACAAAGAGTTCGGAAGAGATGAAACTGTCGGCGCGTTTTTGCGCCAGCTTGTCGCACAGGTTCAGCACGCGCACCAGATCTTGCGAAGGCTGCACATCACCCCCGGAGCCCTCCACCTGCGGCAGGCGCTCGCAGGCCTGCTCCACCGCGCTGATAAACGGCACGATGTTGACGCCGGCGGATTGCAGCAGCGGACGCACGGTGCCGCCTTCCTGCTTCAGCAGGGCCGCCATCACGTGTAAAGGTTCGATAAATTGATTGTCGCGCCCGAGGGCCATGGACTGGGCATCGGCGAGGGCAAGCTGGAATTTATTGGTAAGACGATCCAGACGCATAACTCCTCCCATCTTGGTCAAAATTGCTACTCTGGAGATTAAATAAGGTCGTTTATTTAAAATTCAAGGGATATTTCGCCAATAAGCGGGAAGATTGTTGCTATCCATCCTGGATCGTCTTGGGCAAGAGATTATATCAGCCAGACCAAAGTTGCCATACATCCGGTGACACCTTCGCGCCGATAGGAGAAAAAAGTGTCGTTTTCCTGCACAGTGAAATGCTTACCGCCATATATGGCGCGGATCCCGGCCGTTCTCAGACGTAAACGCGCCAGTTGATAGAGATCGGCCAGATATTTTTCGCCCTGCGGGACAAACGCGCCGGCGGCCGCGGGGTCGTGACGGGTAAAGGCGTCTTTGACCTCAGCGCCCACTTCAAACGCCGTCGGCCCAATGGCCGGCCCCAGCCAGGYGAGAATGTCCGTGCGCGGCGCCTGAAACGCTGCCAGCRTCTGCYCCAGCACRCCGGCGCATAACCCCCGYCAACCGGCGTGCGCCKCGGCCACTTCCCGGCCCGCGCGATCGCACAACAGCACCGGTAAACAATCGGYGGTCATCACGGTGCAAACCTCGCCCCGYCTGCGGGTGTAAACCGCANNNT
>NZ_JBLKSS010000037.1:0-6600 GCF_047607725.1 Sodalis sp. (in: enterobacteria) | reverse complement strand
ANCTGCGGGCGCGCGGGCCAGTCCGGCAGAATAAGCCGGCTCACAGCCAGTCCATACTTTCTTTAAACAGTTCGGTATCTTCTTTCAACGCCGCTATCAGCACCACCATATCCTGCGGCAGCGGAGCATGCCATTCCATTTCAATCGAGGTGATGGGATGGTAAAGCCGCAGCAAGGTGGCATGCAGCGCCTGGCGATCAAAACGGCGCAACACTTCATTAAACGTTTCACTAGCGCCTTTAGGCGGTCGCGGACGGCCGCCGTAAAGGGGATCGCCTACCAGCGGATGGTTAATATGCGCCATATGGACGCGGATCTGATGGGTGCGGCCGGTCTCYAGACGCAGTCGCAGACGCGTATGGGCGYGAAAGWGTTCCATAATGCGGTAATGGGTCACCGCTGGCTTACCCATCGGATGTACCGCCATATGCGTCCGCTTGGTAGCGTGGYGAGCGATTGGCTGCTCCACGGTGCCGCCGGCGGTCATGGTACCGATAGCGACCGCTTCGTATTCGCGGGTAATCTCCCGCGCCTGCAGCGACTCCACCAGGCGGGTTTGCGCCGGCACGGTCTTGGCCACCACCATCAAACCGGTGGTGTCTTTGTCCAGACGATGGACGATCCCCGCTCGGGGCACATCCACGATGGGAGGAAAATAGTGCAAGAGCGTTCAATACGGTGCCATCGGCATTGCCGGCGCCAGGATGGACCACCAAATCACGGGGTTTATTGATGACAAGAATATCGTCATCTTCATAAACAATATTCAACGGGATAGCTTGCGCTTCCCAGCGCGGCGCTTCTTCGATAATGGCTTGTATCTCAACGGCTTCACCGCCAAGCATTTTTTCTTTGGGCACCGCCGTGACCCGTCCGTTCACCCTCACCTGGCCGTCAAGGATCCAGGCTTTTATCCGCGATCGTGAATAATCAGGGAACATTTCAGCCAAAGTCTGATCTAAACGTTGCCCGAGTTGTGATTCATTCACCGTTCCGGTGAGGTGTTGATGCTGTGCCATATAATGTATCTTCRTTAACGTTGGGTTTTCACGGCGATGCCGTTTAAAATAGTATGCTATTGTAGCTAGTCTCATCCGGGAGCTAAACGGACAGTCTCTCGGAATAACACTCTGAGGATAAGCAAAACGTCATGATGCGTATGAAATATCTGGTGGCAGCCGCCACACTGAGCTTGGTGCTGGCGGGTTGTTCCAGTAACAAAGACGCCGTTCCCGATAATCCCCCCTCCGAGATCTATGCCTCCGCGCAGCAAAAGCTGCAGGACGGTAATTATAAAGGCGCTATCAAGGAGCTGGAGGCGCTGGATAACCGCTATCCGTTCGGTCCCTACGCGCAACAGGTTCARCTTGACTTGATTTATGCTTACTACAAATCCGCCGACCTGCCGCTGRCGCAAGCCTCCATCGATCGYTTTCTGCGGCTTAATCCCACCCATCCGAATGTCGACTACGTACTTTACATGCGTGGATTGACTGATATGGCGCTGGACGACAGCGCATTACAGGGATTCTTCGGCGTGGACCGTTCCGATCGCAACCCGGAGCGCGCGCGGTGTTTCGCGATTTCACGCAGCTGATTCGGGGTTATCCGAACAGCCAGTATGCCATGGATGCCACCAAACGTCTGGTTTCTCTCAAAGACCGGCTGGCCAAGCATGAACTGTCGGTGGTGGAGTACTACAACAAACGCGGCGCCTATGTAGCGGTGGCTAACCGCGTTGAGCAAATGCTRCGCGACTTCCCCGATACGCAGGCGACGCGCCAGGCGCTGSCCTATATGGAAAAAGCCTATCGGGAATTGCAGTTGAACGGCCAGGCGGACAAAGTGACGAAGATTATCGCGTCAAACCCGGCCTAACGGCACGGCATAATCCAGACGGCAGCCAAGGCTGCCGTTTTTGTATGGTTAACTTAACAATATTGCCCCATTGTGCTGGCGCTGACAAGAAGATAAAGCCCGTTACTGGCCCCTGCTCACAGAACCCGTCCCCCCCCCGCCGCCACGCCGAAAAAAAAGTGATCCAAATCACACAAAAGATGCCCTTCGCGGGTATGCTTAAACTATGTAGACGGAAACACGCAGAGAGGTAGTTCTATGATAATCAACATTACCGGTAAGCAAATGGAGATCACTCCCGCCATTCGTCAACACGCGGAAGAGCGCCTGGCAAAACTGGCGAAATGGCAGACCCAGCTGATTAATCCGCATATTATTCTCTCCAAACAGCCGCAGGGTTTTGTGGCCGACGCGACGCTGAGCACGCCCAATGGGCAACTGGTGGCCAGCGCGACCCATCAGGATATGTATCTGGCGATAAACGAGCTGCTGGCGAAACTTGAACGTCAAATCAATAAAGTCCAGCACAAGGGCGAAGTGCGCCACGCCGCGGAATGTGTCAAAACCGTGAATTTTATGGCGGTATAATCCCCCTGCCGGCGGATCCACCCGCGCACGGCCACGTTACCACCTCGATAGCGCGCCCTCAGGGCGCGTTTTATATTGACAGGGGGAAAAGCGAGCGGTTACTGTAGCTTCTTATTCTTCTTTCCAACGAGTTGACTATGCCGACCACACCGTTTTTCTTCGCTTTCTTTTTTATCTTCCGATGCTAGGAGGCCGCCGCGCATCGTGTGAGAAATAAAGCGAAGACGAACCGCAAAGCCTCCTGAAACAGGGGGCTTTTTTTGTTGGCGTGAAAGGTAACCAATATCATGAATGACAACACTTTATTGACGCAGCGCGATCGGATAAGCGCGCTGGATCTCAAATTGCTGTCTTTACTGGCGGAAAGGCGCGCTCTGGCACTGGATGTTGCGTGTAGCAAGATAGCCTCGCAACGGCCGATACGCGATATCGCCCGCGAGCGCGAACTGCTAAAACGCTTAGTCACCGAGGGCCAGAAACTTGACCTCGACGGTTTTTACGTTACTCGACTGTTTCAAATGATTATCGAAGATTCCGTGTTAACGCAGCAGGCCCTGCTGCAACTGGATCTTAATCATCAGGAGGAGCGCTCTGCGCGTATCGCCTTTCTGGGCCCTAAAGGTTCCTACTCCCACCTGGCGGCGCGGCAGTACGGCGCGCGCTATTTTGAGCAAGTTGTAGAGTGCGGTTGCCAAAAATTCGGCGATATCGTGCAGTTAGTGGAAACGGGCCAGGCGGAATACGGTATTTTGCCGATTGAAAACAGCAGTTCGGGCTCAATCAACGAAGTGTACGATCTGCTGCAACACACCCATCTGTCTTTGGTGGGCGAAATCGCTATCCCAATCGATCACTGCGTATTGGTTAGCGGCAGTACCGACCTCGATCGTATCGAGGTGGTCTACAGCCATCCGCAGCCTTTTCAACAGTGCAGCCAGTTCCTGGGACGTTTCCCGCACTGGGAATTTGAGTACTGCGAAAGCACCGCCGCGGCCATGGAAAGAGTGGCGCAGCTTAACCGACCCACCGTCGCCGCGCTGGGCAGCGGACAGGGCGGGGCTTTGTACGGGTTGCAGGTGCTGGAAAATAACCTGGCCAACCAGCAGGAGAACATCACCCGTTTTATCGTGCTGGCCCGCAAGCCTATCGACGTCACCGAGCAGGTGCCGGCGAAAACCACGCTTATCATGGCCACCGGCCAGCAGTCCGGCGCTCTTGTCGAGGCGCTGCTCGTGCTGCGGACCCCACGGTATCGTGATGACACGCCTGGAGTCCCGGCCGATACACGGCAATGCCCATGAAGAAATGTTTTATATTGATGTGTAGGCCAATTTGCGCAGCGCGAAAATGCAAAAAGTACTGCGCGAGCTGCAGGCAATTACGCGTTCGCTGAAGGTATTGGGCTGCTACCCGAGCGAAAATGTCCTGCCGGTAGATCCGGAATGACATGCGCGGGGGGCCGTTGGCGGCACCCGCCACGCCTCACCTTATAACGCCTTATTTACGGCTATCGTTGGCCTGACGTAATAACACGCGGCTTTCCGCAAGGAAATGGTCAGCATAATCGCCGAACCAGCGGCCGATTTGGGTGAATCGCGCGATAAACGCCTGCTTATCGCCCTGCTCCAGCAACGCGATCGCCACGCCGAAACGCCGGTAATAGCGCTTGATCAACGCCAAATTGTCCTCGGAAGCCATAATGATATCAGCATACAGCTGGGGATTCTGCGCGAAGAGGCGCCCAATCATCGCCAACTCAAGCCGGTAAATCGGTGAGGACAGCGCCAACAATTGCTCCAAGTCGACATTCTCTTCCGCCAGATACATGCCGTAGGCGAAAGTGGCGAAATGACGCAGCGCCTGGATGAAGGACATGTTCTGATCGTGCTCGACGGCGCTGCTACGGTGCAACCGCGCGCGCCATACCTGGATCTGTTCCAGGAACCATTGATAGGCCTCCGGCTGGCGCCCTTCGCAGTACACGACCACCTGCTTTGCCAGACTGCCGCTATCGGGGCCGAACATCGGATGCAGACCAAAAACCGGTCCATTGTGCGCCGCCAGCATCGCCTGCAGCGGCGCATTTTTTACCGAGGCCAGATCGACCAGGATGCAATCTTCCGGCAGCGTCGGCAATTGCTCAATAACCGACACGGTCAAATGAATCGGCACGCTGACAATCACCATTCCCGCATCCGCCAGCAAGGCACCGGCGCGCAGCCAGTCCTCTTTTTCCAGAGTGCGGACCTGGTATCCGGAAAGCGTCAGCAGTTTTCCAAACAAACGCCCCATTTGTCCCTGGCCGCCAATGATCACCACCGGTCGCAACTGCGGGCACAGCGTCTTGAAACCTTTGTCGTTTTCGCTGGCGTAGGATTCTCGCATCACGCGGCGCAACACATCTTCAATTAAATCCGGCGGTACGCCTAATGCCGCGGCTTCTCGCCGGCGCGAAGCCAGCATCGCCGTTTCACGATCGGGGGCGTAGATAGGCAGGCCGGCGCGGCTTTTAACTTCTCCGACCTCGGCAACCAGCGACAGACGTTTCGCCAGCAGATCCAACAATGCCTTGTCCACCTCATTGATCTTGTCCCGCAGGATGTTAAGCTCTGCTACCATGCCGCGACTTCTCCCCCTGCCTGCCGCAGCGGCAACACCGTCAGCAATTCACCGTGCAGCTGGCGCAGCAGGCTGTCGGTGCTTTCCCAGTCAATACAGGCGTCGGTCACCGATACTCCGTAGCGCATGTCCTCACGCGACAATTCCGAGGACTGGTTACCGGCATGAATATGGCTTTCCAGCATTAAACCAATAATGGAACGATTACTGGCCTTAATCTGCGCCAGCACCGACTGCGCCACCTCTGCCTGACGGCGATTAGTCTTTATTGGAGTTACCGTGGCTACAATCGATCATTAACGCTGCCGCGAGTCCAGCCGCCGCCGTCTGTTGCTCACAGTCAGCGATATCGTGCGGATGATAATTAGGCTGCTTGCCGCCGCGCAGAATCACGTGTCCGTCAGGATTACCGCGCGTTTGCAGCAGACAAACCTGACCCGCCTGATTGATGCCCATAAAGCGATGGGCCATAGCCGCGGCGCGCATCATATTAATCGCGGTGGCCAGACTGCCGTCGGTGCCGTTTTTAAAGCCTACCGGCATGGACAGGCCCGACGCCCCATCTCCCGGTGGGTCTGGGATTCCGTCGTACGTGCGCCAATAGCCGACCAGCTGAAGAGATCGCCAAGGTATTACGGGCTATTGGGATCCAGCGCTTCCGTTGCCAAAGGCAGCCCCATTCTTACCAGTTCCAGCAACAAACCAGGGGCGATTTGCAGCCCGGCCTCGACATCATAAAGATCCATCCATGTAGGGATCGTTAATCAGGCCCTTCCAGCCCACTGTGGTACGGGGTTTTTCAAAATAGACGCTCATAACGATATACAGCTGATCGCTCAATTCAGCTGACAGGGCTTGCAGGCGGCGGGCATAGTCAAAGGCAGCATCGGTATCGTGAATGGAACAGGGCCCGCAGACCACCAACAGGCGCGGATCGCGGCCGTGAATGATATCCGCAATCGTGCGCCGGGATTCAGCGATAGCGTGCTGCTCAGCCTCGCTTAAAGGAAACTGACGTTTTAATTATTCGGGTATGATCATTACCTGTTCATCACTGATATGGACATTATTGAGCGCGTCTTTTTGCATGATACTGATCCTGACTCTGTGAGGTGGCCGCAAGGCGTTACATTAAACCTATTACGCCGTAGCGTAATAGAAAGCTACCTTACCAGCAATCGTAAAGTTTTCAATCCAAGAGTGTAAATAATTTATTACTCCTAGAACTCCGGTGCGCACCGCTCATGACCGGCAAGGCCGCCTGAGAAGTAGTGGCATCATGAGAGAAAGATTTCGCTAAAGGCGCGCGATATAGCGGTATGATACGCATCCCACGCCAAAATTTAAATCACTTATTGGACATAAAGTGTCAAAATGCTAGCCAAGGTGTAAATAATGTAAGCGCCCCGTGGAGGACGTCTTGAATTATTGGTGGGTTTGTTGTATGGCCCGGTAAGAATATGTTCCACTACGATGCCTAGTGAACCCGCATCCTATAAGGGACGGCTGTCAGATCATGGATAATCCGGCGATGAT
>NZ_JBLKSS010000036.1:9207-12417 GCF_047607725.1 Sodalis sp. (in: enterobacteria) | reverse complement strand
GCACAGGAAAAATAGACTAAAACTGAGTCAGAAGATGAGCGAACACGTGATCGAATATCACTGGAATGGGTGATCGGAAAATATCGGAATAACTGATCGGATGTCGCCGGAACAGATGATCGGATACGTCGGAATCTGCATCATGGCGAAATTTATGCGGTGAATCGTCCCTCGGGCGGTGCCTGTTTTACGATTATTCTTCCCCTGCCGCCCGCTCCCGCGCTGGAGGAACCTTTACAGGAGGACGCGTAAAAACTTTACTTATCATCGACGACGAAAAACATATTTGCCGGTTTTTACGCGCGTAGCTTGAGAGCGACGACATCAAGGTCTTCGAGGCGGAAACCTTGGCCCGCGGGTTAAGCACCGTCGCGGCGCGCCAGCCGGATTTGGTGATTTTGGATCTGGGGTTGCCCGACGGTGTGACCTTTATCCGTGAATTCTGCCAATGGAGCGATAAACCCGTCATTGTCCTGTCCGCGCGCGTGGGCGAAGACGACAAAATCTAGGCGCTGGATGCGGGGGTCGATGATTTTTTGTGTAAGCCATTCGGCATGGGGGAGCTACAGGCCCGGGTGCGGGTGGCGCTGCGCAGAGGCGAAAATGCGCGCGAACAGGTGATAACCTTTGACGATGTGATGGTCAATCTCAGCGCCCATACCGTGACGCGCGCCGGCAACGATCTGCATCTCACGCCGCCGGAATTCAGGCTACTCGCCCTGTTGGTGAGCAACCCCGGTAAGGTGCTGACACAGGCGCATATCCTGCGGCAGGTCTGGGGCCCGCCGGCGGACAATAGCCAATATCTGCGTATCTATATGGGGCATTTGCGTCACAAATTGGAAGCCGATCCCGCCCAGCCGCGGCATTTTATTACCGAAAACACGGTGGGGTACTGCTTCGTCTAACCGCCGTCAGCGTGTCCGTAGACCGCTGCGTTGCGAATGCAGCGACGTAGCCGCCCGGTCTTTCGTTGAACGTCCGGCACCGCATGAAATGCTCTTGCATTAAGATATATCATAGATATATTTTCAATGGAGGCTATCCGGGTGCGCGGCGGCGGTTTGGCCGCCCTGAAGAACAAAATGTTGCTATCCCTACTCCGCCGCGGGCGGTGACGGGCGGCGTAATGCTTACTATCCCCCGCCGCGGGGAAAAAAGGAGTACAAGCGTGTCTATCATTGAGAAGGATCACCCCCGCCGACTGCCGCAGCGCATTCGCCATGAGCTGCGTTTCCGCCATGTTGCAGTAGTGGAAAAGACATTGGTGGCACAGCGCTTTTACCGCATCGTTTTCAGCGGTGACGCGTTGGCCGGCTTCCTTTCGCCCGGTTTCGACGACCATGTTAAGGTGTTTTTCCCGGATGCTACCGGCGAATTACGGCTACCGACCGTCACTGAACAGGGGATCGTCTGGCAGGACGGCGGCTCGGGATTATACGCCGCTGGATTTTGACGCCGTGAGTAACCGTCTAACGATTGATTTTTATATCCACCCAGGCGGCGTGGCCAGCGATTGGGCCAGCCGGGCGCAGCCGGGAGACAGATTGGTGCTGGGCGGTCCGCGCGGTTCGCTGGTGGTGGCGGAGGATTACGCGTTCCAGCTTTATGTCTGTGACGAAACCGGCTTGCCGGCTTTAAAACGCCGGTTGCAAACGGCACAGGCCGCCGATATCCGCCTGTATCTTCTGACCGATGCCGCAATAGGCCAGGCCTATCTGGGGGATATCGGCGGGGCGCAGGTCACCTGGCTGGGCAACGGCGACCTGCCGGGCGCGCAGGATCCCACCGCGCTTATCGCCACGTTGGACGCGCTGGCATTGCCCGATGAGGACTATTTTATCTGGTTGACGGGGGAAGGGCAGCGGGTGAAACGGCTCAGCGATTATTTCATCGGCCAGCGCCGGCGGGATGACGCTTATGTGCGCGCGGTGGCTTATTGGCATCAAAAGTAACCCCAATGCCCCGCCATTAGCCTGCCGCAGCCCGTGTTGAATTTTAGCGGACGGCGGACTACTATCAACCTCCTTTAATGGCAGGCCCGGACAGGCGATGAAACCCGATCACAGCGCTTCCCCGCTGATCCCCGACAACGAGCGCCGTGCCACGTGCGCCAGCGTGCGCCGAAAACGGCGGGAAAAGATGCTGGCCGCCAGCGAAATGCGGCTACTGATCCTGCATTTTCTCGCCCAGGGGCCCGCCCACGGTTATGAACTTATCAAAGCCATCGAGGATCTTTCCAAAGGCGAATATACCCCGAGCCCCGGCATTATTTACCCTAATCTGACGTTGCTCGAAGAAACGGGCTGTATTCGCGTGCAGGATGTGGGTGATAAACGTAAAGCTTATGTGGCCGCCCGAAAAGGCACTATTTTGCTACAGGAAAACCAGGAGCGCGTAACGAATATTATAAATCGTTTAACATCATTAACAACTCTGGTCAATAATCGCCGCCTTCCTGAAGTTGAACGGGCAATTCATAATATGAAATCCGCGCTTAATACGCGCCTTTCACAAGCCAATATCTCCACGTCAGCTCTGCATGCCATAATAGATGCGTTGGATGAAGCCGCCAAAAAAATAAAACGCAGTTGATATGTAAGGAGTTAATGTTAATTCCTTTTCCCGGTGTTGTATTTTTCGGCTTAAATGAGTGCGGTTAATTACTCCCCTAAACCAAAAAGGTTTAGGTGGGAAATATAAACGGTAGTTTTCCCTTCCTTTTATTGGCGTTATAGTTTTGCCAATTATTGCATTTCGCATTATTCGCCGGATGGAATATATCAAATCACAAAGAAACGGTCCCCTATGATTTACGCTCAGCCATCGAATTACTAGAAAAAATAGACGGTGAATTTGTCAGCACCGATACCGAAGTCGATCCCCACGCTGAATTGTCCGGTGTTTATCGTTATGTCGGGGCGGGGGGACCTGCGAACGTCCGACCCGTAAGGGGCCGGCCATGATGTTCAACAAGATTAAAGGTTTTCCCGAGGTGCGCGTGGTGACCGGTCTGATGTCCACCCGCGAACGCGTCGGCCATTTGCTCGATTGTGCGCCGGAAAAGCTGGGCTTTTTGCTGCGTGACTCGGTTCATCGTGCCATCGTGCCATCGTTGCCATCGTGCCATCGTGCCATCGTGCCATCGTGCCATCGTGCCATCGTGCCATCGTGCCATCGTGCCATCGTGCCATCGTGCCATCNNGNNNT
>NZ_JBLKSS010000036.1:0-9200 GCF_047607725.1 Sodalis sp. (in: enterobacteria) | reverse complement strand
GCCATCGTGCCATCGTGCCATCGTGCCATCGTGCCATCGTGCCATCGTGCCATCGTGCCATCGCGCCGGTGCTGGCCTCAACTGCGCCGGTTTGTCAGGAAGTCGTTCATTACGCCGATGATCCGGCCTTTGATTTGCGTACGTTACTGCCTGCGCCTACCAATACGAAAGAGGATGCCGGCCCTTATTTCACTATGGGCATGTGCTATGCCTCGGATCACGACACGCGCGAATCGGATATCACCATCCACCGGTTGTGTATCCAGAGCCGGGATGAACTGTCGATGTGGCTGACGCCCTGCCGTCATATTGATGCTTTCCGCGAAAAAGCGGAAAAGGCGGGGAAGGCGTTGCCGATTTCTATTAGCATCGGCGTCGATCCGGCGATTGAAATCGCCGCCTGCTTCGAGCCGCCCACCACGCCGCTGGGCTTTAACGAACTCGGTATTGCCGGCGCGCTGCACGGGGTAAACCGGTAGAGCTGGCGCAGTGCCTGACCATTGATGAACGCGCCATCACCCAGACGGAAATCGTTATTGAAGGCGAGCTGTTGCCGCATGTGCGCGTACGTGAGGATCAGAATACCCATACCGGTAAAGCCATGCCGGAATTCCCGGGTTACACCGGCGAGGCCAAAGACGTGCTGCCGGTGATTAAAGTGAAAGCGGTGACTCACCGCCGTCAGCCGATTTTACAAACCACGCTCGGACCCAGCGGCGAGCATGTCAGCATGGCGGGCATCCCGACCGAGGCCAGCATTCTCGATATGCTCGACCGCGCCATACCGGGGCGCGTCCTGAACGTGAACGCGCATACGTCCGGCGGCGGTAAGCTACTGGCGGTGCTGCAATTTCGTAAAGCCTCGCAGGTGGATGAAGGCCGCCAGCGGCAGGCCGAGCTTATTGCCTTTGCCGCATTCTCGGAACTCAAGCAGGTGATTGTGGTGGATGAGGATGTCAACATTTTTGACACTGACGACATTCTTTGGGCGATGCAGACGCGTTATCAGGGTGACGTGGATACCCTTTTCATTCCCGGCGTGCGCTGCCATCCGCTCGATCCATCGCAAATGCCGGCCTACAGCCCGAGCATTTTGCAGCAAGGGATGACGTGCAAGACGATTTTCGACTGTACCGTCCCCTGGCACCTCAAGGCGCAGTTTGAACGTTCCAAGTTCAAACGGGTTGATGTGAAACGTTTTCTGCCGGATTTTGCATAAGAGAGACGGCTGTGGGCAAAAGGCGCATTATCGTGGGTATCAGCGGCGCATCCGGTTTTCAGTACGGCATGAAAGCGCTAACGCTGCTGCGCGACCAAGATATCGAAGTGCATTTGGTGGTGACCAAAGGGGCGGAAGTCACCCGCGCCATGGAAACCCACTGGCAGAGGGACCAGGTGATCGCCCTGGCCGATGAGGTGCATAGCATTAATCATCTCGGCGCCGCCATTGCCCACGGGTTAGCCGGCAATTTGTTAACCCGGGCGGCGGACGTTATTCTAAAAGAGCGCCGGCGCCTGGGGCTAATGGTGCGTGAGACACCGCTTAATCTGACACAGATTAGAAATATGCATCTGGTGAGCGAAATGGGCGGGATTATTTATCCCCCCGTTCCCGCCTTTTATCAACAACCCCAATCGGTTGATGACATCGTTCATCACAGCGTAGCTCGCGCGCTGGATCTTTTTGATCTGGACGTCGGGGACCTCACACGCTGGGGTGAAAAAAATAGTAGAAATAAGGAGTTAATCATGGTAATAGGCTCGTTTGTCAATGGGAGCGCCGGGCTGATAGGGGGGGCTTGTCGGGGCATTTCTCGGCACTAAAGTGCCTGAAAGGCTGCGCGTGGCGCTGCCGATGACCTTTGGTCTGTCGTCCATGGGTCTTGGCATTGTCCTGATTGGTAAAATTCATAGCCTGCCGACGGTGGTGCTGGCGCTGATTATCGGAAGCGCGTTAGGGGAATGGATATTCCTGGAGAAAAAATCTGCAGAGTGGGTAATTTGGCGAAAGGCTGGGTCAGCCGTTTTCAAACCGCTGACGCCGGTATGGATCCTTTGGTGTTCACCAAAAAGTATGTCGCCATCATGGTACTGTTTTGCGCGAGCGGAACCGGTATTATCGGCGCCATGACCGAGGGTATGACCCATGATCCCAATATTTTGTTGGTCAAGTCGATTATGGATATTTTTACCGCCGCCGGCGGGTTTGTCATGCTGGCCGCCGGTTTTCGTATCGCCGGCATCAAATCTTTTCCGGTAGCGAATATGTTGCCGGCGCTGATACTGGTGATGCCGGTGTCATATCTTTGGACGTTGCTGATATATTAACGCCCGGCGGCGCGCGGTTGGCGCCGAACTATTCGTTATCGGCAAACGCCGGACCTGTGAGAGAGGAGGTTCTTTGGATCTGAAAAGATTGCAGTATTTTTGCACCATAGCGGAACAGGGCTCCATCAGTAAGGCCGCGAAGCTATTGAATATGGCACAACCGCCGCTGGGTAAACGTCTTCAAGAACTGGAAAACGAAATTGGATCCCCCCTGTTTGTTCGCACCTCGCGGCGAATGCGACTCACCGAGGCGGGTACGTTCCTTTATCGTCAGGCCTGCGACATTCTAAGTAAGGTCAATAGCCTGCAGCAGCAAACCCGGCAGATAACCACCCGCAAAAAAAGGGTGGTCTCTATTGGCGTTTCCTATCTGTTTCTACGCTACTTTACCACGCTGTTGCGGGATTATTATCGCCAGCGGCCAGAATGGGATATCCATATTCTGGTATCGGATTCCAGCCATCTCGAAGAGATGCTGCTCAATCACGCTATCGATATCGCCTTGATGCAGTGCCCCGCCGATAAAACGCCCTGGACCCTGCGTGAGCTGGTGCCCATCGACACGCTGGCCGTGATTTCTAGCCATGATGCCGCGCGGTTTGCCGGCAGAGCATTGAAATTTGACGATTTCAGCGGACTGCCGCTTATTTTACTGCACTGTATCGGCGGCGAAGGGACCTATGAAATGCTGCGCAACACCCTTTACGAGACGCTGACGCCGGTCAATATCAGTATCAAAGTCTCGGAACCAAGCCTGATTTTGGAAATGATGGAGCAGGGTTTTGACGGCGCCACGTTTATTCCCCACTCGGAATTTGTGCCCAGCCCGCACGGTAAATATATTGCCTGCCCGCTGGCGGAGCCATTGGTAATTTACAAACCGGCGCTGGTGTCGCTCAGTACCTCGCGCGACAGCCTGCTGTGGCCATAGGGGCGACGATGCAGCGGCTGGCGGACTGCCGGCGCGAGACGCCGGGACGTCAAAGGCAACGTTGACCCGCCGCCGGCGTTAGCCGGCGTGAAACGCGAACCCTCTAGGCAGACATTGTCGCTAGCGTGAGCTGGCGGGCCGCGCAATAAGGGCGTGAGCGCCACCGCTTGCCTGCGCAATGAACAAGAATTCTGCAAATGCGTTCGGGAAGCTGTAGCAGCCCTTGCCAGAGACGCGAAACATCGCCATAATAGCGCCCATTCCCTAACAGGGGATAGGAAAAGCATCAGTATTCAATTCATTAGCAATAAATACCCGTTGCTTTTTCTATTTCGATTTATCCATTATCGCCAGCCGGCAAGTATCGCTACCGGTAAGCGGCGACCCAGCGGGAATAGCTCAGTGGTAGAGCACAACCTTGCCAAGGTTGGGGTCGCGAGTTCGAGCCTCGTTTCCCGCTCCAATTTTCTTCACGTGAACGCTTTTGCGTTTTCGTCCCGCCGATGACGGTGTGCCGCGATACAATGTGTTGCAATGGGTCACGTTGCAGGTAACGCATCCACCTCGCAGGCCATCGTTTCATGCAACGGTTCGCCCAGGCTAAGCCGGATATACAATTCCGCCTGGCTATCGGTGCTGAAAACCGGCTGCGCGCTGCGACCAGCGGTGGGTTTTACTGGCAAAAAATTACAGGTCTTACTGGCAAGTTCCATATAATTACCGATATCGAAACGTATGTAATTGTCATAATGGGGCAGTAGCCGGAACATCTCATCGAATGCGAACGAGGAAGAGCAAAGTATGCACTCCGAGACGTCGAACGCGATGGAGGCAATGCCGGAGCCGTCCTGGCCATTCTCCACATACGGCAGCCAGACGACATCCACCACCGCCACGAGACTCACGAACGCTTCATGGTCATATTCCCCCATAAAGAAAACCCGGTCTTCGAGTTTGGCTTCTTCGATCTTCGCCTGTAGCATATGGGTGTAATGGCTTGCCGGTTCATTTTTTCTAATGGTTTGCGGATGCTGGCGTCCGAACAGCCGGAGTTTATAATTGCGCGGCAGGCAGGCTAATGCTTTGATCGCCAAGATGTGCCCTTTATATTCATTGATGAAGCCGAACATGCCGATAATTTTCACTTCTTTGCCGAACCGGTATTTCCTGCGGATAGCGTCCATAAGATCCGGCTTGATCTCGGTATAGTCATCGACGATCTTCAGAGGATGAACCGCCACGTTGCGGTAGTTGTGGTACATCTCAATTTGCTCGCGGGCGTGCAGCGTATGGACGATGATATTGATATTACGCTGCTTTAGATAATGTATGAGGCGATGGTTGATGCGTATCGGAATGTTTTGCCGGAGCGGTTCAACGTAAAGCTGCAGCGCGCGTTTAAATGACAATTTCAGGGCCATTTTAATTGCCTCGCGCTGCGTAGCGGTTTCGCTCAGCAGGCGAGGACTGTGCAGTGTGATACTGGTATGCGGATTGGTGTCGATGAGCTTACGGACGCGGCGAAGAATATCGCCGAACAGCGAGCCATACAAACCTGATTCAAATTGAATATTCACCCCATCAAAGGTCTTAAGCCGTGCACAAATCTCATCGATATGTTCATCAGCTCTGGCGCGGATGGCTCGGCTGGTGGATTGCGTAACAGATTCAGGCCCAAGCACTCCACGTGATAGCCAAGGCGGCGCATTGAATTCACCAATATTTGGGTGAAATAAGCGTTGCCACAGCTTTCGGCGAAACTCGATACAATGGCGATTCTTTTCATTTGCGGATCTTGTCTCTATTTTGCCGGTGCCAATCGATGGTTTTAGCGATGGCATCATTAAGGTTGGACGTGAGGTGATAGCCGAGGGCGCGTAGCCGGCTGATATCGACGCTGCGTTTGGCGACGCCTATCGGCGCTTCGGCGTCCCAAACGATATTCAGGCGAGGCTGATAGCAGAGGTTTATCGCCACCACCACCTGCGCCAGGGTTGATTCGCAGCCGCTGGCAATGTTGACCCATACCGCTGCCGTGCAAAAAGGCGTGCAGCGCCGCAGCGCCGGCTTCTTCGCTAAACATGAAATCGCGGCTGGTTTCCGGCCGTCCCCAAACATGGAGGCAGCGATCCTGGCGCTGGACGCTGGCGGCGGCTTTTTCAATAAGTGAAGGGATCACATGGCCACAGTGAATATCGAAGCGATCGTACGGGTCGAACAGGTTGGTAAAAATACCGTAGCAGTAGTCAATATCATATTCCCGGCGCAAGATTTCCAAGTAGCCCAGCGCATGGCGTTTTGCCATACCATAACCGTATTCGCCGGCGTGGGGCGCGCCGCTAAAGAAATAGGGTTCTGTTAACGGCAGTGACTGATAAGGGTAGCCATAGCCGGCGACGGTACTGGCAAAAAAGATCTTACGTACCGGATACCGCTGACAGGCGAGAAACAGCTGCTGATTTATCAGCGTATTGGTCGCGATAGCGTTGAGCTGGTTTTCCATATTGCCCAGCAGGCCGAATACCAGCGAGGCAAGATGAAAAACATAGTGTGGCCGATTATAGGAAAAGAAGTCGTCCACCTGTTGCGTATCCAGCGCGTTCAGCTCCTGGCGGTTCGGGCAAAGGAGATGGCGATATCCCCGTTCCTACAGTGCATTCCGCAGTCCATGGCCCAAAACGCCATTGGCGCCGGTAATGAGGATTTTAGCGTCCCGTTCCATCGTCGACTCCCTGTTTAAATATAATCATCAATTTCCCTGCGGCTTATTTGACGTAGCGATCCGTTTTGCATAAGAAAAAAGGTGTTGCAAAACGCCTTAATGGTCTCCCGGGAGTGTGAGGCCAGAATCATCACCGCTGACCGATCCACCATCTGCTGCAATTTTTTACTCATTTTGTCGCGAAATTGACTGTCGCTTACCGTTAGCCATTCATCCATCAGCAGCACGCTGGGCTGTAAGACGGAAATAATGGCGAACGCCAGGCGTAGCAACATGCCGCTGGAATAGGTACGCACCGGCAGGGAGATATATTCCCCCAGCTCGCTAAATTCGATGATAAACGGAACCTGGCGGGTTATCTGTTTCATGGTCAGGCCGAGCAGCAGACCGCGGATAAAAATGTTTTGGTAACCGGTCGCCTCGCTTTCCATACCCATGGCCATATCGATAAGAGATACCACCTCGCCGCGTATGGATAGGCGGCAGCCTGTCGGGTGATACACGCCGGCCAAAACCCGTAACAAGGTGGTTTTCCCGGCGCTGTTGCCGCCTAAAAGTGCCACGCGCTCACCTTGGTGAACTTCAAAGGAAACATTATCCAGCGCTTTCACCGCCAGCGCCTGATGGTGCTTAGCCAGATTGCCGCCCACTGCCCGTCGAAACAATAATTTCTTTAAACTGCGTTGAGAGGCGGTATAGATAGGAAACTCAACGGAGAGTTTTTCCACTTTGATAATGGCTTGCATCGTTTATAACCAGTAGGTGATTCGACGCCGTGTTCTGTTCAGCAATAGCATTGCCAGCAAAAATAGGATGACAGTGATGATGAGCGCAATACTTATTGAATGCGCGTCGGGCATCACGCCCAACAACGGCGGGCGAATGATGTTGAAGTAATAGACTAAGGGATTGTAATTGATGTAATGCAACATCGCTGCGGGAACTTGCTCCGCTTTCCACATTATGGGGGTGAAATAAAAAGCAATAATGAGGAGATTTTGCATTATCATCAATACATCCCGGAGACGTGTACAGATAATGGCGAGAATGATAGAGCAGAAAAAAAGCGATGTGGTCAGGATAAATAATCCCGGCAGAAACCAGAGCATTTGCCACTGCCAGCCTGGGCCCACGAGTGTGATAACCAACGCGATGATAATAAAATTGTGCGCGAAAACGATGACGTTTCTGCTCAAGATGCGCAAGATAAGCGAGCAAAAAGAGGTGCTGCTTTGTTTGATAATATAGTCGAATTGCACAAATCTATTGCAAGATTCCGTGAGTTGTAACAATATATAGGTCCAGACGACCTGCCCTATGGAAAAGAAAGGTAAATACTCGCGAACATCCAATTTGAAAAGCGTGGACCATAATACGCTCAACATTCCCACCAGGACGCAGGTGCTTAATGTTACCCAAAACTGCCCAAGCACAGAGCGCTTATAACGTTGTTTAATATCGAACCAGGAAAGCACGCTCCAGATTTGCGGCTTTTTTAACGCCATGATCAGATCGGTTAGCATGTGATAATAATCATTGATTTTTTAATGTTGCCGGAAAGGCCCGCTTTCAGACGTTATTCGATGCTGTGGCAAACGGCGTAACCGTGAGACTTGAGTAAACTGTGCTGGCGCGTGGCCTGGAGATCGTGTTCCACCATTTCCGCAATCAATTGCTGCAGGCTGATTTCGGGTTTCCAACCGAGCCGCTGCTGCGCGTAGCTGGGATCGCCCAAGAGGGTATCTACTTCGGTCGGCCGGAAATAGCGTTCGTCCACTTCCACAATTACATCGCCGACGCGTAATGAGGGAGCCAGATCCCCGGTAATTTTACTGACGAAGGCCTTCTCATTAATACCCTGACCTTCAAAAACAACTTCAATGCCCAGCTCCCGTGCCGCCATGGTAATGAATTCACGGACGCTGTACTGGTTACCGGTAGCGATAACAAAATCCTCGGGTTTATCCTGTTGCAGCATCATCCATTGCATGCGGACGTAGTCGCGCGCGTGTCCCCAGTCGCGCAGGGCGCCAAGGTTGCCCATGTACAGGTAATTTTCCAGCCCGTGAGCGATACTTGCCAGACCGCGCGTGATCTTACGGGTAACGAAAGTTTCGCCGCGACGTGGCGATTCATGATTAAACAAAATACCGTTACAGGCATAAATGCCGTACGCTTCCCGGTAATTTACCGTAATCCAATAGGCGCACATTTTGGCCACGGCATAAGGGCTTCGGGGATAGAAAGGCGTGGTTTCCTTTTGTCGCGGTTCGCACACCAAACCGAAAAGTTCCGAGGTGGATGCCTGATAATAGCGCGTTTTTTCAGTAAGACCCAGGAAACGAATAGCCTCAAGCAACCGTAGGGCGCCGATGGCATCGACGTCAGCGGTATATTCGGGTGAGTCAAAGCTGACCGCGACATGGGATTGCGCTCCCAAATTATAAACTTCGTCCGGTTGGACTTCCGCTAATATTCGGGTTAAATTTGACGTATCAGAGAGATCGCCATGATGCAATTTAAGCGAGGCGTTATTGTCATGTGACGTCTGAAAAATATGTTCAATACGCTGCGTATTAAACTGAGAACACCGTCGTTTTATGCCATGGACTTCATAGCCTTTATTCAGAAGGAATTCGGCAAGATATGAACCATCTTGGCCAGTAATACCGGTTATGAGGGCGACTTTCTTATTAAAAATAACTCCTGAAGGTATCATGGTCGTGGTGTCAAGATGGGGCAAGTGTAGCTCTTAATTTTCCCAATCCATAGACTGCAATAGGAAATATTAAGTTTCTTAAAGGTAAGTGGAAATAATACTCATTACATTTCCATTTTTATTTACACTGGTTTTGAAATCTTTCCATCATGCACGCGTGGAATAAGATGAGCGTGCGCTTTCACAGGCGGTCATGGCCGGTCTTTGTATGGAAGATGCGTTCGGCATCATTATCGAGCGATATCGCCACCGCGAGAAGCGGCCCAGCTCGTTCGGCGTCAACCGCGGGAGGGGGGTGGGCGGCCGTTCGCCTGCAACCGCCGCGGCCATAAGATAGTCCATAAGTAAGCGTACGCCCCGCGCCGTCTGTTAATTCCCCATCAAGTTATTGAAGATGATGTCCATTATTTTTTTAATGGGCGCAATTCATGAAATAAACCCCACCAAAACCCTCAAGACGTCGTCCCAATTTCCCGCTGGACTTTAACATTAAGCTGGTT
>NZ_JBLKSS010000035.1:999-14536 GCF_047607725.1 Sodalis sp. (in: enterobacteria) | reverse complement strand
TCAAACCGGGATGGAAATAAAAGTTATTAAAATCAATACAATGTGAAAATGCAATGAGCATAAGCGTGTAACGTAGGTTTACTGTCTCATACAACAAACCCACCAATAATTCAAGACGTCCTCCACGGGGCGCTTACTTTTGGATAGTGTCTTATTATATTTAGATAAGACCTTTTGCTAATCGATACATATTCAGGTAAATGCCCCACTTTAGTTACAGGGATATTCATCGCCCATGCGTAAGCTTCACGGGTATCCTGAAAACGTCCTTTAGAGGGTAAATATCGTGGTGATTCTGGAATGAATTTTCTCCATGCTAATAAAATAGCAGGAAGACAACCAATAATTAAAAGTCCTCTCCAACCAAGCGGTTCAGCCAGATAACGAGTTGCGAATGATCCAAGAAATAGGCCCAATGGTACAAATGCTGAAGTCGGACCAGTAAGTAGCCCTCTTTTTTTAAAAGGTACAAATTCCTGAACATAAGGCACAGAAATCACATTAAGCCCACCAACGACTATACCTACACAAACTCGCATGATTGACAAAAAGAGTCAATTATTTTCAGGCGTTAGTGCAGCCAGTCCGGTAAATATTACAAGTAATAAAATACATGAGAAAAATGATTTCTTACGGCCATATTTATCAGCAAGCCACCCCCAAAAAATTGCGCCGATGACAGTTCCAAGTCCTGCCCCAGCGAGGATTAAACCTGACTGTATTGTGCTTAATGACCACCGTTGATCTTGCATAAGCAGGGTAATGACAAAACCGACTAGAAATAAATCAAAAAATTCGAGAATATTTCCAATAGTAAGCATACATATAAGGGATTTTTGATTTTTTGTTAGGGGAGCTGAATCCAGTTGTTGTATAGCAGTGATACCTACTTTTACTGATTGCATACTTGCTCCTTTTGTATCCGCAAAAGAGTATTCCTAGCGGTATAAGACCCTATATTTCTAATCTATTAGCAGTTCATACCTGATAGCTAATCTATGTAAAATTATATCCATTATAAAGCAAGTCATTTTTTTCCCATTGTTCGATTATTTCTCGTTTTTCTCTTAGATAATCATACCTATCGTAATGTTTCGCTGACACGCCTGGCCTTTTGTTATTTCGAAGTCTATCACGCATTTCCGCACTAATGCTCATATCTCCTGCCAGGGTTTTAAAGGTACGGCGAATATCTCTGGGTGTGAATTTATCAAAACCGGTTAATTTGCAGAATTTACGGAGTTGTTTACTGTACTCAGCGGACAGCAAATGCCCTTCTTTTGTATTACTCGGAAAAAGAAACATCGCGTCTGGATATTTTTTTCTCTGTCGTTCCAGAATCTCAGTGGCGCTTTTATTCAGTGGGATAATGTGGAAATCACTATTTTTTGATATGTGAGGGGGTACTGTAAGGGTTTTATTTTTCTCATCCCATTGATCGCGAGTATTGGTTATTATTTCCCACGGGCGCTGCCCAGCGCTAAAGATACACAGCAGGGTCAATTGAGCAAAGTCTGGATGAATGGGGCAGGCTGATTCGGCTACTGCGAGTAATCGTAATAGTTCGCTGAGTTCGTACCATGATAAAAAACGATCAAGAGCCTTATCTACACGTTTTTACGGTGGAATGACGTTTACCGGGTTTCGGTCAAGCCCGTAAATGGTTTTTCCGTTAATGTTGGCCGGATCGTTGTCCGCGAATAAGCCAAAATTGAATACGGCATGCAGGTTAGCTCTAACCTTATTCGCCCCTGCGTTTGCTCCACGCTCTATAAAATCTGCAAGAACACGTTTGATCTGAATAGGTATTATTTCCTTAGCGGGTATAGCAGGATCAATGTACTTACTGGTTAATACCTGGTTGAGTCTGTTTTTTGTTTTGTCATAAGAGCGATTGCACAGTTTTTTTTGAGTAGTGATGTAATCGTCAAACAATTGTTTTATAGTGGCGTGTTGAGCAATAGACTTTTCTGGCGCGCTGATATTGGCGGCGGCGGTGAGGGCTTTTGCGGTTGCTTCTGCGAGAGTTACAGTGGGATAATCTCCCAGTGAAAGGAATTTTCGAGCACCATCTTTATGGTACTTGTAAACAAAAATCTTTCTGCCGGAAGGGTAAATTTTCAGACCCAAGCGTCCTGTACCTCTGGTGGCTGATGATTGCCACACGTAATACGCTTGCTCTTTTGGTTTAATACCTTTGATCTTGCTGTCAGTGAGTAATATTCCTGCTCTTACGGGTGTCGTTATGGTGAAATACTATGTTATAAAGTGAAATCAGACAACATATAAAATTCTTTTTATTACAGTGAGTTGAAACTGAATGAAATCATCTGTTATGAGTTAAAACAAGAAGTTATCGCCCTTCCTGGCCGACTGTTGCTGTCGCTCACCGAAAACGATCCTCTAGGCCTGCGGTGGCTCACGCCTTTGGCGCCGCAGGGGCGCGGACGTTTGCCCGGTTGGCCGCAACAGGCGTTAGTGACCGCGGCCAGTCACTACGCCTTGGATCAACGTGACGATGAGTGCCGCCGCGTGGGGGGAGGAAGCGAACTGCGCCACAGCCGGCCGGAGAACTTTTTTTTTCAGACCTTACGCATGACCAAGCGGCTGCTCAAAACGCTTAAGAAAACGCCACAGTAGCCATCCGCGCTTACCGCGGCGGTGCCCAATCCGCGCGGGAGACGGTCCGGACTATGCCTCTCCGACCTCTTTTAAGCGTGGGCTTTGGCCTTAGGCGGTGAAGTACGCGGCTACCCCACGTTACACGTCGCATCACGCGATACCGCCCTCTTTGCCGGCAGTGTGCCTACGCCTGTCGGCGTTTGGGCCGCATGCCGGCCGGGCAGTATATCCACCCTTTAACCGCTATCTTGCATGAGGGTTTGCCGGCGTTAACGTAAATCGATAGCGTTATTGGTGACGTTGTCACTTTAATTTAGCATGCTTGCTGAACACACTGGAGCGCCGTTGTTAACCTAGCCGCTTCCGGCGGCAAAAAAAGAAGGTATTATTGCGCGCCCCTGTTCTCATTTCTCATGCCCGCGCTGCCAGGCGACCTCCCCCTGGATCAGCGTCTGATAAATATTGCGGTCGTCCCCGAGCATCATCAGGGCAAACAACCTTTCGTGAATGTCTTTACCGTTTTGCTGGCGTAATCGCTGCAGCGGCGTTTCCGCAGGATCCAAAATCACCATATCCGCCTCTTTGCCAACGGCGAAATTGCCGATAACATCATCTAACGCCAGCGCCTGCGCGGCGCCAAGTGTGGCGTGATAAAAGGCTTCGTACACCGACAGACAATAATGTTGCAATTGCGCCACTTTATACGCTTCAGCCAGCGTTTCCAGCGCATTAAACGTAGTTCGCGCTCCGACATCGGTACCGATACCCACCGCAACGCCGGCGTCACAGCTTTTTTGCAAGTTAAACAGCCCGCTGCCCAAAAACAGGTTAGACGTGGGACAGAACGCGATAGCCGAGCGGGTGGCCGCCAGACATTGCCACTCCTCATCCTCCAGGTGCAGGCAGTGGGCAAAGACGCTTTTATGGCCGGTCAGGCCGTAATGATGATACACATCCAGATAGCCCGCACGTTCAGGGTAAAGCTGCTTGACCCAGGCCACCTCCTGGGGATTTTCGCTGAGGTGGGTTTGCAGCCAGACATCGGGGTACTCCCGCCTCAGCGCCCCCACCGCCGACAGTAATTGCGGCAACGAGGTCGGCGCAAAGCGCGGCGTTAACGCATAGCCCAATCGACCTTTGTTATGCCAGCGCTCAATCAACCGTCGGGTATCCCTCCGCTTTGCGCCGGCGTTTCCAGCAGGGCTGCCGGGGCATGTTGGTCCATCATGACTTTCCCCGCGATAACGCGCATGTTCCGCTGAAACGCCGCGGTAAATAACGCTTCTACCGATGCCGTGTGCACCGTAGCGAATACCAGTGCGCTCGTCGTGCCGTTGCGCAATAGCTCTTGGAGAAAAAAGTCCGACATCGCGGCGGAGTGATCGGCGCAGTGGTACTGACTTTCCGTGGGGAAAGTATAATGATTTAGCCATTCCAAAAGTTGGCTACCCCAGGCACCAATCATCTCGGTTTGCGGATAATGCACATGGCAATCGATAAAGCCCGGCACAATGAGCTTGCCCGGAAAGTGGTTAAGGGGGACTGACGGCGGCAAGTGATGGCGTCCTTCTTCCCAGGTTTGTAAGGAGCGGATTTTGCCCGCGTCGATGATCATCACCCCATCTTCAATAAAGCGGGCCGCCTGTTCTAGCGCATCGGGATGACGCACGAGGTGGGTAATATCAAAAAAACTGCCGCGAAGGGCTTTTATCGAATGCATAGTTTTCGCCTGTCATAATCACCGCCGGACCGGTGGCGCGGTAGTTTCGCCATCCTTAATGCTGCGATGGAGGGCCGCGTTGCCGCGCCCGGTAAATATCAAACTTCACCCTGTGCTATCGCCATCGCGCTACCCGGCGGTAAGCCACGCAGCGCTTTACAGCATCAGCGCTGATACGAAAGCGGCGGGTCACCGCCGAGCCGATGAAGTCGAGCGTAAGAGTATCGCAAGAGGCGGGCCACGTTGGCAAAAACAAATGAACACGTATTGTCATTATTTATCAATTGGATAAAAATCCCTATTCCGTTAAGGTTAAGGTTAAGGTTAAGGTTAAGGNTRAKGWYAMKSTYRMKSTWAMSGTKAMGNNRTGAKGRMRSTMWCNCKYTWRCSGTGACKCNNYGMRRRMGGTWACCKTKTSCRKTKMMTYMKCRWRCKRTTNNYTTGTMMMKKKCAWWAKCGNWKCTANYKWYTSTAWSRKRSRWRMGSGAATNMYAGCGNAMTSKMKSWTWKGTSCRSSMWKAACMSCNGMMATGNRYKCTNTTWRKSCAMSCTNAASCSSRGMCRTRCMYTMWSTTWANSCMRGSTRAGCNGGSYYKYACNCSYAAGKYKACCSSGGYGNGCGSCTTNNNTCACGNKMAARKYKAYMRCGGMNGNGCMTTMNCNSAYGKAAWANTYRTMAMKKAGGNCATTNAMGATKGMRKATYKYCNWRYTRRGTCWYKSMASMWTGNRSANTTCSGYGSTNRAGKCNWMKKCRCCNAWGWCRKYMRKMGNGWMRWGGCMRAWKCNCCRMMGYCNNMMRTMGCKAYKTGSCNSGAAGNCSGYCGYCAMKTYKMTMKWYRCCNYSGAWGYGKWYKYCRMYKKYRKCGMCRSMRMCGATNTGTMTKCNMGSYGSYGGMGNCRKMRMCGANWTGNTSTNCSWGSTGNKSSASCAWSGCNCGWYWTNNGATGNSSKGMYGGCCNCCAAKGMSCGTKKYCYGWYGSGSSAYKRYCYSAWTNGMSCSTGSSMWGYCAGTTTGCGGCGGTTAAAAACCGATTATATCGATCTCTATCAGTTGCATGAATGGGACGGCTTGACGTCGCTGGAAGAGACGCTTTCCGCGCTGGAGCATTTGGTCAGCGCCGGTAAGGGGCGTTATGTGGGTCTGTCCAACTTTTCCGGCTGGCATATTATGAAAACGCTGGGCGTTAGCGAGCGTTTGGCGACAGTGCGTCCGGTGAGTCAGCAAATCCATTACACCCTGCAAGCGCGCGAATCGGAATATGAACTTCTGCCGATAGCACAAGATCAGGGGCTTGGCGTGCTGATATGGAGTCCTCTGGCGGGCGGCCTGCTGCCGGGAAAATATCGTCGTGATCGCAAGCCCGAAGGCACGACCCGCCAATTGGCTCAGTGGAACGAACCGCAGGTGCATGACGAGGAAGCCCTCTACCGCATCGTCGATGAGTTGGTGGAGATCGCCGACGATCGCTGCGCGTCGGCGGCGCAGGTGGCGCTGGCCTGGCTAATCAGCTCTCGCCTGGTCTCATCGGCTATCATCGGCGTGCGAAATTAGGCACAGCTGCGCGACAATTTGCAGGCGGCAGATTTGGTGCTGGGCAGCGCCGAATTTCAGCGCCTGGCGCAGGTCAGCCGGCCTCCGCTGCTTTATCCTTACTGGCATCAGGCCCAAACCGCCGCCGACAGCCTGTCGCCGGCGGATTTGTCGTTGATTGCGCCCTATCTGCGCCATCCCTGAGCAGAGAGATCTAATGGGGTACTCGTGGGTCCGCAATAACCAAAAAGGAACGCAATAATGATTATTTTTGTTACCGGCGCCACCGCCGGTTTTGGCGAAGCCATTACCCGCCTGTTTATCAAGCAGGGACACAAGGTTATCGGCACCGGTCGCCGTCAGGCGCGGCTTGAGGAATTGCACCACGCGCTGGGTGAGGCCTTTTTCCCGCTGCGCCTGGACGTGCGCGACCGAACCGCCGTAGCCGAACAGGTGGCCGGGCTGCCTGCCGAATGGCGCGAAGTGGACGTGCTGGTGAATAACGCCGGTCTGGCGCTAGGCATGGAGCCGGCGCAAAACGCCAATCTGGACGACTGGGAAACCATGATCGATACCAACAACAAGGGCCTGGTGTATATGACCCGAGCGCTGCTGCCAGGTATGGTCGAGCGGCGGCGTGGACATGTTATCAATCTCGGCTCCACCGCCGGCCGCTGGCCCTATGCCGGCGGCAATGTTTATGGCGCCACCAAGGCTTTTACCCGGCAGTTCAGCCTGAATTTGCGCACCGATCTGGTCGGCACCCGCATCAGGGTGACGGACATTGAACCGGGACTGGTGGGGGGAACGGAATTCTCGTCGGTGCGGTTCAAAGGCGATGAAGGAAAGGTGGAAAACACCTATAAAAATGCCGACCCGCTCATGCCGGACGACATCGCCGGGGCCGTGTTCTGGGTGGCGACCCTGCCCGCCCATGTCAATATCAATGTGCTGGAAATGATGCCGGTTAGCCAGTCCTTCGCGGGACTCAGCGTGCATCGCGAGAACTAAACGAAAGAGGCGGTCCCTGCGGAAGCCGCCCGCTATCGCACCGTGGCGCGGGGATCCGCGCCGGCACGGGCGCCGTGCAGCTTGAACCGCACAGGGCGGCGGCGCTCCCAAGGGGGCAAGCGCGGCAGGCCGTCGGTGGATCAGGGTGTTCCCTCTCCCCCTCCTTTCGTCAGCCGACGCCGTTGCGCCAGCCGCCAATCATGATAATCACGCCGCACAAGATCACCGCCGCACCCAGCCAATCCTGGGACAATAATTTTATTCCGTCGATGAACCTCAGCCACAGGAGCGCTGTCAATATATACACTCCCCCGTAAGCGGCATAAACGCGGCCGCGGGCGGCGGTATGCAGCATCAGCAACCCAACGAACGCCGTCAGGCTCAGCGCAGTGGGGATGAGCAGCAGCGCGCTACCGCCCTGCTTGACGTAGCAATACGGCAGATAGCAGCCGACGATTTCAGCGACGGCGGTTGCAAAATACAGCAACAGGGTTTTTGTCATTCATGCTCCGTTTGTATCAACATCAACCCGGTCGTTGATGGTTCTGAAAGGGGTTGAGATGATATTATTGATTACCGCATACATTTTCAGCGCGTTATGCCGCCACAGCTTAGAAGGAACATGGCATGAATATAATCCCGACTCAACGTTTGCTCGGCGGCCTGCTGGCATTGGGCCTGATGGCATACGCCGGCGCGGGCGTTGCCGCAAGCAATACCACCCAGCATATCGTTATCGATTCCGGCGATACCGCCCGGTCGCGGGAAGCGGCCCGGCAGAGTCAGGAACAATGGAATGCCACCCATATGCTGCGTAACAAAGTGAATACGCGTGTCGAGAAAGATTTTGATCGCTACGATCAGGTGGTGGATCTCCAGGAAAAATGCAACAGCAGCCAGAACGTCAACGCCTATTGGGAGTCCAATACCTCCCGTTGTCTGGACCGCCGCACGGGGCGTTCGCTGCTGGCCCCCTAAGCCCATGACGAATTTCCTAAAAGGCGCATCGCTGCTACGCTTAAAACGCCACTTCATTATCACATAAGGATGACAGGATGAAGAAATCAATATTGTTAACCGCCACGCTGGCCCTGCTCGTGCCTCTCGGCGCGCAGGCCGCGTGCGAAAACGTAAAAGCGGACATCACCCGGAAGATCGTCGCCAGCGGCCAGCCCAAAGACATCACCGCCAGCGTCTAGCCCGCCTCAAGGGTGCTTCCGCCCAGCACCGCCTGAATATAGGTGGATAAAAACGCGGCGATACCCATCATCGCCGCGCCGATAATCAGTCCGACGACGTTGCCGGCAATAATAATTTTGCTTTGCCACAGCGCCGCTGTTCCCGCACCAACAGCACGGCGCTGATAACAGGCAGCATGAGCAGTCCCGCGCGCCAGCGGCCCAGCTCATCGCCTTGCAACAGGGCGATAAGCAGGCAACCGACCTCCAGCGTCATATAGGCGATACCGGCCACATCCAGCGACGGCGCGTCACACCGGCTTGGCGCTGCCGGGAGATAGCGCGCCAGCAATCCCGCCGAGATAATGCCCAGCGGGACATTGACCCAAAACACCCCTGACCAATGATAATGCCGGACGATAAACGCGCCCATTAGCGGGCCGATAATGGCCGATACCGCCCAGACGCTGGAAAGATAGCCCTGCAGGCGCACACGTTCCTGCTGGTTGTAGACATCGGCGATGATCGTGGTGGCGAGCGGCACGATAGCGCTCGCCACCAGTCCCTGCAGTGCGCGAAACAAAATGAGCGCCGGCATATGGCTCGCAAAACCGCACAGTATGGAGCCGGTAAGAAACAGCCCGGTGCCGACAAAAAACACCGGTTTGCGGCCAAACATGTCCGCCAGGCGACCGTAAATCGGGATGGAGATGGCCTGTAACAGCAGATAGATGGAGAACACCCAGCTCAGCAGCGGGAAGCCCCCGATGCTTGCGATAATATCCGGCATGGCGGTGGCGACGATGGTGACTTCTACCGCCGCCATAAACATGGCCAACATACAGGCAATAAGTATCCAACCGAGCCGCAACGGCGCAGCGGTTGACGCCAGCGTCTGGTGCATAAGGTCCCTGTTGAGCGGTTTTTTTGTCCGCTGATTATAGCAGCTGGCTCTCTGAGCGGACAGCCGGGTACTTATCGGCACGGGGGTGCCGGTTTGTGCTCGCCGTTTACGCGGAGTGTTGCACCCCGAGCGCCAACGGCGACAAATCAATAAATTTGGCCAGGTCACGCTGCTCCGCCCGTGGCAAGTAAGGCAATTCACCCAACTGCGGCGCCGGCATGATGCGATTGAGCACGCTCAATACTTCGGCGTAATGCGCCAGACCCGGATTAATACAGTTGGCAATCCAGCCCAATAACGGTAAACCGTCGTTGAGGATGGCACCGGCGGTCAGTATTGCATGACTGATACAGCCCAGTTTAATGCCAATGACCAGCACCACCGGCAAACGCTCGCGGATAACCCATTCGGAATAGGGCCGATAGTCGTTCATAATCGCGCGCCAGCCGCAATTACCGTCCACGACCACCGTATCGGCCAGCGTGGAAAGGTGCCGCAGCCCGTGGCTCATGGTGTCATAATCTACCGCCTCGCCGTTAAAACAATCGGCGGCGGTCTCGGGGATCAGTAGCGGATTGATATCGCTGTAGGGGCACGCCAGCGAGGACGACGTTTGCAATATCAGGGCATCGTGATTACGCAGTCCTTCGGCGGTCATCAGGTTGCTATCGGCGATAGGTTTATAGCCTATCGTCGTATAATGGCTCGCCGCTAAATGCTGCAATAGCGCGCGCGACAACAGTCTTACCGACGGCGGTATCCGTACCGGTGACAAACATATGTTTCAGCATGGCAACTCCAGACTGTCGTAATCCATTAGAGTTAATAAAATTTCGCGGGAGAATCAGGATGAAATATACGTCATTGCGGCGAGGGGTGGCTTGCGTTAGCTCAATATTTTTGCGGTTTTACCCCTGTATCAGCTTTAGCAAAAGTGAACCATCGTAGAGGGCATCTTTTACCAACGCCACGCCGGGCATGGTGCCATGATGGCTGAAACTGGTAGCCTGGATTTGAATCCTGCGGCTGTAATCCGGCAGCGATTGCTGCTGGATACAGCGTTGCATGACCGGATACAGAATTGACGCCGCGCCGTTAAGCGGCGATCCCACCAAAATTTTTTCCGGATTGAACAGATTTACCATCATCGCCAAAATTCGCCCGACGTTCAGTCCGACGCCGGTGATGATCTCTTGTGCCACGCGGTCGCCGGCCAGCGCCGCGCTGCATAAGCGTTCCACGCTTAATGGGACGTCGTTGAGCACCGAGTCCGGCTGGCGCTTCAGGCGCTGGCGGGTATTTTCTAGTATACTTTCCATGCCGGCGACGGTTTCGAGACAACCGCGATTGCCGCAATAACAGCGCCTACCGTCGGGGTCGATTTGCGTATGGCCGATTTCCACCAGGGAGCGACTGCCGCGATGCAGCAGGCGACCACCGGTTATCACGCCGGCGCCGACATTATGATCAATGACAATCTGCACCACATCGTTGCACCCTCGTGCCGCCCCCTACAGCGCTTCGGCCATGGTCCAGGCGCAAATATCATGTTGCAGGTAGACCGGCACGCCGATATGCCTGCTGAGGACTTCCCCCAGCGGCATATCGCAAACATCGTACCACGGCATGCGGTGTATGATACCGGCCTGCGCGTCGATAATGTCGGGCACCGTGACCCGTGACCGCGATAGCCGTCAGCCGCTCCAACTGGCGCTGATGGCAGGTAAAAACCCCATCCACCACGGCAATGAGCCGTGTCAGCAGCGGCAAGGAAGCCTGCGACGGCAAGGGGACGGTGTCTTCCACCACCAATTTGCTTGACAGTTCACGCAGCGACAGCGAGATACTGCCGTGGCTGATGTGCAGCGAGAGAAAATGCCAGGCCTGCGTCTCCACCACGACGCCAATGGCCGGCCGGCCGCGTAAACCGTTTTCCTGGTATTTCGTCTCGCCCACCAAATGCGCTTCCATCAGCTCGCGCACGATTTTGGTGATACTTGCAGGCGCCAAATGGGCATATTTGGACAGCGTGATACGGGAGACGGGACCATACGTGTCAATCAACGATACACCGCACCCACATTCGCCTGCTTAATTTGATCAATATGCCCGGGTTGACCAATGCCAATCACTGATCCGCTCCCGCTATTTTTCACGCTATAAAATAATAAGATTGGGGGTATGGTGAAACTTTTACGTTTAGCCGTCAACTATTTGATTGGAAATGTGATTTACCGCACATATTTGTTGCGGGCACCGGCACGGCTAGCGCCCGCAAAGGAATTACGGTCCGCCATAATTACTGCCCCTGCAGCATTAAATGTATCATGCGCTGTGCCGAGGCCTGCCGCCGCCAGGCCGACGATGGTCATCGCCTCGCCAACCTCTTGGGTAATATAGGGGTCGATATCATAGCGTTTGAGCAGCAAGAGGATTTCATCATACAGCGCGGTGCCGACCTTGCGGTCAAAAAAGACGAACTGCTCGTCCGCCAGCTGGCGCCCCGTGATGCTTTCGCCCGCCACGCTGGCAAGAGGGTGATCTTGATGTACCACCGCGATGAAGGGTTCGCGCAGCAGCAATTGATAGTCCAACGCATCCGGTAGCGGCGTGTTGCGCATGATACCGATATCCAGCTTGCCGGTCAGTAAGGGTTCAATCTGCTGTTTGGTATTGGTATCCACCATTTGGATATGCACATCGGGATGCTGTTGACGAAACGCCAACAGGCTGGCGGAAATGGATATGATAAAGGGCGCGGAAGCGGTAAAGCCGATGGTAATCTCGCCTAATTCCCCGCGATGCACCCGCGCAGCCCGGTCCGCAGCCTGATTGACCTGGGCAATGATTTACCACGCCTGTTCCAGAAATTGTCGACCGGCCGGCGTCAGCCTGACGTTGCGGTTATTGTGCTCCAGAAGCAGCGCCCCTACCTGCTGCTCCAGGATCTGGATCTGCTGGCTTAACAGCGGCTGGGAGATATGAAGCTTCTCCGCGGCGCGGCCGAAATGCAGCGTCTCGGCCACCGCGATAAAATACCGTAAATGCCTAAGCTCAATATTCATATTTTTAAAATATCAATTATGATTATTAATATATTAGACAAAAAAATTGCCGTTTTCTATTCTTATTAAACGATTCAGCTAATCAGCGGCCGCCGCCGTTGATGCTTACCTTCCATGATGTTGGCATTAAGGATTTATCGTGAACACCCTTTCGCGCACCACGGCCTCATCGCCGGACGCGCCGGCGACGCATATCGCCCAGCCTGTAACTGCTCCGTCCCGCTCGCTGTACATCAAACGCGGTACCCCGCAATTCATACAGCTTACCCTGGCACTGTTTTTCGCCGGTCTGGCTACCTTCGTCCTGCTCTATTGCGTCCAGCCTATTTTGCCGGTACTGTCGGCGGATTTTGGCGTTTCTCCCGCCGCCAGCAGCCTTTCCCTCTCGGTATCCACCGGTACGATGGCGCTGGGTTTGCTGTTTACCGGTCCATTGTCGGACGCGGTGGGCCGTAAATCGGTTATAGTGGTGTCTTTGATATTGGCCGCCAGTTTTACCCTACTCAGCGCGTTCATGACCAGCTGGCAGGCTATTCTCCTGACGCGGGCCTGTATCGGCCTGTCGCTCAGCGTCGTCGTCGCGGTGGCGATGACCTACCTCAGCGAAGAGATTCATCCCAGCGGGGTTGCCTTTTCCATGGGGCTGTATATCAGCGRCAACTCCATCGGCGGCATGAGCGGCCGGTTGCTGAGCGGCGTTATGACCGATTTGTTCTCCTGGCGTATTGCGGTGGGCTGTATTGGTTTGATGGCGCTGCTGGCCGCGCTGATGTTCTGGCGTATATTGCCCGCGTCGCGTCATTTCCGCCCAACCTCGTTGAAACCCCGCAATTTGGCAATCAATTTCCGCCTGCATTGGCGTGATAAGGGCCTGCCGCTGCTGTTCATCGAAGGGTTTTTGCTCATGGGCTCGTTCGTCACGTTGTTTAACTATATCGGCTATCGGTTGCTCTCGCCGCCGTGGCTGCTCAGCCAGGCGGTGGTGGGCTTACTGTCGGTAGTCTATTTGACCGGTTCCTGGAGTTCCCCTAAAGCCGGCGCGCTTACCGCACGCTATGGCCGCGGGCCGGTTATGATGGTGGCCATTTTGATCATGGTGGTTGGCCTGCTGCTGACATTGTTGGCGCCGCTGCGGCAATTTTTGTCGGCATGATGTTGTTTGCCTGCGGTTTTTTTGCCGCCCACTCCGTCGCCAGCGACTGAATTGGCCGCCATGCGCGTCGCGCCAAAGGTCAGGCCTCCTCCCTGTATTTGTTCTGTTACTATCTCGGCTCCAGTACCGCCGGTACCCTCGGAGGGTTCTTTTGGCACGGCTGCTGGTTCCGGTCACGCCCGATCACTGATTCCGATTCTGTCCGATCGCTCATCTTCTATTCCGCCATACTCTGGAGACTTTTAGCTTCCGGGRGTATGGCATGGCACGTAAAAAGAAGAACRCGATAACAGAAATSTGCATCTATATCAATGTATTACGCATGAAATTTGAGCARCGTCGCTCGAATCG
>NZ_JBLKSS010000035.1:0-991 GCF_047607725.1 Sodalis sp. (in: enterobacteria) | reverse complement strand
CAGCAGCGCTCGGCATCRGCTGTAMCACANTGCACGATATCCTCGGCCGATTCACGGTAGCTAACCTGGTCTGGCTATTGCCGGCGGAACTGTCCCCCGTCGACCTCGACCACCTGCTCTATCCCGGCAAATCCGGCAAGGCTATCAAGACCTTACCCAGCTGACTTGATATCGATACCGAGTTAAGCCGCAAGGGCGTGACCAAACAGCTGCTCTGGATGGAATATCAGGCCGCCGTGGGCGGGTGATGCCCTCGGCTACTCACAGTTCTGTGCACTGTTCCGTGACTGGAAAAAGAAGCAGCGGCGTTCCATGCGCATGGAGCACAAGGCCGGCGAAAAGCTTTTCATCGACTTCTGTGGCCCCACCGTACCTATCGTCAACCCTGCGACCGGTAGCGTACGCCAGGCCGCTATCTTCGTCGCTGCCATGGGCGTATCAGGTTATGCGTATATCGAAGTCTGCGAAGGCCAAGACATGGCATCGTGGCTCAACGCCAATAGCCGCTGCCTGCACTTCATGGGTGGGGTTCCGGAGCTGCTGATACCTGATAATCTGCGCTGCGCTGTCAGCACCCCTGACCGCTATGAGCCGGTCATAAACCAGAGCTACCAGGCGCTGGCAAATCACTATGAGACAGTGGTGCTACCGGCACGCCCGCGAAAACCGAAAGACAAGGCGAAGGCAGAATCAACCGTGCAGCGGGTAGAACGCTGGGTGCTGGCCCGGTTGCGTAAACGTACGTTCTACTTGCTGGCCGAACTCAACCAGGCGATACGAGAACTCAATCATGAGTTGAATCTGCGCCCGATGCGTCATTACGGCAGACAAAGTCGCCTTGAACGCTTCGAGCGTAAGCGTACGCCCAGCGCCGTATTGACAGTTATTCAGCAGGGATGGTGAGGTTCCACGGCAGGAGCTCTTTGATTTTGTTGATGGGATGATCCGCGATAATCGCCAGCACATGGCGCAGATACGCTTCCGGCTCCAC
>NZ_JBLKSS010000034.1:0-14902 GCF_047607725.1 Sodalis sp. (in: enterobacteria) | reverse complement strand
GCGTTCTTCTTTTTACGTGCCATGCCATACCCCAGGAAGCTAAAAGTCTCCAGAGTATGGCGGAACAGAAGATGAGCGATCGGACAGAATCGGAATCGCTGATCGGGCGACCGGAATCAGTGATCGGGTGAAATCGGAATCTGTGATCGGACGTGACCGGAACCAGCACCTGTTGGTGGTGGTGGCGCTGGCCCTCACGCCGGCGCTGTGCGCCAGCTTTCTGAAACCCCATGACGATGAGCATAGCGAGAAAGGCTTTTTCGGCTGGTTCAACCGTCATTATGACGCGCTGCAAACGCGTTATGAGAATCGCGTCGGCCGCGTTATTCACGGCCCCATGCGCTATTTGTTGTTATATGCCGTTTTGCTGCTGGCCTGCGCCGTGATGTATTTACGATTGCCCACCGGCTTCCTGCCGACGGAAGATCAAGGTTATATCATGGTGCAGTACCAACTGCCGCCGGGGGCCACGGAGAGCCGCACCCGCAACGTGCACAGCGAGATCCAGCAGTACTTCCTGACCCAAGAGAAAGACAATATCAACGTCGGCATGCTGGTTAACGGTTTCAGTTTCGCCGGTAGCGGGCAAAACGCCGGGGTCGGGTTTATCGCGCTGAAAAACTGGAGCGATCGTAAAGGCACGGAAAACGAGGCGGACGCCATTGCGTTGCGGGCGATGAAACATTTTGCCGGCATGCGCGATGCGCAGGTGTATGTCTTAACGCCGCCCGCCATTTCCGGCCTGGGGCAATCCAACGGGTTCACTTTTGAACTTCAGGCCCGCGCCGGTACCGACCGCAGCCAACTGTTGAAACTGCGCGATCAGCTGATCGCCAACGCGGCCAAGGACGCCACGCTCTCCAGCGTGCGCGCCAACACGCTGCCGGATTTACCGCAGTTGCGTCGATATCGATGATGACAAAGCCGAGACGCTCGGCACCTCGGTCAGCGACATTAACGACACCCTCAGTAGCGCCCTGGGGGGAACCTATGTCAACGACTTTACCGATCGCGGACGGGTAAAAAAAGTGTATATCCAAGGCGACGCCGATTTTCGCAGTAAACCCGAGGACATCAATCACTGGTTCGTGAAAGGCACGGACAGCGACGGTAATGACACCATGGTACCGTTTTCGTCCTTCGCCACCTCCCGCTGGATCTACGGTGCGGATACCTTATCCCGCTACAACGGGCTGGCGTCCTACGAAATCCAGGGCGAGGCGGCTTCCGGCAGCAGTTCGGGGAACGCAATGAACCAGATGGAGACGCTGGCCGCGCAATTACCCGCGGGCAGTACCCATGCCTGGTCGGCGTTGTCCTATCAAGAACGTCTGTCGGGCAATCAGGCGATGTCGCTGTACGCCATTTCGCTGGTGGTGGTGTTCTTGTGTCTGGCGGCGCTGTATGAAAGCTGGTCGGTACCCTTTTCGGTTATGATGGTGGTACCGCTTGGCGTTGTGGGATCGCTGCTGACCATCACGTTGCGCGGTTTGGAAAATGATGTCTACTTCCAGGTCGCATTGTTAACCATCATTGGGCTTTCGTCGAAAAATGCCATCTTGATTGTGGAGTTCGCCGAGGAACGCTATCGCCAGGGCCAGACCCTGATAGCCGCGGCGGTGCATGCGGCCGCCATGCGGCTGCGGCCGATTCTGATGACGTCGTGGGCGTTCGCCGCCGGGGTATTGCCGCTGGCGATGTCGACGGGGCAGGGGCCAATAACCGTATCGTGATTGGTACCGGCATCATCGGCGGCATCATTACCGCCACGCTGCTGGCGATATTCCTGGTGCCGCTGTTTTTTGTCATCGTCAGGCGGATATTCCCTGGCATTACTGAGGGGGATCACCCCGTTAAATCCACCCACGAGGACACGGGGGCATGAACATGTTAGCAAGACGAATCATCATGGTGGCGCCCCTGCTGCTGAGCGGCTGTTTATCGCTGGATCCCCACTATACGCGTCCGGCGGCGCCGGTGCCGGACGGTCTGCCAACGGGCGGCGCTTATGCTTCGCTCGGCCACGCGCCGGGCAGCAATTACCGAGACATCGCCTGGCGAGACTACATTTTGGACGCCCGGTTGCGCCAGACCGTCGCCATGGCGTTGGACAGCAGCCGCGATTTGCGCGAAGCCGTGGCCGATGTTAAAGCGGCCAAAGCGCAATATGGCGAAGAACGATCGAATCTGTTCCCCACCGTTGATGCGGAACTGTCGGGGACCCGTTCCCGCGCGCTGACCGACGAGGGCAACCAGACGGCGATAAGCTAAAGCCCGTAGGCGGAGGGGAGCATCAGTTCTTTTGAGCTGGATTTGTTCGGTAAAAACCAGAGCTTGACGCGGGAACAGTATGAAACCTACCTCGGCACGCTGGCGGGTGCGCGCAGTACCCGGTTAACCGTGCTGTACAATACGGTGTATTACTGGCTGGCGCTCGCCGCCGATCAAAGCAACCTGGCGATTACGCAGCAAACGGCGCAAAGCGCGCGCCAATTCCTTGAGGTCACGCAAAAAAAATTACAGCACGGCATCGTCTCCGGGGTCGATGTGGCGTCGGCTGAAACCACCTATCAATCCGCCATGGCCGATATCGCCAGCTATCAAACCAGCGTGGCGCAGGATAAGAACGCGCTGGATCTGGTGGTGGGCCAGCGCGTGCCTGCCCAACGGCATTGAACAACTATCTGGCACGCTCAGCGATATGCCCGCCGACAAATTTCATCGCAGGTGTTGCTAAACCGGCCGGATGTCCTGGAAGCGGAGCACAATCTGAAGGCGGCAAACGCCAGCATCGGCGCGGCGCGAGCCAATTTCTTCCCGTCCATTTCCCTGATGACGTCAGCCGGGGTGGGCAGCGCCGAGCTGTCTTCATTGTTTAAACACGGTGCGGGCATCTGGTCCTTTTCACCTAGCGTCTCGCTGCCGTTATTTACCGGCGGCTACAATACCGCGCCGCTGAATTACACCCGCGCGCAAAAAGAGCTTTACGTCGCGACCTATGAAAAAGCGGTACAGACCGCTTTCCAGGAAGTGGCTGACGCGCTGGCGCGCCGCGGCACGATTAACGCGCAGTTGACGGGCCATACGGAATATGTCGCCACGGCCGGGCGCTATTATCATCTGGCCGATCTGCGATATCAAAACGGCGTCGATACTTATTTAAACGCGCTCGATGCCCAGCGGGAACTCTACAGCGCCAGGACCCAATTAGTGAGCACTCAGTTGGCGTATTATCAAAATCTGATCACGCTTTATAAAGTGATGGGAGGCGGGACAGCACTGGCGGAATCAAGGTTAGCGCTTTAACGCAACCGCGCGGGGCGCGACAAGTCCTGCCATGCCGCCATGCCATGCTGCCCCGTTGCTGCGTTCAAGGGGGGCCGAGGGCGGTTGCGGGATAAGTTTGGCGTTGGGCCATGATGCGGGACGAAGCGTGTCTTATTCCGCCGCGCCAGAACGCGCGCCCGTTTGCCGCCTGGGAAAGCGTGTGCGACCGAAGATGGCACTGGCCGCGGGCGTGCAGGTGTATTAAGGCCATTTCTTGCGCGGGGAGGTTCTTCTTGTACGCGGAGCAAGGTAACATAGCCCCGTTGCACATCAAGGTATTATTACTCATAAGGGGAAAGCGGTGAGAAAAGGAGCGGGTGAGGACTTTCACAGGCAACGCCGTGCACAAATCATTGAGGCCGCAAAAGAAAGCTTTGCTCAATCCGGTTTCCACGGCGCGACGATGGCCGAGCTGAGTCAACAATCAGGCCTCAGCGCGGGGCAGCTCTATCGCTATTTTGACAGTAAGGACGCGCTGATCGATGCGGTGGTGCGGCAGATCGCCGGGCAAAATGGTACCGCCTGCGCGCGGAGAAATTACTCGCCTTGACCGATTTCTCGGCGATTTTATTCCCCCAGTCGCCTTTTTGGTCTGACTGGCCGGCGAGAGAACGGGTTTTACTGCTTGAAACGTTCTCCGAAGCCTCGCGCAATGATACCCTCCAGTCGATTTTACGTCAGGAAGAACAGGATCTTATCGACGCGCTGGCCAACCATGGCGCACCGCCGGCGTCGTTACAGGACGAAACCCGACGCCGCGCGGGCATTGAACTGCTGTTAACCCTTATCAACAGTGCGGTTTGCCGGACGTTCCATGAAGAAGATATCGATAGCGCTATCACTGCGGTGGTAACGCGGTTTTTGTCAGTAGCCGTGCGCGCCTAGCGCCCTGACGCCACTGTGTGGCGTCGGGGCCTTGACCGGGGTGGCGCAGCGTTGCCGGAGAGATCGCCTGGCAACGGGTGACCGCCCCCGCAAACGGCCTGACCCGGGGGCTTGTGCTAGACGGCTGAATTCATTTGCCGGATCAAATCGTCGACCATGGGCCAGAAGGCCGTGTTATGCTGGGCGATATTCACGTTTTTACGCATGATCACGCCATCAATAATCAAGGAAAAAATATACAGACGCGTGCGGATTTCACTATCTTTGGCATTCGCGTTCAGCGCTCTGAAATGGCTAAAGGCATACCTCCTGTAGAGTCAGATGAGCGCGGTGGATGATGTGCTGAACGTGGGCATTCCTGCTGGCTTCCGCCGAGATGGCCAGCATCAGCGCGATACTGTCCCGCGTGTCGGCGTTGACGGTATCGCCGGCGAAGAGCGTGAGCCGGGCGCTATCGCTCTCCAGAAGAGAGTCGGCTTTCATTTTTTGCTGTAGCCGCTGAACCACCTTGTTGTTCACCAGCGCCTCAATGATGTCACTTTTCCCTTTGAAATAGCGGTAAATCAGGCCGGTGCTGATACCCGCCATCACGGCGATTTCCTGCACTGTCGTGTTATGAAACCCTTTTTGCATGACGCACGTTTCTGCGGCAGAGAGTATTTGATCGGCACGATTCATTTTCATCGTTTATTGCCCTCCACCTGCCCCTGTCACCGAATGTCGGCCCGTGCGAATAGCTTAACATGAGGGTGCGAGCAGACCTAGTGATTCGCGGCGCAGCGCCCGTCGCCAGGGGAATGGCGGGGACGTACATGGTCGCCTGCGGTCAAAAAAACGGTAAGCGCGCGTGGCGCTTACCGTGTAGGACTCTGACAGCGCCGCCCTATCAAGCGGGCACCGCGGCCGCTTTGGCGAGCCGTGACCAGACGCGATGCTCACGCAGATTCGCCAGGAACGCCTGCATCAGCTTGTCGCTAATCGCCGCGCCCTCGCTGATGCCTGCTTCATTTATCGCTGTCCTTCAGCCCCAACTGTTGTTTAAACCGCCGGGCGTCGTCGCCGAGGGCGATGGGTTTCAGGTGCTTATAGGCTTCCAGGATGTAATGGCGCGACGCCCCATCCAGTAACAGCGTGTCGAGATTGCCATTTGGCACCACAACGCCATCCACCGTAATCGACGGATTGCCCTCGATGGTGCCGTCTATGGGCAGGGTGGAGCCGTCGCTCGCCAGCAGATTGCCCATGTGCGACGCCAGCAGCTTGGCGTGAACGCCTTCTGCCTTCAGAGCCTGCATCGCGGCCAGCACATCGGTGGCGTCCACCCCGTTGCTGACCAGAAGCGCCACCAGCCGCCCCTTGAGCGCGCCGGGGCCGGTCGCGTACAGGCTGAGGGTGGGATCGCGGGTGATGCCGTTGACCACGGGCGGCGGCGCGGTGTTTTTAGCCTCGTCGGACAGACGATAGCCGAGGCGGGCGGCGATCTGGCTTGCCAGATCGACATCCACCCGGGTAAGCAAATCAATCACCGTTCGCGGATATAGGGCCGGGCGACTTTGCCTAACTCGAAACTGAATGTGTCAATAATGTGCTGTTGCTCGGCCGGCGTTTGGCTAAGCCAGAACAAACACGGATGGGCGAAGTATTCGTTGAACGAGTCGCTGCGCTGACGAATTTTCTCGCCGTCAATGCGTTCATGGTAGGTCTCAAAGCCGCCGTTTTCGGCCGCCGGCGCGTTGGAAATTATGATAAGGACACACGGGGCGGTTGATGGGAGTTTAATGGAAATTTTTGCCGCCGAGTCGGCGGATTTTGGTGTCGGTATAGGAAAATAACCGTCCCTGCAGCAGGGGATCGTTGCTAAAATCAATGCCGGGCACGATATGGCCGGGATGGAACGCGACCTGCTCCGTTTCGGCAAAAAAGTTATCCGGATTGCGGTTAAGGGTCAACTTGCCCACGATTTCCACCGGCACCAGCGCTTCGGGGATCAATTTGGTCGGATCAAGCAAGTCGAAGTCGAACTTATGTTCATCTTCCTCGGGGATCAGCTGCAAGCCCAGTTCCCATTCCGGGTAGTCACCGGCTTCAATGGCTTCCCACAAATCGCGGCGGTGGAAATCCGGATCTTTACCGGCAATTTTTTGCGCCTCATCCCACACCAGCGACGCTTTTCCGGCAACCGGTTTCCAATGGAAACGGACAAAGGTGCTTTGACCCTCGGCGTTCACCAGACGGAAAGTATGGATGCCAAAGCCTTCCATGGTGCGCAGGCTGCGCGGTATCCCGCGATCCGACATCGCCCAGAAGACATTATGCAGCGTTTCCGGCTGCAACGAGACATAATCCCAGAAGCTGTCATGGGCGGGGGGCCGCCCTGCGGCATCTCGTTGTGCGGTTCAGGTTTCACCGCATGGACGAAATCGGGAAATTTATGGGCATCCTGAATAAAAAACACCGGCGTATTGTTGCCGATCAGATCGAAGTTGCCTTCCTGGGTATAAAATTTCACCGCAAAACCGCGAATATCGCGCACCGTGTCGGCGGAGCCACGCGACCCCTGTACGGTGGAAAACCGCACATACACCGGCGTTTTGACCGACGGATCGCGCAGAAAGCCCGCTTTGGTGATATCGGTCAGCGGGCGATAGACTTCAAAGACGCCGTGCGCGGCGGATCCGCGAGCATGCACGATACGTTCCGGTATGCGTTCATGATCAAAATGGGTGATCTTCTCACGCATGATGAAATCTTCCAGCAGCGTGGGTCCACGCTTGCCGGCGCGCAGCGAATTCTGATCATCGGAAATTTTGGTTCCCTGATCGGTAGTCAGGGGCTGATTTTCACCGTTTTTGCGGTGAGGCCCCAGCGCGTCGAGTTTAGCGTTGGTTGTCTTGGGGAACTTGGCCGAACCGGAGGCTGTGGGCTGTTTCCCCGGCTCGGAAGGGCCAGGCGGCGGCATGTGGCTGCCGTCATCGGGGGCTAGACTGCCGAGGCCGAGGGAAGATGATCGGCCATCCGGTGCTGGGGCAGGATGGGACAGGCGTTGCTGGGCCTCAGAAGGATCCTTGGGTGTCGACATGGCTACGTTGCTCCTCTCACTGTTTACAACCGGTTAAGTAGCGATTTACCACCGCCTTTTGGGATCGGCTGGATCAACTATAGAACAGATTTCCCTTACCGTTTTCAGGGCAATAGCCCGCGTTTTTGTTGACGCCGTGCCGTATTCACGCTGTAAAACAGTCTGTTAGAGGAATATCGATCGTCGCGCCGGGCGTAAAATAACCGCGGTTAGGAAGCAAATAACAGTGTGAATAATAGGGAATGACTGCGCCAACCCGCGCGCCGCCTGGGCCGCAACGTCAGGCAAATCTTTCTCTATCGTTACGATAGCCTGCGCCGTCGGCGGTGCTCTCGGCCAGATCTTCTTAGGGGGCTGGCAATAGGCTGGCGCGCACCCGCTGCCAGAGCGCCTGCACGGACTCGGAAACCGCCGGATGCCGTACCAGCGGCGCGCCCTCCGGGTGCTGCAGGGCGAAAATCAGCGCCGCGATACAGACCAATCGCTCGAGCTGGTTGCCTTTGGCGGGGCTCAAGATCGGCACGCGAAACCGCCAGCGGCAGGGCCACAGCAGCGGCACGCCGGCCGGGGTCAGCATATCCGCCGCGATATGGCTTAAATAGCCGATAATCATGGCATGAAACGCATCCGGGGGAATGACGCTTTGCGGCGGCAGGCGCAGGGTAAATAAGAGAATGCCGGCGATGATCGCCAGCAGGCTATGGGTGAAGCCGCGATACCCACATAGTCAGGCGATAGGCGCGGACAGCCAGGTCAATCGCTGCCCCAGCATCGATTTGGGGTGGTCGATATCCGGCAGTAGGCAGGTAAGTAATCCGCCGGCGATATGTGCCACCAATCACCGTGGGCCAGTGCAGGCGTGAGCGCCATTTTTTGGGCTAAAATGGTGCTGGCCAAGGCAAAAATAAAATGTCCTTCGGCGGTCATAGGCGGCACGGCGCGAAATGGCTGGTCATTTGTCCAGTATAGAGCAATCCCGTGCCGCCGGGAATAGGTTACCTTGTAACTTTTCCTTGCCGGTTAGCGTGCAAGACAGCCGCCGTCGACCGCCAGGGTGTAGCCGTTAACATAATCCGACGCCGCCGACGCCAGGAATACCGCCGGCCCCATCAAATCGTCGGGCAATCCCCAACGACCTGTGGGGATGCGCTCCAGGATCGCCTGGCTTCTGGCCTCATCCTCACGCAGTTGCTGGGTATTATTGGTGGCCATATACCCGGGCGCCAGGGCGTTGACATTAATGCTGTGTTGCGCCCATTCATTGGCTAGAAGACGTGTGACGCCCATCACGGCGCTTTTTGAGGCCGTATAGGAGGGAACGCGTATGCCGCCTTGATAGGAGAGCATCGAGGCGATATTAATGATTTTCCCACCGCGGCCCTGCTGAATAAATTGCCGGGCCGCCGCCTGGGCAATGAAAAACAGCCACTTGATATTAAGATTCATCACATCATCCCAATTTTTTTCGCTGAATTCGATGGCATCCTGGTGGCGAATAATGCCGGCATTGTTGACCAAAATATGTAAGCGTACGCCCAGCGACAACTGGGCTTGTGTCAGGAACACCTTGCCGTCCTGGGCCAGCGGCCAGACAAAACGGCCGCGCTCAAGGCGTTTTGCCAACAGGCACAGGTCGTCATCGGTTGACCACAGGACCTTTATCAGGTTGCCGCGTTTTCCCCGGAAGACGAAGACATGGCCGGATAACGGATTTTCCTGGAGGGCGGACACGACTTTGGCGGCGAGGCCCTGGAAGCCGTTTCGCATATCGGTGTGGCCGGCGCCGAGCCAGATACGGGTGCCCGCCGGTAAGCCCATCATGATTGCGGGCCTTTGAGTTCATGGATAAGTACGCATAACAGCGCCGGTGTCAGATTGCCGGCCAGCCGTAACCGGGCACCGGTGAACTCAATGTCGCAAGTAACGGGTTCGGCAGAGGGTAAAAGGAGAACGTAAGGGTGATAGTTCGGCGGTGAGTGTAACCGCCAGTAGCTCAGCCTGCTGTGTAGTGGGGATTTTAGGTTGGACACCGAACTTGCCCTGACGGTAGAGCTGGCGTCAGTTGAACAGCAAATTGTCATTGATACCGTTATCTCGTGCCAGCTTGGCAATGGATACGCCGGGCTGGAGCGCCTGCTCAACCAGCTTAATGTTAAAGTCCAGCGGGAAATTGGGACGACGTCTTGAGGGTTTTGGTGGGGTTTGTTTCATGAATTGTGCCCATTAAAAAAATAATGGACATCATCTTCAATAACTTGATGGGGAATTAACAGACGGCGCTGGGCGTACGCTTACGCGCGAGGCAAGTATCAGCGTGTCGAAGGCGGCCAGGTATTCCATGACATTGCGCTGAAATCCGGTGAAGATCACGCGATCGCCGAGACCCAATTACGCCGCTTGGCGCGCCAGATTGGCCTGCTCGCTACCCGATCCCACCAGTACCATTTTCCAGCGTGCGTCGGGGTAGGCCTGCTGGAACGCCCGTAGCGCCTGTAGCGTATGATCATGCACCTTGCGGGCGATGAGCGAACCGATACTGCCGAACAGGAAAGTGCGCGCGTCGGCGCCAAGGGACTCGCGCAGTCTCGCGCCATCCGGCAGCGGCTGCTGAATATCGATGCCGTTAAACACCGTTTGGCACAACGCCGGACGGACGCCATCCTGGACCAGGGTTTGCCGCACGCCGTTGGATACGGCAATGACACAGCGCGCCCCCCGGTTGACGCGCGCGACGATATGCGGGTCGAGCAGCGGCTCGATGCAGCAATGTTGCACCACCGCTACCGGTAGGCTCTCGGCCGCTAAATACCCTTCTATATTGGAGCTGGGCTGGTTATTCATATACAGCAGGTGATATTTTCCTGCGCGCAACAGGTCGGCAATATGGCGGGCGTTCGGCGCGACAGCGCTGGTCGATGGCTTGCACGGCGCGTTTGCGCCAGGCGGCGTTGAACAGCAATAGGCCGCGCAAGATCTCCTTGCTCAATTTGGCCCACAACGGCTGCCGGCGCTGCACGATGAATCGGGTCGGAATACCGATGGCGTTCAGGACGTCGCCGATGGTTTCTTCATTGTCGCGCCGATAATTATGGTAAAAACAGTACGTAATCTCAAAGCGGTCGCGGTCGATACGTTTGAGAAGCTCCAACAGGCTGTTGGTGCCGCCGCCCCATTCTTTGCCGTTATCCAACAGCAGAATTTTCAACCGACCTTGTGGCATCGTCATGCTTTTCCACCGGACAGACCATCCATAATTTTAGCGCATAGTAACATAGATGCGCTATCACACACTATTTCACCGCGGTAAGGCGGCGAGCGCCGGTTGTTGACGCCGGGCGGGAAAAAGACGGGTCGCGCGGGCTAAAACGTGCGGCGTTGCGGCCGCGGTTCCAGGGGGCGGGAAGGCAAGCGGGCTATCCTTTTTCCCCTGACGGCCTAGCGCTGGCAAGACCGCCGCCGGGGCCCCCCCTTCGCCTGAGAGGCTGGGGCAGGTCGCGCGTGTCGTCGGCAGCCTATTTACCGACGTCAGTTTTGCTTGCGTCGGGCTTACCGACGGCAGGCTTGCTGTCGTCAGGTTTACCGAGATCAAGCTTACCGGCATCAGGCGTCGTCTCGCCGCGCAAAATCCCCCGCCAGGTCTCGGCGACGCTTGATGCGATGGCGCTTAACATGGCGTCGGCATAGACCGGCGGCGGCGCTTGGCGGCTCGGACAGTAGGGTACGCCGCGGAAAGGATGCCGGCGCGTCGACGCCGGTTTGCCCACCGGCGCCGCCGCGGTAACCGGCTCGGACCGTTCGTTGAGCAGCATACTCGGACGTACCAACACAATATCGCCGGGCAGGGACGGCAGCATCTGGTGCAGCACGTGCACGGTGGCGGGATGGGGATGACCGATAGCGATAGCGGACCCGTTGCGGTAGGCCAACGCCACCGCACGGTTGAACTGCGCGCGGATGTCGGCCTCGTTGGCGGTGTCGTCCAGGAATACCCTCCGTTTGAGAACCCGAACGCCGGTGCCGGCGGCGGCGGGTACCGACTGGCTGTTGCCGATGGTCATGCTATCGAGGAAATAATAGGAATAGCGACTCAATGCCTGCATGACGTTTTGCATGCCGCTGAGACTGGAGGTCATGGCGCTGCCCATATGGTTATTCAGCCCCACGGCGTAAGGCACTTTCTGGCTCGCCTGGTGAATGATGTCCGCCACCTGTTCGCGGCTCATCGCCGGCGTAAGCGTATTGCGCTCCAGAGGCTGTTTGCTTAACGGCGCCATCGGCAAATGTATCAGGATTTCGCGCCCCTGCTGGTGGGCTTTCACCGCCATCGCATGGGCATAGGGCGCATCGGGCAGCACCGCGATGGAAATATTGACCGGCATGGCCAATACCTGATTTTCGATCGCGGGCCGATAGCCGAAATCATCAATGACGATGGCCAATTTCCCGGCCTGTGCCGCAGCGCTTGCCAGCAGCAGGAGTATTACAATCGTGGTGCAGAAAGTTTTAATCGGCAAACTACCTTCCTAACCAGGGTATGGGATTGACCGCCTGGCCCTGGCGGCGAATTTCAAAATAAAGCGACGGCGGGCACTGGCCGCCGCTGGCGCCGACAAGGGCGATAGGTTGCCCGGCCTTGACCTGGTCGCCGACGTTGACCAGCGCGCTCTGGTTATAACCATACAGGCTCATATCGCCCTTACCGTGTTCAATCACGACCATCAGCCCATAACCCTGCAACCAGTCGGCCATCAGTACCCGGCCGGCGGCAATCGCTTTCACCTCACTGCCTTCCGGCGCCGCAATCACCAGCCCTTTATAGCGCATTTCTCCCTGCTGAGGCTCGCCGAAGCTGTGCAGCATGCGGCCCCGCACCGGCCACAGATCTTGTCCCGCCGGACGGCCGAGGCCGCCGGTATGGGCGACCAGCGCACGCTCGCTTTCGCTGGGTTTATAGGTGCTGCCGCGGCTTTTCGCCTGCGCTTCCCGCTCCGCGCGGGCGATGGTATCACGCAGCCGCGCCTCGTTTTGGTGCAGCTCCGTCAGGCGCTGCTTATCTTCCGCGATAGACGAATTCAGGCCGCTCAGAGTTTTCTGACGCGCGGCTCGGGCGCTTTGCAACGTTTGCTGCTGCTGCAACACCTGCTGTTGCTGCTGTTGTTTCTGCTGCTGCTCACGCTTTTGCGCCACGAGGTCGGTACGGGTCTGGTGCAGATCATTAATGGTTTTCGCGCGCGCTTCGTTAAGGTAGCTGAAATAGGCCAGAATGTGTTCACTGCGCATGCTTTCCTCGTTGCTAAGGATCAACTGCAGCCCGGAGTGCTGCCCCTGGCGAAAAGCGGCGTCCAACTGCTGCGCCAGCAATTTCTGCTGCGCGGCCTGACGGTCCTGCAACTGGCGAATGGAGCGCGTCAGCCGATCGATATCGCGGTTAGCGTCTCCAGCGCGCGCTGCATATCCCGCAGGGTGCGGGACGAGCGGGCGATGGACTGCTCTTACTGCTTTAGTTGGCCGAGCAAAGCGGTGCGCTGTTTTTGCTGTTGCTGAACGCTTTTTTCTTTGGCGAGGATAGATTGTTGCACCGTTTCAAGCTGCTGCTTGTTATCCGCGGCGTGACCGGCGACAGGCAACAGCAGCGCGCCGGCGCAAAGGCGATACCTGAATCCGGTGGCTCGCTGCCGATCGTCGGCGCGCGTGGGATATGAATTTTTCAACGGTGCTTTTTCCCTCATGGCGGCGATTATTTCACGTTGAACAGCTGCTTACCAGTCATCTATTAGCGCTTTGGCATCGGTTTCATCCGAGATTTTTGCGTCGAGACGCGCATTGCCGTCAGTTTCTTGGCGATGTATCGGTATATTGGCTGAATTTGCCCGGCGGCGAGGGTATACTCGAATGCTTTAACTGGTGGACATTTACTAACGGGAGTCTTTTCACCCCATGCAAGAAATTATGCAATTTGTCGGCAATCATCCCATGCTTAGTTTAGCGTGGGTGGTCCTTTTGGGCGCCGTAATTTTTACCACTTTTCAAAGCCGGTTCTCCAAGGTGGGCGACATCGCCCGCGGTGAAGCTATCCGCCTGATCAACAAGGAAGACGCGGTGATTGTTGATCTGCGCAACCGGGATGATTACCGTAAAGGGCATATTGCCAATAGCCTGAATCTGGCGGCGTCGGACATCAAATCCCGCAATCTGGGCGAGCTGGAGAAAGCGAAGGGTAAACCGGTCATTGTCGTTTGCGCCAGCGGCACCACCTCGCGCGATCCGGCGCAAAACCTGATCAAAGCCGGCTTTGAACGGGTTTATGTGCTTAAAGAAGGTATATCCGGCTGGAGCGGGGAAAATTTACCGCTGGTCCGGGGTAAATAACTCTTTTTCCATCAAGAAGGGAAGACCATGGCCAATATCGAAATCTATACCAAAGCAACCTGCCCCTATTGCTATCGAGCTAAAGCGTTATTCACCCGCAAACAGGTGCCGTTTCAGGAAATCCCCATCGACGGTGACGTGGATCTGCGAGAAGAGATGATTAAGCGCAGCGGCCGCACCACGGTGCCGCAAATTTTTATCGATGGCAAACATGCGGGCGGCTGCGATGATCTGCACGCGCTTGATGCGCGCGGCGGCCTGGACCCCCTGCTTAAATAAACAGAACCGACGGGGCGTGCGCCTTGGCGCCCGTACCCGGCACTTTAACTAAAGGGTTTTTCAATGTCAGAACAAAATAATACCGAGATGGCGTTCCAAATTCAGCGCATTTACACCAAGGATGTTTCGTTTGAAGCGCCGAACGCGCCCAAGGTGTTCCAGCAGGAATGGCAGCCTGAAATCAAACTGGATCTTGATACCGCGTCCAGCCAGCTGGCGGAAGAGATTTATGAAGTCGTGCTGCGGGTCACCGTGACGGCGACGCTGGGGGACGACACCGCGTTTTTATGCGAAGTCCAGCAGGCGGGCATCTTTACCATCTCCGACATTGACGGCCCCCAGATGGCGCACTGCCTCGGCGCCTACTGCCCGAATATTTTGTTCCCCTACGCCCGCGAGTGCATCACCAGCCAGGTGTCCCGCGGCACCTTCCCGCAGCTGAACCTGGCGCCGGTCAACTTTGACGCGCTGTTCATGAATTACCTGCAGCAGCAGGCCGACGGTGAAGGCAGCCAGCCGGTTCAGGACGCCTAATTATGCCTGGCGATGCTTCAATGATTGTTATCGGTGCCGGCTCTTACGGTACGGCCCTGGCTATCACCCTGGCGCGTAACGGTCATGAGGTGTTGCTGTGGGGACACGATCCGGCCCATATCCAGGCGCTGGAGGCGGCGCGCTGCAATCAAGCTTTTTTGCCCGACGTGCCCTTTCCGCCGACGCGGCGCCTGGAAGCATCGCTGCCGACGGCGCTGGTCGCCAGCCGCGATGTGCTGATTGTTGTCCCGAGCCACGTATTTGGCAGCGTGCTTACGCAACTCAAACGTAAGCGCCCCGTGGAGGACGTCTTGAATTATTGGTGGGTTTGTTGTATGGCCCGGTAAGAATATGTTCCACTACGATGCCTAGTGAACCCGCATCCTATAAAGGACGGCTGTCAGATCATGGATAATCCGGCGATGATAG
>NZ_JBLKSS010000033.1:0-15022 GCF_047607725.1 Sodalis sp. (in: enterobacteria) | reverse complement strand
AGCTCAGCCTGCTGTGTAGTGGGGATTTTAGGTTGGACACCGAACTTGCCCTGACGGTAGAGCTGGCGCCAGTTGAACAGCAAATTGTCATTGATACCGTTATCCCGTGCCAGCTTGGCAATGGATACGCCGGGCTGGAGCACCTGCTCAACCAGCTTAATTTTAAAGTCCAGCGGGAAATTAGGACGACGTCTTGAGGGTTTTGGTGGGGTTTGTTTCATGAATGGCACCCATTAAAAAAATAATGGACATCATCTTCAATAACTTGATGGGGAATTAACAGACGGCGCTGGGCGTACGCTTACGATGAGAACGGGCGCGATGTTTTTTCCCGCTTGATCTACGGCGCGCGAATTTCTCTGTCGGTTGGGGTGTCGGCGGTCATTTTCTCGGTGGCCATCGGCACGCTGATAGGCGGCATTGCGGGCTTCGCCCGCGGCAGGATCGATAGCGTTTTGATGCGTCTCACCGACGGTATGCTGTCCGTGCCCATCTTCTTTTTTATGCTGACCGTGCTGGCGCTATTTGGCTCGACACTCGCCAATATTGTGATCGTCATCGGTGTCACCAGTTGGATGAGCATCGCCCGCATCGTGCGGGGCGAGGTGCTGCGCAACCGGGAGCTGGTGTATGTCGAGGCCGCGCGGGCGCTGGGCGCGACCCCGCTTAGGTTGTTCTTCAAACATATTCTGCCGCAGTCCTGGCCGGCCATAATCGTATCCGCCACGCTCGGCATCGGCTGGGTGATCCTCATCGAGTCTTCCTTATCTTTTCTCGGGCTGGGCGTGCAGCCGCCGGATCCGAGTTGGGGAAACATGCATTTCCAATGAGCGCGGTTACATGTGGAACGCGCCCATGCTGGCCTTTATTCCCGGCATGGTAATTTTCGTCACGGTGCTGCTGTTCAACTGGCTGGGCGACGGTCTGCGCGACGCCTTGGATACCGCCTTATAACGAGAAGATGCCGATGAATATTCTGGAATATCTCGCCGGCTGGAGCCTGAAGTGCAAAGACGTCAGCCCGGCGGCCAGGCAGGGGGCGACCGAGGCGATCCGCGATACGCTGGCCTGCATGATAGCCGGCGCCGGGGGGACCGGTTCACCCGGCGTGGCGGCGCTGATAAATGCGACGGCGGCGCACGCCCTTGATTACGATGACACGTTTCGTCCTTTGATGGGCCATGCTTCCGCGGTCCTGGTTCCCGCCTTGCTGGCCACGGCACAGGCCTCGGACGCCGACGGCAGGCGGCTGCTGGAAGGCTATCTGGTCGGGCTACAGGCACAGGCCGTCATCGGTGCGGCGGTGAATCCGGGCCACTATGTCGCCAGCTGGCACGCGACGTCGACGGTGGGCGCCGCCTGGCTGCTGGGGCTGAATGGAGAGGGCATTCTGCAGGCCATGTGTCTCGCCGTCAGCATGGCCGCCGGCGTCAAGGGGCAATTTGGCACCGTGGCCAAACCGCTGCATGCCGGCCTTGCGGCGCGCAATACGGTTGAGGCCGCTGCGCTCGCCGCCGCAGGCATGGGCGGCAATTCCGACATCATGGATCATCCGTTTGGTTTTACCGCCCTGTACGCCGCCGCCGGCAGGCCCTGGGCCGCGGCGACAAACGCGAGCGATGAGCGGCATGTCATCGAAACCCTGGGACTGACGCCGAAACGGCATCCCTGCTGCGCTTCCACCCATAATGCGATTGATATGCTGCTGGATCTAAAAGCCGCCAACGACTTTGCGGCGGAAGACGTTATGTTGCTGGACTGTCTGGTGGGCTCGATTAATCAGAATAACCTGCCGTACGCCGAGCCGACCAAAGAAATGCAGGCGCGCTTCTCGATGCCCTACTGTCTCGCCGTCGCCCTGGCCAACAACCGGCTGCGCCTGGCGGATTTTGATCGCGAGAGGATTTTTGATCCGGCCATGCGCCGTCTCCTGCCGTTAACAAAGATGCATGCGGCGAGCTCCGCCGAGGAGGATAGCTCTGGCTATAGTGACTCACCGGCTCAGCGTACATCTGCGGGACGGCAGGACGCTCCATGCCGCGCGGGCAATGGCCAAGGGCGGTCTTGCCGATCCGTTTAGCGCCGATGACCGCCGAGAGAAATTTTTTGATTGTTGCGATGGCCGCCTGGATCAACAGAAGGCTTGTGAGCTGTATGAGCAGCTACAACGCCTTGATAGCCAGAGTAATCTTGACTTTATCGCGGCTGCCCTCGGGCGGCTCGGCAATTAACTACGCCTGCGCGACGCCGCGCAATTTATCGGAAAGGGTTCATTCATGCAAAATTTCGTTGAGGCAAGCGATGTCCGGCCGGCACCGAGCGTAACGCCGGTCATGCTGGAAATTGTCAAAGGAGTGTTGAGTTCGGCCCAGTCTGAAATGGAGCGTCTGTTGCAGCGCACCGCCATGTTGCCGGTCATCCGTGAAAAACAGGACTATTTCTGTGGGCTGTTCGACAGGCAAGGCCGTCTGCTGATGGGGACCAAGCTGCCGCTGCTGGGCAACATTCTCGATCCGGTGCTGGAATTCTTTCCCATGGCGGAGATGAAACCGGGCGACGTCTATTGGTACGACGATCCCTATCTTTCCCGGGGAGGCGTATCCCATACGCTAGATCAGGTTTTTATCAGCCCCATCTTTGTTGCGGAGCAATTGGTCGGTTTTACCCACTCATGGGCGCATTTTCTGGACATTGGCGGCACCCATTCCGGGTCAACCACGCCCGATGCACCCGAGATTTTTCATGAAGACATTCTCATTCCACCGGTCAGGCTGTATCGCGAAGGGGTGCTGAACGAAGACCTGTTTCGGACCTTCGTGCACAATTCTCGTTTCCCCGACATGATTAAAGGCGACGTGCGCGCCATGATGGCGGCGGTGGAGCGGGGCCGTTTGCGCATGGTCGAGTTGTTCGAGCGGTTCGGCGTGGAGACCGCCCATCAGGCTTTCGACCAACTTATCCAACAGACCCGGGAATTCGCCCGCGCCCGGCTCGATGACATTTTTACCCCCGGCCGCTATAAGTTTGCCGAGCTTATTGACCAGGACGGCCACGGCACCACATCTATCGCCATCCGTATGACGCTGACCGCCGCCGAGGGAAAGCTTGTCCTCGATGCCACCGATACCGATGATCAAACCCTCGGTCCGATTAATTTTCTCATGCATCCGTCGGTGGTACAGATGGTCTTCGGCATCTATGCCCTGGCGAGACATCCGGAATTCATGTTCAACGAGGGGCTGCTGAGTATCATTGATGAAGTAAAACTGCGCGAGGGCAGCGTGATTAAGTCCCGTTTCACCGCCTCTCTCGGTCAACGCTCCGTAACCGTATCACGGGTGACTAGCGCCTGTCTGGGCCTTATCGCCGTTGCCCGTCCTGATTTGGCGCTGGCGTCCAGCTCCGCCTATAGCGCGAATAAGTTGCGCGGCGTGTTTATGGGCAGCGGCAAAGTCTTCCTGAAAACCCTGGCCATCGCCGCCGGCCAGGGCGCGCGTCCCGCGTCAGACGGGCCGGACGCGGTGTATTTCCTCAACCAGCAAAATTACCCCCTCGAGTTCGCCGAGCAGAACTACCCCTTGCTAATGCGGCGTTATGCCATCAATCAGGATTCCGGCGGACCGGGGCGTTGGCGCGGGGGCGGCGGCGTTATCCGCGAATTTCAAATGATCTCGAAAACCGCCTCTATTTCCATTCGCATGAGCAATGTGGACTATCCCGCCGATGGCGTTAACGCCGGCATGAGCGGCCGATCCGGCCGGTTCGTGCTCAATCCCGGCACGCCCGGCGAGAAAATCCTGCCCAGCCTGCAGGATGGCGTGACGCTTGAGACGGGGGATATTCTGCAAATCGCTATGCCGGGCGGCGGCGGATATGGCCACACTTTCGATCGTGAACCCGAACGGGTATTACGCGATGTGCTGGCGGGTTTCGTCAGCATCGAAAGCGCGCTGGAGGACTATGGCGTCGTCCTTGATGTCGAGTCGGAATCCGCCGATTTGGCCGCGACCCGCGATCGCCGCGCACCGCACCGCTGGCCAACCAAATTATTTCACCGTCGCCGTTACTTTGATGCCGAAGAGTGGTGGAACTCTGCCGACGCTCTCCGCTCCTCCCGTCCATCTCGCGTTTAACCCAAGGATCAGCTATCATGGAACACCTGCTTTCCGTTGCCGTCGACACTGGCGGCACCTTTACCGATATTACCTTGGTGGATAGCCGCACCGGCAAACTCTTCAAGGCGAAAACCCCGTCGCCGCCCGAGGATCCCTCGCTGGGTTTCGTGACGGGCATGCGGCGAATACTCGCCGATACCGGGATGCGAGCGCAAGACGTCAGTCACGTGTTTCACGGCACAACGGTTGCCACTAATACCATTTTGGAAATGGACGGCGCCGAATGTGCCTTGTTGACTACCACCGGCTTCAGGCATGTGCTGGAAATCGGCCGGCACGATATTCCACGCAACGAGAATATCTACTCATGGGTAAAGTCGACGCGGCCGGTGCCGGCGGAACGCATCTATGAAGTGGACGGCCGTATGGATTTTGAAGCGCATGAACTGGCGCCGCTCTGTGAGGCGCAGGTGCGCGCCGCCATTGCCCGCATTAAGCAACGCAACATCAAGGCTATCGCGGTGTGCTATTTGCATTCTTACGCCAATGCCCGCCATGAGCAGCGGACCCGCGATATTATCACGCAAGAGTACCCGCAGGCGCTGGTCTCCCTGTCATCTGAAGTCTTGCCCACCTTTCGGGAGTTCGAGCGCAGCATGGCGACGCAGCTGAACTGTTACGTGATGCCAAAAGTCTCGCGCTATGTCACCCGCCTGGAACAACGTATCGCCGACGAGGGTGTTAACGGCCGTCTGCTGCTGATGAAATCCAGCGGCGGCGTGACCGGCGTGGATACGATTCGTCGTCAGCCGGTCCAGACCGCGCTGTGCGGTCCGGCGGCGGGAGTGGTCGGTGCCGGGCTGGTGGGTCGACTGGCAGGGGAGAGCAAGCTGATTTCCTTTTATGTCGGCGGCACCTCAGCGGATATCTGCCTTATCAACGGCGGTGATGCCAATGTCACCACCGAAGGCCACGTCGGCGACAGGCCGCTCAGCCTGCAGATGATCGATATCCACACCATTGGCGCCGGCGGCGGTTCGATTGCCCGCTTCGTCAACGGCGCGTTAATGGTAGGGTCGATGAGCGCGGGCGCCATGCCGGGGCCCGTTTGCTACGGCCGCGGCGGCACCGAGCCTACGGTGACGGACGCGCATCTGGTGCTCGGCCATTTAACGCCCCGCCTGTTGAACGGTGAAATGACGCTGGATGTTGCGGCGGCGGCCAAAGCGATTGAAGAACGCATTGCTAAGCAGCTGGGACTGACCGTGGAAGACGCCGCAAGCGGCATCATCGATATCGCCAACAATAATATGATGGGCACCATACGCGAAGTTTCGGTGGCGCACGGCTATGACCCGGCCGATTTCGCCCTGGTGCCATTTGGCGGCGCTGGCTGCTGCATAGCGATTTTTTGACCCGCCTGTTAGGCATGAAGGCGGAGATCATCGTGCCTGAATCCGGCGTGCTATCGAGTCTGGGGCTGCTCTCCTCCGATCTGAAAAACGATTTTTCCGTGACCTGTATCCTGCGTAAGCGCCCCGTGGAGGACGTCTTGAATTATTGGTGGGTTTGTTGTATGAGACAGTAAACCTACGTTGCACGCTTATGCTCATTGTATTTTCACATTGTATTGATTTTAATAACTTTTATTTTCATCCCGGTTTGAGTGATATGAAATTAGTGGTTCTGAAGTTTGTGATAGTGTCCATTAAAATTTAAGTGGACACTATCATCGCCGGATTATCCATGATCTGACAGCCGTCCCTTATAGGATGCGGGTTCACTAGGCATCGTAGTGGAACATATTCTTATCGGGCTATACAACAAACCCACCAATAATTCAAGACGTCCTCCACGAGGCGCTTACATTTGTATGGTGTTTTTTTTATTGATCCTTACATGAATAACATAATGGGTGTCGGTAGTATTGCGCGCAAAGCGATCGTACTCCAGCTGGAGATTGCCCGATGGGCTTTGCGTTGATGTATCGCTCATCAAGCCCTGTGAAAACAGTCCAAGCGCCGCCAGTAGTACGAATAAAAACAGCAAGAACGTGCCCCAGCGCTGTAATGTCCAGGCGAGGCGTTGGAACGCCATATGTTCTTGGACTGGATATTGTCTACTGCGGTAATCATCGGATGTTGACTTATTCTCCATGCTTATTACCTCAAAAGGCCTGCAGTCGGGTGAACGCTCTTTTTCCTCGATGCGCCTTGGCAAGTATAGATGTAAAAAAATGATATAGAGCAAATCGCTAACCGTAGGGGATGGCAATGGCACGTTCAGGACGTCGGCGCTAGGATGAAAACGACTACGTTTAAACGTAAGGAATAACGGGTCGGCTTAAGGAAATGAATGATGGGCGCCGGCATGCCCGACGGCCTGAAACGGACGTGACGTGTTCCATGCCGGAATGGCTTGATCGGGATAATGAGGAATATCGCTATGCCGAATATTGTTGAGTTTGTCCGTTTTGTTCGGGAAAAAATGCATCAGGCCCAGCATCCGGAGCTGGGCGATCCGGATATCGCCGCATTGATCGCCGCCCTCGGCGGGCGGTGGAATATCCGTGAAGTGGATGCCTGTATCACTCGGCTGCGGGTGACGGTCAAGGATTTAGCTAAAGTGAACAGCGGCACTATTCAGAGTCTGGGGGCGCTGGGGGTGGTCATTTTGGGGCATCAAGTGCAGGCCATATTCGGCAAGCGCTCCGACAATTTAAAGCGGAGACAGGAAGAGCACTTTGGTTTGGATGAGACCTCAACATAAAAACCGGCGAACGCGCGGTGTGCTTCGCTGCTCGCCTTACGACACGGCCCCTGCGACGCCCATTGCTGTTCGCCCTGCGACGCGCATCGCACCTCGTCCTGCAACATGCATCGCGGCCCCCTTGGTGGCGCGTATGCCAGGCCGCCGGTGGTGGGGCGCGACGCCGTTGCAGGGTAAGGAGGGCGCTAAAAAAGGGGGGCGTTTATCCCGCTTGCGCCGCCAAATTGGCAAACGCTTTCTCTATCGCATACACGCCCGGATCTTTATGGCCGGTGAGGTTGTCGCTATTGAGATAGGCGGACCGGCCGGCGTTCGCCTTATCCATAGTGGCGTCGGCGTCGGCCCCCGCGCGGGCGGCATCCGCCGCATGGCGCAGGCTCGCGCCGTCGGCCAGCGCCTCCAGCGCCGGTTGCAGCGCATCGATAAGGGTACGGTCGCCGCGCTCGGCGCCGCCGTAATGTTTCATTTGCTGCAGGCCAGCCAGCAGCGCCTGCACCAACGGCTAGCCCTCCGCCACCTGCTGACCGGCGGCGGTAAAGAATATCGACATCAATACGCCGCTGGAGCCGCCCATGATGGTGGCCAGTTTATCGCCTATTAGCGTCAGCAGCGCCGCGGGATCGTCCTGGGGTAATTCACCGTCACGGTTCAGCGTGGCGATTTCACGTGCGCCGGCGGCGAAGGTGGTGCCGGTATCGCCGTCTCCCACCAGACTATCAAGCCGGTTAAGCTCGTTTTCCAGCGTCAGCAGGGTTTCGGTAACGACGTCAATGATGTTACCGGTGCGGGCGTTGACGGACGGTGTGACGCGTGTCGTTTGGCGGGGATTATCGGCCTTTTGCCGGGTCAGCGGTTGCCAGCCGGCGGTTTCCACCTCCGACAGCAGCGCAGTGGTCAGGGTGGCGTCCAGCGCCAGCAATGACAGCGAGAACCCCTTCATATCCAGCGCACTGACCAGCGGCGCCGGGCCGATAAGATAGCTCAGGCGCTCGCGCAGCGGAGAATGGACCAGCTCTTTGGTGAGCACGCTCATCTCCAGGGGAGAGACGCCGCCAAGGTTGTTAATCAGCGCCGCCACAGGCCCCTTTGCGGGGAGATGGGCGCTGAGCTTATCCACCATCACCTGGATTAGTTCGCGGCTATTGACGGTCGGCAGCGTCTGCGCGCCCGGCTCGCCGTGTATACCCAGTCCCAGCTCCACATGGCCGTCTTTGATGCGCTGCGCGCCGCCTTCTTCTTCCGGTAGGTTACAGCCGGTCATCGCCACGCCGATACTGGCGGTTGCGCCGATAGCTTTCTGCGCCAGCGTGGTCACTTCCTCAAGCGTAAGCCCCTGCTCGGCCGCATAACCGGCGATTTTATGGATAAGGGCGGGCACGGCGATGCCGCGCGGCTGTTTATTGTCCGGCAGGGAGATATCGTCATCAACCATCACCAGCTCGACCCGATAGCCCAGGCGTTTGGCTTTCTCCGCCGCCAACCCGAAATTCAGACGGTCGCCGGTATAGTTTTTCACGATCAACAGACAACCCGCCTCGCCGGTGACCGCGAGAATGGCGCTGAGAACGGCATCGACGCTGGGGGAGGCGAAGATATCGCCGCAAACCGCCGCGGTCAGCATGCCTTTACCGACAAATCCCACGTGGGCCGGCTCATGGCCGGAGCCGCCGCCGGAGATCAGCTCGACCCGATCTTTTTGCCACCCTTTACGCACCACCACCCGGATAAAGGGGTCAACGTCGAGCTGAACGAGGTTTTGCCAGCGTGAACCGACAATCGTGCCCTCAATGGCATCATTGACCAGGGCGTTGCGGGTGTTCATAAAAAATTTGGACATAGGGCAAAAACCTTTTCTGGGGAAGCAGGGGATGCAGCCGTGGCTGCCGGTGCCGCAACGTACCCGGCCGGCGACGTTGAATAAGTTGCTATCATAATGATTAGAATTAATATTGATTTAGTTGCATTGATATGGCGGGTGTTATCGCGATATCACTGGCGATACAGCAATGTGGCCGGCGGGACAGCGACAGGCGAGCGTTAGTGCGCTTCGCTGGCGACACGGAAATGCGGCCGGCGGTAGAGCGATATGGCGAGCGTTATCGTAATAGCAATGGTGGCATAGCGATATCGCTGGTGACCAGTACTTTGGTGTTCGCCACGCCGCTAAAGCGATTCTCCCCTTTCACCGCCGCGGGGAGAATCAGGATGGGGCAGTGGTCAGGTGCCGCGGTAAGCGGTCAATCGGGCAAGGTAATCGCTAACGCGCTAATGTTAACCGGCGCTTCAGTGCGCAGAGAACGGTTGGCGGCGATACCGGTCATAATCGACAGCGCGCCGTCGCGAAATCCCGCGGTGCGCCGTAAAGGATCATCCACCGGCGCGCCAAACAGATCGTTTAGCATCACCCGATCGCCGCCGCCGTGGCCGCCGGCCTCATGCGGGACATCTACCCGGTAAGCGTCGCCAAACATCGGGAACACGCGGATATCACACTCGTCCAGCGTGCCTTCCTGCGCCTGTTTGCCACCGCCGTTGACATAGGATTTTTCCACTAGTTTCATTTCAAGTCTTTCTTGGCTGCCGTTAAACACCACGTTCAGCCCTTCCCAAGGAAGATAAGCGTTAAGCGAATAGGTCATGATGGCGCGGTTTTTATAGCGCACCATCACCCCCATGACGTCCTCAATGCTGATGCCGTCATCGAACACGCTTTTATCGCGATAGTAACCATCTTCCTGTTCCGCTGCCAGATAAAGGGCGCGCAGGGTCGAGCTTTGCGCCATCTGCAGCGCGAAGGGGTCGCGCTCGGCCGCCGGGCTTTGGTGGCAGCGGGCGTAGAAATCCGTGATGCCGCGCTGTTCGACGTTAGCCCGGCCGTAAAAGCGTAAATCTCCCTGGGCGTAAACCGTATCCGGCTCGCTACCCAGCCAGAAATTGACCAAATCGAAATGATGAGTTGATTTATGGACCAGCAGCCCACCGCTGTTGCGTTTATCGCGATGCCAGCGGCGAAAATAATCGGCGCCGTGCTGGGTATTCAGCAGCCATTCAAAATGGACCGAGAACACATCGCCAATGGTACCGGCCACCAGCAGTTCACGGATTTTGCTGTGATGCGGCGCGTAACGATAATTGAAGGTGACGCGTAACTGCCTGCCGGTGCGCCGGATAGCGTCCAGGATAGCGTCCAGGATAGCGTCCAGGATAGCGTCCAGGATAGCGTCCAGGATAGCGTCCAGGATAGCGTCCAGGATAGCGTCCAGGATAGCGTCCAGGATAGCGTCCAGGATAGCCTGGCACTTTTCCTCATCGATTGTCATCGGTTTTTCGCTGACCACATCGCAGCCCAGTTCCATCGCCCGCAAGATATAGTGATGATGGGTGCGATCGATAGAGGTGACGATCACCACGTCCGGCCGGGTCTCGGCGATCATGCGATCGAATTCCTGCACAGGATAGAGCGGCACCGGCGCGTGTCCCTGTGCGCCGATGAGTTGATTGGCATAGGCCATTCTGATGCGGTTGGTATCGCAGAACGCCACCCTGCGGGCCCGGGCGCTGAAATCCGTCGCGATGGCGTTGATATAAAGACCGGCGCGCCCCCCGGTGCCGACTAACGCATACTTTTTCATTTCCTACCTCTTGATTTACAGGATGAGCCGTCGTGTTATTGACAGCCTAAGCGGGATGGTTCTATGTTGGCTGCTCTTGACGCCGCACTGGTCAACGGGAGGACAGCGTGCCGCAACGTCTGCTGGAGGTGAACACGCCGCTAATCTGGCACTGGTCGCATGTGCTGTCGCTGCTGGAGATCCTCGAACGTTACTGCTTTACCGGGCTTATCATTCATCAGCAGAATATTCTGGCGCTGTTGGCTCCCCCCTCGCCGACTTTTCAGGGCGCGGATCGCAGCAATCTTTTTCATGAGCGCGAAAGCGCGTTGTATTATCTCCACCGTATCGGTTGTCTTTGCCGGCAGCGGCGGCTCACGCTGTGGCTGCAGGGGGAGGCTTTCCCCAACGACGGTAAATTGGCGCACAAGTATCCCGAGCTGCGGCTGACGGATGATCCCGGCCAGGGACAGCGATTTTTGCAGCATTTTTATCAAGCGATCGTCAGCGCCACCCTGGCGACGCTGCCGGACGTCAGCGGCCTCATTCTCAGCCTGCAAACGCCGGAATTTCATCCGAGGCAGTGGGACGTCCCCCTGGACGCACTTTATCGTCAGTTGCGGCGGCAAAATAAAAAGCTGGTGTTACGCGACTATACCGATGACGATTGGCTGCGGCGCCAGCTGCAAAGCACACTGGCGCAAATGCCGGCGGATGTGCGCGCATCGCTGAAAGCCACCGCGGTCGATTACCGTCCTGGCTTCGCCAATAATCCGGCTATCGGCGCGATGGGCGCGCGCAAAATCTGGATCGATATTGATTTGTGGGGTATCGATTACGACTGGACGTTGCTGCCCTGCCTGCTGATTGATGAGCTGCAGGGCAGGCTCAGCTGGGCGCAATCGGTCGCCGGCGACAGGCTCGAGACCATTACCGCCCGCCTTGATTGGGAATGGATCCACAATAGCCCCCTGCAGGGATCGATTAATGAAGGCAATCTTTATGGTCTGGCGCGAATCGCGTGCGGCGAGACGCCGGTCAGCGCTGCGGAATTGCTGGATGAGTGGCTGGACAGCAAGGGATTGCGCCCCGGCTATCCCGTGCAGCGGCAAACGGTGCGCCAGCTGTTTATCAGTAGTTACGACTGGATGTGCCGGACGCCGTATCTGCTGGGCCGGGTGATGCATCAGCACAGCCAACTGCCGGCGGATATTGATACCGCGCTGCGCCTGCTGCATTCCGACGCCCGTAGCGCCAACTGGCGCCAATCGTTTCAGGCGCTGTTTCCGCGCGACGATGAGCAGGCGGGCCGCGTGCAGTGGGAGTTGCTGCAGCTTGAGCAACAGCAGAACGTTTTTTTGGCCGAACGTCTGTACGCCCAGGAGCAAGCGCTGCGGCGCGACGGCGAATTGCCAGCGACGTTCGCCGACGTGCTTTGCGGTGCCTGGGCCTCTGCCGTCCGCTATACCCGCCTGTTCGGTCATGGCCGTCAGGTAATAAGTTTGCGGTGGTATATGAACCAGTATGGCGCCAGCCGTTCGCGTCAGGATAATTTGCTCACCGCCATTGATGCAGCACAGCGTTATGCGCAGCAAACCGGCCGCTGGCTGGCTGAAAACGAGGTTAACGTGGCGCATAACTTGCCCCTCCTGCTGGATCCCGCCCGTCTTGGCCGGCTGGCCGAAAGTTGCAGGCCGGGCGCCGACGCCATTGAGTAATGCATACAGGTTAAAAGCGCGTCAGGGAAATTGAAGCGTAATTTCAAAAGCAGAAAGGCGCTAGGCGGACGGAACGTTTAAAAGCGTGACGGAGCTTGCAACTCGCGGTCAAAACCTGTGATTCAAATCACAGGTTAAGCGAAAAGAAGTGTGATCGATAACGTGCGGCGTGGTTGGAAAAGTGATATGTGTCACATCTTGATTTAACGCCGAAAGCCGGGGCATTAGCAGCTATCACGCAGAAAGCTTTGCCACCATCCCTTGTCGGCGTACGTTAAAAACAGCGTTTCGCTGGATTGCCGGCACTCAGTTTCCGACAAGATGTGCAGATATAGTCCCGGCTCGCTTTCCTCCAGCCGCGAACCGACAAATAAAGCCCGCAKCGAAACATCCGCGACCCGCGGGAGACCGGTTTCACCGTGCTCCCAGCGTTCAATCACATCGTTTTGCACCCCCATCACCGACGCCAGTTCATGGACGCTCATGCTCATTTCACGGCGCAGAAAGCGTATTTCATGACAGGATAAAAGGTTACGTCGATTGATGAGTAGTTTTGCCAATACCTGATGCAGGGCGGGTTTATCTTCTATGTCTACCTGGATGTGCTCCCCCTGCTTCCCGCAGCGGTAGCCGTTGGTGAGCCAAACGGTTTCCAAACCATAATCAGTGTAATGATACATAAACATTCCTTGTATAAGCCGATCCCTTGGACTGATGACTTATAAACAACTCTGCCGATGTTGGCAATAGAGGTCCGTTTAACGTTCGTAGCCTAACGCCGTGGAGCGGGAACAGCGTCTGAACAGGATCGGGTGTCGCGTCTGGCAAACGGGAACCGCGCGGGCCGGGTGAAAACGACGGGGCGCCGGGCAAGCGGAAACCGGGTGGGTCTGAAGAAGACGAGCGGAGCCTGAGGAGGAGCTGCGGGGCGCTGGCCACGCGCTAAGCGCGCGAGGGAGGATTGATAGCGCGTCAGGCAAGCATGGGGAAACGGGCGGTCAGCAGGGGTGTAAGTGTGCCTCATCGGCGGGGACCGCGCCCGCTTATCTTAATAATTAAAACTATATTTCATTATTATTGAACCATGTTGGCCATTTTGCTATGATGCCAACATGCATCCGGCCTTACAACCTGCATCGAGAGGAAGACAACATGGTACTCAGCGCATTTCAATTAACGGGTAAGGTCGCGCTGATAACGGGTTGCAATACCGGACTGGGGCAGGCGATGGCTATCGCGCTGGCACAAGCCGGCTGCGATATCATTGGCGTGAACCGCAGCGACCCGGCTGAGACGGCGGCGTGCATCACCCGCCTCGGCGGGCGGTTCTATGGGCTAAATGCCGATTTAAGCGATACTCGCGTGATTCCCTACATCCTCAGCCAGGCGCTGGCGCACGCGGGTAGAATTGATATTTTGGTCAACAACGCAGGCATCATTCTGCGCCAAGATGCCATTGATTTTACAGAGCAAGAGTGGGATTCGGTGATGGATCTGAACAGTAAATCCCTGTTCTTCTTATCACAGGCGGTCGCGCGGCAGTTCATCCGCCAGGGAGATGGCGGCAAAATCATTAACGTCGTCTCACTGCTCTCTTTCCAGGGCGGTATTCGTGTGGTGTCCTATACCGCCTCGAAAAGCACCGTGATGGGCATTACCCGCCTGCTGGCCAATGAATGGGCTCAGCACGGCATCAACGTGAACGCTATCGCCCCCGGCTATATGGCGACCAACAATACCGACACGCTGCGCGCCTCCGCGGCCCGCAATCAAGAAATTCTGGCGCGTATCCCCGCCGGTCGCTGGGGCGAGCCGGCCGATGTCATGGGGCCAGTGGTGTTTCTCGCCTCTGCAGCGGCCGATTATATCAACGGTTACACCCTCGCCGTGGATGGTGGTTGGTTGGCACGTTAAATCTTTTTATAAGTGAATCCGATACGGAGCTACGAGCATGAAAATTGCCTTAATTAATGAAAACAGCCAGGCGGCGAAAAATGAATTGATTTTCAATACCCTGAAGGGGGCGGTGGCACCGCTCGGACATGAGGTGTTCAATTACGGGATGTACTCCGCCGAAGACCCCCACTCGCTTACCTATGTGCAAAATGGGATCTTGGCTGCCATATTGTTGAACGCGGGCGCGGTGGATTATGTGGTGACCGGCTGCGGCACCGGCACCGGCGCCGGCGCGATGTTGGCCTGTAATTCTTTCCCAGGCGTCATTTGCGGTCTGGCGGTCGATCCGTCCGACGGCTATATGTTTGCGCAAATCAATGACGGTAACACCATCTCGCTGCAGTTTGCCAAAGGCTTTGGTTGGGGCGCGGAATTGAATATGCAGTACATCTTTGAAAAATTGTTTGGTAGCAAAGGCGGTCAGGGGTATCCCCGCGATCGGGTGGTGCCGGAGCAACGCAACAAAAAAATCCTCGATGGCGTCAAGGCGGTGTCCTACCGCGACTTACTGTCCATTCTGAAAGATCTTGACCAGGATTTGGTCAAAGGTGCCGTCAGCGGCGAAAAGTTCAAGCACTATTTCTTCGCCCATTGTCAGGATGTAAGCGTACGCCCAGCGCCGTATTGACAGTTATTCAGCAGGGATGGTGAGGTTCCACGGCAGGAGCTCTTTGATTTTGTTGATGGGATGATCCGCGATAATCGCCAGCACGTGGCGCAGATACGCTTCCGGCTCCACGCCGTTCAGTTTGCAACTGCCGATCAGCGTATACATCAGCGCCGCCCGGTCGCCGCCGCTATCCGAACCGAAGAACAGATAGTTCTTGCGACCCAGGCTTATTACCCGCAGCGC
>NZ_JBLKSS010000032.1:7098-16644 GCF_047607725.1 Sodalis sp. (in: enterobacteria) | reverse complement strand
CAGCGGTGACGCGACCAAGGTCGCCAACCAGTTGATTGAAAAAACCGGCAGCGGCGCGGCTCAAAAAGCGTACGACGGTGCTGTCTGGTATCTGCTGGACTGCTCGCGCGCACTCAAGCCGCTGATTTTCCAGAACCGCCGTCCACCCGAGCTGCTCGCGTTAACCAAAGTGGATGAGGGCCGCGCGTTTACTGACAACGAATTTGTCTTTGGTGCCTCGGCCCGGCGCAATGTGGGCTACGGCTTCTGGCAGATGGCTTACCGCATGCAGGCCCCCCTGACGCTGGATAACCTCTGGAAAGGCTGGAGCGCCATGCGCGGCTTTACCGCCGATGGCGGTCGYAAGCTGGGTATTCGTCCGACCCATCTGGTGGTGCCGGTGGAGCTGGAAAAAAMCGCCACCCAGTTACTGGAGCGKGAATTACTGGCCGAGGGCAGCGCCACGGTCTCTAACGAAATGAAAGGCAAGCTGACGCTGCTGGTCGCAGACCTGTTGTAAMAGCGCGSTTAAATCCGSTTTAAACGCCCMTGAAAGGAGWGKTAACGCATGTATGCCAGCGAGCAGGATTTACGCGCCCGCTATAGCGCCCCGTTGMTAGAAAGGCTGGTCGACKGGCGCAGCGATGAGGYRGCMGCCCGGCARAARGTGAGYCAGGCGCTCAGCGATGCCAGCGCCCTGATGGACAGCTTTATCGCKGCCCGTTACGCMCTGCCGCTCTCGGTGGTGCCGTCRGTRCTGAAACAGCATGCCTGCACSMTKGCGTTTTACTACCTGAATGACGAGCGGGCCACTGAGCAAACCMGCCAGCGTTACCAGGATGCGCTGCGCTGGCTGGAGGCGGTGAAAAAGGGKGARCTGCCGCTCGGGGTGGATAGCGATARCCAGGYYCCCGACAGTGCCGACCTGCCGCAGATGCAGGCCGAYGCGTCGGTGTTCGGGCGCAAGCAGAARGGGTTTATCTGATGATTGTCTCCACCGAAAACGCCTTRCTGRCSCGRCTRCRKGMSCTGTTTGGCAASACGTTGCGTRATATCGCCACCCATCCCGGCGACTGGAGCRARGMRGSGCTGCGTGAYGTRCTGCTRACGCCGCCYKCGRTGTATCTGGTRTGGCTGGGGGCGCAGGCCGGTCAGGTCAAAGGCGTGATTGACAGTCGCTTTGTTTTTTACGTGGTGGCCGATGTTATCAACGGTGCCGAGGGMGACMGACCCGGCCTCTACCAGATAGKGGCGCGSCTGATRGCGGGCTTATCGGGTTTTYGTCCGGCAAACKCCGGRMCGATGCGCTTTGAAGAGGGGCRCAACCTKTACACCGAGRAACAGGGRAATTGCGGCGTGGTGCTGTATGGCATCTACTTTACCTGYGAGGAGCCGGTGMCRSCGTTGATGCARGACGATGGCGTGGATGASTACCTGCGCCATTATCARACCTTTACCCAGGCGGACGGCAGYCYGCCGTTCGCCGCCCATATCACCCTGCGCGGGGAGAGCCACGACAATGAATGACAYCGACAACACMGCGATGCGCTTCCCTAACCCCTTTGACTTRCCGATGATTTTTGTCGTGCCGGCCCCGGAGCGCGCGGTGCGCGAACCCAACTCCATGCAGATGTTACCGGATACGGGGGCCTGGGTGCCGCGCAATGCTTTCTGGCTGACGCGCCTGCTGCGTTTCAAGGATGTGCTGGAAATCCCGCCACCGTCTAAACCGGCGGCCACCCGGCAAAAGTCACCCCCTGCCGCCTTGAGTAAAAAGGAGTCGCCTTCATGACCATAAGCTTTAATGAAATCAGCGCCGGGGTTCGCATACCGCTGACGCATATTGAGATTGATAATTCGCAGGCCGTCACCGGCACCCCGACCACGCTGACCCAGGTGCTGATGTTGGGTCAGGCCGCCATCAAGGACGGCAAGGTAGACGGCAGCGGCGCAGTAGACACGCCGGTACGCATCACCCGTGCCGATCATGCCGCGACACTCTGGGGCCAGGGATCCATGCTGGCGGCGATGGTGAGAGAATTTTTAACCGATAACCCGGATGCGGTGTTAACGTAAGCGCCCCGTGGAGGACGTCTTGAATTATTGGTGGGTTTGTTGTAYGGCCCGGTAAGAATATGNTCCACTACGATGCCTAGTGAACCCGCATCCTATAAGGGACGGCTGTCAGATCATGGATAATCCGGCGATGATAGTGTCCACTTAAATTTTAATGGACACTATCACAAACKTCAGAACCAYTAATTTYATATCACTCAAACCGGGATGGAAATAAAAGTTATTAAAATCAATACAATGAGCATAAGCGTGCAACGTAGGTTTACTGTCTCGTACAACAAACCCACCAATAATTCAAGACGTCCTCCACGGGGCGCTTACCAATACCGACGCTAAAAATATCCCGCTGCGGGTAGACATGTCGCGGCGCCAGGCCGGCGACCGGCCGGATGTCGCTTGGCAGGCCGAAGCGCTCATGATCCGCGAAGGCACCTGCTGGGTATTGGACGATGTGCGCTACCTGGGGGTCGCGCCGCCCGCGACGGCCGGCACGCTGGGCCAAACGCTGGAGACACGTTAACCTTTCTGCTTCGCCCCGGCGCACCGGGGCGCTATAGCGCGATCCCGCCCGCCTGAAGCATAACCCGACGGAAAAACGGCCGTTGCTGCTGCTTTGTACTGTCATTCGTATTATTATCTTCCTAATTGTAAATTTTCAACGTGGTGGATTGCATCGGCGCGGGCGCGACGTTACCATCTGCCCCCCAATGGCTATTCAGTTTATTCGCATGAGTATTCAACTTAACCGCATTAACTGCTTTTATGGGGCGTATCAGGCTCTGTTCGATGTGACCCTGACCTGCCCGGCGGGTGAGACGCTGGTATTGCTCGGCCCGAGCGGCGCCGGTAAAAGCTCGCTATTGCGCGTGCTTAACCTGCTGGAAATGCCCCGCGCCGGTGAACTGGATATCGCCGGTAATCATTTTAACTTTCGCCGGACGTGAAGTCTATCCGCGCGCTGCACCAAAATGTCGGCATGGTCTTTCAGCAATACAATCTGTGGCCGCATCTGACGGTGCGCCAGAATCTGATTGAAGCCCCTTGCCGGGTGCGCGGCCTGGACCGTCCGGCGGCCAACGCCCGCGCGCTGATGATGGGGCCGCAGGTGCTTTTGTTCGATGAACCGACGGCGGCGCTGGATCCGGAAATCACCGCGCAAATCGTCAGCATCATTCGTGAGCTGGCGCAGACCGGCATCACCCAGGTGATCGTCACCCACGAGGTGGAAGTGGCGCGCAAGACCGCAAGCCGGGTGGTGTATATGGAAAACGGCCGCATTGTGGAACAGGGCGACGCCAGCCATTTCGCGCAACCGCAAACCTCCGCGTTTGCGCAGTATTTATCGCATTAATCTTTTCGGGAATAACACTAATGAAAAAGACCGTCATTGCCGCGCTGCGGGCCGTTCTGTCCACCGGCGTTAGCGCCGTGCAAACCGTGCGTTTTGCCACCGAGGCAACCTATGCGCCGTTCGAGTTTGTCGGTGCGGACAATAAAATCCAGGGCTTCGATATCGACCTGGCCAATGCGCTGTGTAAGCAGATGGAAGTGGAGTGTACTTTCACCAACCAGGCGTTTGACAGCCTGATCCCCAGCCTGCGCTTCCGCCGCTTTGACGCCGTGATTTCCGGTATGGATATCACCCCGGATCGTCAAAAGCAGGTCGCGTTCACGCAGCCCTATTATAAAAATTCGGCGATCTTTATCGCCCAGAAAGGCAAATTCGCCGATTTGGCGTCCCTGGACGGCAAGCGCGTCGGGATGCAAAATGGCTCCACCCATCAGAAATACCTGATGGATAAACACCCCGAAATCACCGCGGTGCCCTACGACAGCTATCAGAACGCTATCCTGGATCTGAAAAACGGTCGCCTGGACAGCGTGTTCGGCGATACCGCCGTGGTCAACGAATGGCTCATGAAGGACGCCAGCCTGGCGACCGGCGGCGAAAAAGTGACCGATAAAGCCTATTTCGGCACCGGCCTCGGCATCGCCGTGCGCCTGAATAATACGGCGCTGGTGGATAAGTTCAATCAGGGTAAGCGTACGCCCAGCGCCGTTTGTTAATTCCCCATCAAGTTATTGAAGATGATGTCCATTATTTTTTTAATGGGCGCAATTCATGAAACAAACCCCACCAAAACCCTCAAGACGTCGTCCTAATTTCCCGCTGGACTTTAAAATTAAGCTGGTTGAGCAGGCGCTCCATCCCGGCGTATCCATTGCCAAGCTGGCACGGGATAACGGTATCAATGACCATTTGCTGTTCAACTGGCACCAGCTCTACCGTCAGGGCAAGTTCGGTGTCCAACCTAAAATCCCCACTACACAGCAGGCTGAGCTACTGGCGGTTACACTGTAAGCGTACGCCCAGACGGGCTTATGCTATGCCTGAAATTCCTTTATAATGACCGCCTTTCAAACGCCGGCCCGTGCAGCGCGCACCCGCCGGCCGGTGATGCCGGGCAAAGACTCGGCGCCGGTTCGCCCACGCCGGGCGCAGCCATTAATGAATAACAGCTCGTTTTGTCCCATTCCGCGGCACCCGCTGACGGGCTGAATTTTAAGGATATCCTAATGCGTACTGTATATTGCGGACAGCTGAACCTGTCACATGTTGGCCAGGAAGTGACGTTATGCGGTTGGGTCAACCACCGTCGTGATCTCGGCGGTCTGATTTTCATCGACATGCGTGACCGGGAAGGCCTGGTGCAGGTATTTTTTGATCCCGATCGTCAGGATGCCTTCGCCCGCGCCGCCGAGCTGCGCAATGAATTCTGTCTGCAACTGACCGGTATCGTGCGCGCCCGCCCGGACAGCCAGGTCAATAGCGATATGGCCACCGGCGCCGTAGAAGTACTGGCCACCCAACTGACCATTATCAACCGCTCGGAGCCGCTGCCGCTCGACGCCAATCAGAATAATACCGAAGAGCAGCGCCTGAAATTCCGCTACCTCGATTTACGTCGTCCCGTTATGGCGCAGCGCCTCAAAACGCGGGCGCGTATCTCCAGTTTCGTCCGTCGTTTCATGGATGCCGAAGGGTTTCTTGATATCGAAACGCCGATGTTGACCAAAGCAACGCCGGAAGGCGCGCGTGATTACCTGGTGCCCAGCCGGGTGCATAAAGGCAAGTTTTACGCCTTGCCGCAGTCACCGCAGCTGTTTAAACAGCTGCTGATGATGTCGGGTTTCGACCGCTACTACCAGATCGTGAAATGTTTCCGCGATGAAGACCTGCGCGCCGATCGTCAGCCGGAGTTCACCCAGATCGATGTGGAAACGTCATTCATGAGCGCGGCGCAGGTGCGCGAGGTGATGGAGCGGCTGGTGCGCGATTTGTGGCGCGACATTACCGGCGTCGACCTGGGCGTTTTCCCGCAGATGACCTATGCCGACGCCATGCGCCGCTTCGGTTCCGACAAACCGGATTTGCGCAATCCGATGGAGCTGGTGGACGTGGCGGATTTGGTCAAAGACGTGGCGTTCAATGTGTTCTCCGCGCCCGCCAACGACGCCAAGGGCCGCGTGGCGGCGTTGCGCGTGCCCGGTGGCACGCAGTTGAGCCGCAAGCAGATTGACGAATACGGCAAATATATTGAAATCTATGGCGCCAAAGGGCTGGCGTGGATGAAGGTCAACCAGCGTGACGCCGGCGCAGAAGGGGTGCAAAGCCCGGTGGCGAAATTCCTGGGGCCGCAGGTGATCGAGCAGATCCTCGCGCGCACCCATGCCGCCGACGGCGATATCGTTTTCTTCGGCGCGGATCGCGCAAGTGTCGTGACCGATGCGCTGGGGGCACTGCGTCTCAAGCTCGGCCTGGATTTGCGGCTCACGGAAACCGACCGCTGGGCGCCGCTGTGGGTGGTCGACTTTCCGATGTTTGAGGAAGACGAAGACGGCGGCCTGGCCACGATGCATCATCCCTTCACCGCGCCGAAGGATATCGATGCAAAGACGCTGGCCGCCTGCCCGACGGCGGTGGTGGCCAACGCCTACGATATGGTTATCAACGGTAACGAGGTCGGCGGCGGCTCGGTGCGTATCCACCGCGGCGACATGCAGCAGACCGTGTTCGGCATTCTGGGTATCAATGAACAGGAACAGCAGGAGAAATTCGGTTTCCTGCTCGATGCATTAAAATATGGCACGCCGCCCCATGCGGGCCTGGCCTTCGGCCTGGATCGCCTGGTGATGCTGCTGACCGGCACCGACAATATCCGCGATGTTATTGCGTTTCCGAAAACCACCGCGGCGGCGGATCTGATGACCGAAGCCCCCAGCTTCGGCAATGCCGAGGCGCTGGCCGATCTGTCGATTGCGGTTGTCGGCAAGGGTAAGGAAGCGATGGAAAACGGTCGGTCATAATGGCCTATAAACGCCCAATTTCGGTGCTGGTGGTCATCTCCGCCACCGACAGCGGGCGGGTTTTGATGTTACAGCGCCGGGATGACCCGGCATTTTGGCAGTCGGTTACCGGCAGTATAGACGCCGGTGAACCTCCGGCGGCGGCGGCGCAGCGGGAAGAGCGCGAAGAAACCGGGTTTGATGTCGATGCCGGGGGACTGACGCTTACCGATTGCCAGCGCTGCATTCAATTTGAGATTTTTAGTCATTTTCGCCACCGTTACGCGCCCGGAGTGACGCACAATACAGAATATTGGTTCTGTTTGACGCTACCCTGTGAGCAGGCGCCCGTGTTAAGCGAGCATCTCAGCTGGCGCTGGATGGCCGCCGACGCGCTGACCAAATCCTGGAGTAACCGGCAGGCGATTGAAGAATTTGTTATTTATCCGGCCTGAGAAGGCTTTTTTCGGAGAGAGATATGGCAAGTCATAGTAAGTGGGCCAATACCAAGCATCGTAAAGCCGCACAGGACGCCAAACGCGGGAAAATTTTCACCAAGATTATCCGCGAATTGGTTACCGCCGCCAGACTGGGCGGCGGGGATGTCGGCTCCAACCCTCGCTTGCGCGCGGCGGTGGATAAAGCCTTAGCGAATAACATGACGCGTGACACGCTCAATCGCGCCATCGCCCGCGGCGTGGGAGGGGATGACGACGTCCAGATGGAGACCATTATTTATGAAGGCTATGGCCCCGGCGGTACCGCGGTCATGGTTGAGTGCTTGAGCGATAATCGCAACCGTACCGTGTCCGAGGTGCGTCACACCTTTACCAAAACCGGCGGCAATTTGGGCACCGATGGCTCCGTTTCGTATCTGTTCACCAAAAGAGGGGTGATTTCGTTCGCGCCGGGCCTGAGCGAAGATACCATCATGGACGCGGCGCTGGAAGCCGGCGCCGATGACGTTATCACTTATGATGATGGCGCGATCGATGTGTACACCACGCCGGACGCGTTCGGCGAAGTCAAAGACGCGCTGGAGGCGGCCGGTCTGACGCCGGAATCCTCGGAAGTCGCGCTGGTCCCGTCTACCCGCGCCGATCTGGATGCGGAGACCGCGCCCAAATTACTGCGCCTTATCGATATGCTGGAAGACTCCGATGATGTGCAGGAAGTCTACCACAACGGTGAGATTTCCGACGAGGTGGCGGCGACCCTGTGATGACCGGTTTCCCGCGTTATCGCGCGCGCCAGGCGGCAGCGGTATGACCGTGATATTGGGTATCGATCCCGGCTCGCGTATTACCGGCTATGGTATCGTGCGTCAGGATGGGCGTAAACTGAGCTACCTGGGCAGCGACTGTATCCGTACCAAAGTGGACGATCTACCCGGTCGCCTGAAGCTTATCTATGCCGGCGTCAGCAAGATCATCACGCAGTTTCAACCGGACTGCCTGGCGATTGAGCAGGTCTTTATGGCCAAAAACGCCGACTCGGCGCTAAAACTGGGCCAGGCGCGCGGCGTCGTGGCGGCGATTAACCTGGATTTACCGGTGTTTGAATATGCGGCCCGTCAGGTCAAACAGACGGTGGTGGGCACGGGGTCAGCGGAGAAAAGCCAGGTACAGCATATGGTGCGTACCCTATTAATGCTATCGGCTAACCCGCAGGCGGACGCCGCCGATGCGTTGGCCATCGCCATCACCCATTGCCACGTCAGCCAGAATGCCCTGCGCATGGGCAGCGGCAGGATTAATCTGGCGCGCGGCAGGCTAAGCTGACATCCGGCTGTGGCACGTTTACCTTCAGGCTGGATATCCATCCAGCCTTTATTATGTTATAAGCATAACCATCAAAAGCAATAACCTGACGCGTAAAGGAAAGTCGAGGTGATCGGACGTCTCAGAGGCATCATTCTGGAAAAGCAGCCGCCGCAGGTGCTGTTGGAAACTCATGGGGTGGGTTATGAGGTGCAATTGCCGATGACCTGTTTCTATGCCCTGCCGGAAACCGGTCAGGAGGCGGTTATCTTCACCCATTTCGTGGTGCGTGAGGACGCCCAGTTGCTGTTTGGTTTTATCCATAAGCAGGAGCGGGTCCTGTTTCGCGAACTGATTAAAGTGAACGGCGTCGGGCCGAAGCTGGCGCTGGTGATTCTCTCCGGGATGTCGGCGCCGCAATTTGTCAGCGCCGTGGAGCGCCAGGAAATTAACGCGCTGGTGAAATTGCCCGGGGTTGGCAAAAAGACCGCGGAACGGCTGGTGGTGGAAATGAAGGACAGATTTAAAGGTCTGTCCGGCGATCTGTTCGCGCCCCAGGGCGTAGGCGATATCCCCCCCGCCATCGACGCGCAGGTCAATCCGGCCGATCCCGAGAGCGAAGCGGTTGTGGCGCTGGGGTATAAACCCCAGGAGGCAAGCCGGATGGTGAGCAAAGTGGCGAGCGCCGGCGCCGATTGTGAAATGCTTATCCGTGATGCGCCGCGCTGTGAGGTAGAGGATGATAGAAGCCGATCGACTGATGAGTGCCGCGACGGTGACCGAAGAAGAGGTTATCGACCGCGCTATCCGGCCGAAAACACTGGCGGACTATATCGGTCAGCCCCACGTGCGCGAGCAGATGGAGATTTTCATTCAGGCGGCGAAAATGCGCGGCGACACGCTCGATCATTTGCTCATCTCGGGGCCGACCGGGCTGGGTAAAACCACGCTGGCGAACATTGTCGCCAATGAAATGGGAGTCAATCTGTGCACCACCTCGGGTCCGGTGCTGGAAAAAGCCGGCGATCTGGCGGCGATGCTGACCAACCTCGAGCCCCATGACGTTTTATTTATCGATGAGATCCATCGGCTTTCGCCGGTAGTGGAGGAAGTGCTTTATCCGGCAATGGAGGATTATCAACTGGATATCATGATAGGCGAGGAGCCGGCCGCTCGCTCTATCAAAATCGAGCTCCCTCCGTTTACCCTGGTGGGCGCCACCACCCGCGCAGGCTCGCTGACGCCGCCGCTGCGCGACCGGTTTGGTATCGTGCAGCGGCTGGAGTTTTATCAGACGGGGGATTTGCAGCATATTGTCAGCCGCAGCGCCGCCTGCCTGGCGCTGAACATTACCGAAGTCGGCGCGCGGTACGCCGCGTATCGC
>NZ_JBLKSS010000032.1:0-6998 GCF_047607725.1 Sodalis sp. (in: enterobacteria) | reverse complement strand
GCGTATCGCTACCGTCCACGCGTATCGCCATTTCGGGCTTGAGGGACACGGCGGCGAGGACGAATAACGCCGCCGCAACCGAGCATCAGCGGCCGCGTCCCACCGCCGCGGAACCGGCGCAGTGACCGGAGGCGGCGGATGACAGGGTGTTGCGCCGCTCTCGGCGGTCAAGAGCGCGCTTTGACGGTCAGGCTGGGCAGGAACAGCACCGAGGCGCACAGCACAACGGATGGGCCGGCCGGTGTATCGTAGAACGCGGAAAAGGCCAGTCCGCCGGTGACCGCCAACGCGCCCGCTAGGGTGGCGTATAACGCCATTTGCTCCGGGCTGCGCGCACAACGGCGCGCGGCCGCGGCGGGAATGATGAGCAGCGAAGTAATAATTAACGCACCGACAAACTTCATCGCCAGCCCGATGGTCAGCGCCGTGACCAGCATCAAGAGCAGCTTGACGCGGGGCAGGGGGATCCCCGTCCAAGTGGGCCAATTCGGGGCTGATGGTCACGGACAACAGCGTGCGCCATTGCCATAAGATAAGCGTCAGCACTACCGCGACCCCCACGCCCACAGCGCAATATCCTGCGGCGTGACCGCCAGCAGATCGCCAAACAGATAGGCCATCAGATCGACCCGCACCCCCTGCATCAGGCTGACCACCACCAGGCCCAGGGAGAGCGAACCGTGTGCCATGATGCCCAACAACGTATCGATAGCCAACTGGGGGAAGCGTTCCAGCCACACCAGCCCGAGCGCCAGCGTAACCGCAATCACCGCGTAAAACGGATTATTGATGTTCAGTAACAGGCCGAAAGCAACGCCTAACAGTGAGGCATGGGCGAGGGTATCGCCGAAATACGACATTTTGCGCCACACCACGAAGGTGCCGAGGGGACCTGCCGCCAGCGATAACAGCACGCCGGCGAACCAGCCGGAGAGCAATAATTCAATCATGACGACACGCTCCCTGCGCGGGCGGCACCGGTCCGCGCTGCCCGAACATGGCGATAAAATCAGGGTGGCCCGAGACCACATCCGGCGTGCCGGAACAGCAGATATGGTGATTAAGGCACAGCACTTCATCGGTTTTCGCCATCACCAGATGTAAATCGTGCGATACCATCAACACTGCGCAACCGAGGGCGCGGCGAATGTTGTCGATTAAATCATACAGCGCCACCTGGCCGTTGACATCCACGCCCTGGGTCGGCTCGTCCAGCACCAATAGCTGGGGTGAATTGAGCAGGGCGCGCGCCAGTAGCACCCGTTGCATTTCACCGCCGGAAAGTTTTTGCATGGGCGCCGTCTGCAAATGTTGCGCCTACACCCGCGCCAGTGACGGCGCTATATAGCTTTTCTTGACGCCCGGCCGCAAACGCATGAAGCGTTCCACCGTCAGCGGCAACGTGGGGTCCAGATGTATTTTTTGCGGTACATACCCCATGAGCAGTTTGGGCTGGCGTCTTAGCGTACCCTCAGTGGGGGCGATAAGCCCGAGCACCACCCGCCCCAGTGTCGACTGGCCGGCGCCGTTCGGGCCCAGCAGGGTAAGAATGTGACCGGGGCGCAGGGTGAAAGAGATATCGTGCAGCACCGCTTTTCGGCCAAAGGCGACGCCAATGTGTTCCAGGATTACCAAATCGGTCATGATGATTACGGTTGTTAAATTACCGCGTTATTATAACATAACAACCCGCTTCGTTGCCGATGAGAATATTGCCATGCCCTCATCCTATCCCGCCGCTTTATTGCGCACCGTTGGCCGTACCTGCCGTTTCGCCTGTCTTGGGGCCGCGTTAGGGATGGCGGCGGGCGTCAACGCGTAGGCCGCGGTCGTCGCCGATGGCGTTATGCCGGTGGAGATAGTATTGCCCGATGGCGCCTCGCCCCATGATTATGCTTTGCGGCCGACGGATGCGCTGCGGTTAAAGAAAGCCGATGTGCTGGTGTGGATAGGGCCGGAAATGGAGGCATTTCTCTCCGGACCCGCCTCCTCGCTGCCTGCCGCGCGGCGCATTACCTTGGCCAGCCTGCCGTCCGTTAAGCCGCTTTTGCAAAAAGGCGGCGAAGAATTGCATGAAAATCATGGGCATGATTACGACGGCGGTGGCGACGACGGCCATCACCACGGCGAATATAATATGCATTTCTGGCTTTCGCCGACCATAGCTCGGCGCGCTGCCGAGGCGATCCATGACCGTCTCGTGGAGTTAATGCCCGAAAAGAAACAACAATTGGACGATAATCTGCGAATTTTCAACGCCGTCTTGACAAAAAATGACAAAAATATCGCTACAATGCTGGCACCCGTTCGCGCTAAAGGGTATTACGTATTTCACGATGCGTATGGGTATTTTGAAACATACTATGGCCTGACGCCGTTAGGATATTTCACCATCAATCCCGAAATACAACCCGACGCCCAGGTTTTACACAAAATCAGAACACTGTTGGTTGAGCAAAAAGCGACCTGTATTTTTGCTGAGCCACAATTCAGGCCAGTCGTTATCAACGCCGTCGCCCGCGGGACATCCGTGCGTATTGGCACCCTGGACCCGCTGGGAATGGGTATCGCCTTGGACAAGGAAAGCTACGCGCGCTTTCTGTCTCAATTAACGAACCAGTACGTGAGCTGCCTGGAGAACAACACATGAGGATAGTTATTAGTGCAGCAGATAGCCCGCTCTTTCGCCCTGGCATTTAATCATCTGCCGCGACCCCACCGCGTCATGCTGGGGTCGCTAACCATAGTCACTTTAGCCGTCGCCGTTTGGCGACCCTATATCTACTCCCCGGTGGTGGAACGGCCCGCCAGCCGCATCATCCCGTTGGAAGATCATCAATTGCGTGAGCTGGCGCCCGAGGCCAGCGAACCCCTCGACCAGACCACCCCTGACAGCGACGAAGATATTCCGAAGGATGAACTGGACGAACGCGTGGAAGGGGAGGCCGGCGTGCATGAATATGTCATCTCCCCCGGCGATACCCTAAGCAGTGTCCTTACCCAGTACGGCATCGATATCGCCGACGTCACCGCGCTGGCTCAGCAAAATCCCGCGCTGCGCAATCTGAAGATAGGCCAGTCCCTCTCCTGGACGCTGACCGCCGAGGGCGATTTGCAGCGCCTGACCTGGGATGTCTCGCGCCGCGAGACGCGCACCTATGATCGCGTGGACGGCGGTTTCAAGGAAAGCATCGCCAATATGACAGGCGAATGGTGCAACACCACCTTGACCGGCCAGCTCAACGGCAGTTTCGTCACCAGCGCCCGCGCAGCCGGTCTGACGGGCGGCGATATCAACGCGGTGATCAAAGCGCTGCAGTGGCAGCTGGATTTCCGCAAGTTGCGTAAAGGGGATCAGTTCTCGGTTCTGACCTCGAGGGAAATGCTGGACGGCAAAAGCGCTCAAAGTCAATTGCTCGGCGTGCGCTTACGTACAGGCGGGAAAGATTATTACGCTTTCCGTGCGGATGACGGTAAATTCTATAACCGCGATGCCGCCGGTCTCGCCCGTGGTTTTATGCGTTTTCCCACCGTGAAACAATTCCGCGTCTCCTCCAATTTCAATCCGCGCAGGCTTAACCCCGTTACCGGCCGTATCGCGCCCCATCGCGGCGTCGATTTCGCCGCGCCGGTCGGTACGCAGGTGCTGGCGGTGGGTGACGGCGAGGTGATGGTCAGCAAAAGGGACGGCGGCGCCGGTAACTATGTGGCCATCCGCCACGGCCGCCAATACATGACCCGCTATATGCATCTGAAAAAATTGTTGGTGAAGCCGGGACAGAAAGTGAAACGCGGCGATCGCATCGCCTTGTCCGGCAATACCGGCCGCTCCACCGGCCCCCATTTGCATTATGAAGTCTGGATCAACCAGCAGGCGGTCAATCCCCTGACCGCCAAACTGCCGTGCACCGAAGGGCTGACCGGCAGCGACCGCGCCGAATATCTCGCCCAAGTCAAACAGATGCTGCCTCAGCTGCAGTTAAACTGACATGACGCCATCAGCGGCCGATCCTGCATCGGCTGCTTTTTTTCTTTATAATGCGGTTAGCCGCGGGTACTGCGCGATGACAAGCATTGAGAAAGGCATGCATGGAAAATAAGCAAAACGGACAGATAGAGTTCATCCCGACGTTCAAAAACGCATTCTACACCCCACGTTATTGGGGCGTCTGGCTGGGGATAGGTGCCATCGCTGCTGCCGCCTGGATCCCGCCCCGGTTCCGCGATCCCGTGCTGGGCGCGCTGGGCCGGGCGGTTGGCCGCGTTGCGCACAAGGCGCGCTTTCGCACGCAGGTCAATTTGGCCTACTGCCTGCCGGAAATCGCCGCAGAGCAGCGGGAAACCATCATTGACGACATGTTCGCCTGCGTGACGCAATCCACCATCCTCATGGCCGAGCTGGCCTGCCGCGATCCAGAGCGAGTCTTGGCGCGCGTGCGCTGGCATGGCGACGAATGGCTGATCCGGCTTCAGGAAGAGGGGCGCAATGTCATCTTTCTGGTACCCCACGGCTGGGCGGTGGATGTGCCGGCGATGCTGATGGCTGCGCGCGGCCAAAAAATGGCGGCCATGTTCCACAATCAGCGCAATGAGCTGGTGGACTTTATGTGGAATCGCGTGCGTCGGCGTTTTGGCGGCCGTATGCACGCGCGCAACGACGGTATCAAACCCTTTATCAGCTCGGTGCGCCAGGGATATTGGGGGTATTATTTACCGGATCAGGATCACGGCGCCGAGCACAGTGAGTTTGTGGATTTCTTTGCCACGTACAAAGCGACGCTGCCGGCTATCGGCCGTCTGATGAAAGTTTGCCGCGCCACCGTTGTTCCCTTGTTCCCGGTCTACGACGGCAAAACCAGCCTGCTGCATATTCATATTCTGCCGCCCATGGAAGCGTTAACGGATGCCGATGATGCTACCGTGGCGCGGCGCATGAATGAAGCGGTGGAAACGATGGTGCGTCCGAATCCTGAACAGTATACCTGGGTGCTAAAACTGCTCAAAACCCGCAAGCCCGGCGATCCCAACCCCTATAAACGCCCCTCTCGCTGAGATCCTGGCCGCTAAAGAGCGCGAACGCCGGCGTGAAGGGGCCGCACGGCGCGGCGCGGCCTGGCACCGTCATTAGCTGAACTTTAAACCGACCACGGTTCTTCCGTTGAATACTGCGCTTCAGCCGCGCGCAATTCTGCAGCCACACTGTTGCGCAGCTGAACCCTGCCTATCAACGACGCAAGGTTTCTCAGCCGAACAGCATTCGCACCGTTTCGATGATGAGCTGGAGGTTTAAGACCACCAATACCGCGGTGGCCAGCCAGCCAAGTACCATAAAAGGTTTGCAATTGACAAACTTGCCCATTCGCTTTTTGGATGAGGTTAAATACAGCAGCGGGATCATCGAAATCGGTAAGGCGATGCTCAAAAATACCTGGGTATAGACTAGGAGTTTCTCAACCACGTCCCCTTTGTCTCCCCATAGATAGATGCAGGCCACAACCGGCATGATAGCAATCAGGCGGGTAATCAGGCGCCGCTGCCACAGCGGGAGCCGGAAATTGATGAAGGCTTCCAGCACGATTTGCCCGGTTAAGGTCCCCGTAATGGTGGCATTCTGACCGGAAGCCAACAGCGCAACGGCGAATAACGTTGCCAGGGTGGCGCTGGCAATGGCGCCAACCATGCTGTGATCCTGTAGGGCATCGTACAGCTGGGCAAAGCGGCCGATATCATCCGGGTTTTTGCCAAAAATAGCGCGGCGCCAAGAATAAGAAGTAAGCAATTAATAATAAACGAGAATCCCAACTGTATATTGGAATCAATGGTCGCGTAGCGGATGGCCTCTTTCACCGCCCGTTCATTACTGCGGTCGTATTGACGCGATTGTACGATGGAAGAGTGGAGGTAGAGGTTGTGCGGCATCACGGTGGCTCCCACGATCCCCAATGCGATGAAGAAAGCGGAATCGCCGCCCGCCTCTGGCGCAGGCCGCTTGAGCAAACGTGAGACGGGCCGGCAGGGCGGGGTAGTCACGTTGGCTTTTCTTTTACAATGCGCGCAAAACCACAATACCGGGTTTGCTTTGCATATATTCCATAAACGGCGTATCCACCACTCTGCGGTTACGCTGTAAGGAAGACACATTACGATAATAGAGGTCGTCCCCTTTCCTGATGGCGATGCCCACATGGGAAACATCCAGTCCGTCAAGTTTGGAATAAATGCCAATATAGTCCCCTGAATGGATTGCGTTGAGTGCTGCTTGATCCAAGTCGCCCGCGGGGATGTAGGTAATGTCGCGCTCAAATACTCCGATAGCGGGAATAAATTTACCGCCCCCCGCTTTCAGATTAAGGTGTTTATGAACCACCTTGGCCTTAGGACTAATAATGTGCGCGGTGACGTCCACCGCATTGCGCGGCTGGCTCGCAAACCAATCCGTGAAGAAATGTTTACGGTTAACAAAGGCCACCTTGCCGTTTTTGTAGCGGGTTTTCACCAGTTGATTGAAAAAATCTGTTCTGTTTGCCGACTGGCTCAGCGCATTGACGTAATCAAGAAAGGTGAAGCAGTCGACGCCATTGAAATCCACCACCAGCTTTTCGGGCTCCGTCGCCGAGCCGATTAATGTATTGGCCTGATACGGCGTGCCAAGAAACGATTGCGAAACCTGTTCAATTAATTCCTCGCGGCTATCCTGTCTCTGTGCCTGTATATCATTAATGATATGCTGCGCTTTGTCCGCACTGATGGCATCCATGGTCAGCGGATATTTTTTGGGTGAACAGGCCGATAATAGAAGGCACAAGGGAATGAGCAGGTATAGACGCATGGTAATTTCCTTAAGGCGGTAAACGAAGATAAAGTTGAAGGGAATTCCCACTCAATGTCAAAACCAGCCTGCTTTCTGTGTAAGCGCCCCGTGGAGGACGTCTTGAATTATTGCTGGCTTTGTTGTATGGCCCGGTAAGAATATGTTCCACTACGATGCCTAGTGAACC
>NZ_JBLKSS010000031.1:0-16974 GCF_047607725.1 Sodalis sp. (in: enterobacteria) | reverse complement strand
AGTCCAGCGGGAAATTTGGACGACGTCTTGAGGGTTTTGGTGGGGTTTGTTTCATGAATTGCGCCCATTAAAAAAATAATGGACATCATCTTTAATAACTTGATGGGGAATTAACAGACGGCGCTGGGCGTACGCTTACCACGACGCCGGGGTAGAGATAACCCTGGCCTCGCCGAAAGGCGGCCAACCGCCGCTGGATCCGAAGAGTGACGAACCGGACGCGCAGACCCAGGACACCGAACGTTTTCGCACCGACCGCGCCGCGCAGCAGGCGTTGGCGGCGAGCGTCAGGGTGGATACGCTGCGGGCCGAGGATTTTGACGCGGTGTTTTATCCTGGTGGCCATGGTCCGCTGTGGGACCTGGCGGAAGATCCCCATTCCATCGCGCTTATCGAGCAAACGTTCGCCGATGGCAAACCGGTGGCGGCCGTCTGCCACGCGCCCGGCGTATTGCGCCATGCGAAAAAACCTGACGGCACACCGCTGGGGGCGGGTAAGCGTGTAACCGGTTTTACCAATAGCGAAGAACAGGGGGTCCAGTTGACCAAGGTGGTACCGTTCCTGGTGGAAGATGAACTCCGGCGGCTGGGCGGACTATTTGAGCGCACCGACGACTGGCAATCCTACTCGGTAACAGATGGCCATTTGGTCACCGGTCAGAATCCCGCCTCGTCGACGGCGACCGCACAGAATTTATTAAAAATCCTCAACCGCTAATGCCTGACAGGAGAATGCCCGCGTGTTTACCTTAATCAGCAACGATCTGCAGCCCGGCGCGACGTTACCCGAGCGCCATGTGTTCAACGGTATGGGATATCAGGGGGATAATATTTCGCCGCATCTGGCTTGGGACGATGTCCCTGAAGGCAGCAAAAGCTTTGTGATTACCGTTTTTGACCCTGACGCGCCGATCGGCTCCGGCTGGTGGCTCTGGCTGGTGGCCAACATTCCGGCGGATGTACGCATGCTGCCCCAGGGTGCGGGCTCCGGCCAGGATCATCTGCCGCCGGGTGCGGTCCAGGGACGCACGGATTTCGGCAGCGCGGGCTATGGCGGCGCGGCGCCGCCGCCGGGAGAAACGCATCGCTACCAGTTCACCGTGCATGCGCTGGATGTCGAGCATCTGGAGGTGGATGAAAACGCCAGCGGCGCGATGATTGGCTTTAACGTGCACTTTCACACGCTGGGCAGCGCGTCGCTGACCGTCACCTACCGCTGATGGCGAGGGGTCGCCCTGCCCCATGAAACGGCCCCCTGTCGCCCCGTGGACGAACCACGCGAGGTGACAGTGGCGCGCACGCGGAGCCTTACCGCACCAGGATAGACACCCACATCGGCCCTTGCCCCACCGCATAGCGCGCCAGCGGTGCCAGTTCGCCCGATTGCCCCTGGATGGCGTACATCGCGATATGGTACGATTTCTGCCCGGCGACCACCAAAAACCGCCCCTGGCTATCGATATTGAAACCACGCGGCTGGGTTTCCGTTGCCTGATGGCCCAACAAACTCAGTACGCCGCCGTCCTCCGACACCGCAAACCGGCTGATGACGCTGGCGGTACGATCGCAACAGTAAAGCAAGCTGCCGTCGGGGGTAATATGAATATCCGCCGCCCAGCGGGTGTCGCTGAAACCAGCCGGCATAATGTCCAGCGTCTGCACAATGCGCGGACCGGCGCCGGCGGCGTCAATGGCAATCACGTTGACCGTGCCGCTGAGTTCGTTGATGGCGTAGGCGTAATTTCCACCGTGGTGGAACGCCATATGGCGCGGCCCGGCACCGGCCACGCTGTCCAGCGCCGCAGGGGTAAGGGGAGTTAAACGGCCGGATTCGCCAATTCCATAGCGCCGGATGCGATCTTCTTGCAGGCAGGGCACCCAAAGCACCTGATTGGTGGTATCGACATTGGCGGAATGGCAGTGGGTTAACCCTTCTAGCGTTTGCTGCGGCGCGCCGACGATGCCCTGCTCGTCGATGGGGCTGACGCTCAGACAGCTGCCGCTATAGGAAACGCTGTACAGCGTCGTGCCCTGCAAATCGGTGGTCAGCTGCGTCGGGCCACCCGGCAGCGGCGCCATTCCGGCCTCGGTCAGCAATCCTCGTTCATCGATGCGGTAGCTGACCACGCCGAAGGTCGGTCGGACGCCAATATAAAGATGCGTGTTCGCCGGATGGATTGCCATCTGCTGCCCCTACCCGGGGGTATCCACCACTTGCAGCAAGGTTAGCGCGCCCTGGTCGTCCATTTGCCAGACGTGCATTTGCTGACTTTCCGGGCTGGCAACGTAGACAATGTGCTTCATGTGTTCTCCTCATTTCGCTTCTGTGGCGGGCATGGCGTTTGTCGTTTGGCAAGGTTTCGTCACCTTAACGGCACGCCTCGAATAAGCATGTCACCGTTAGGGCGCGTTAGCCACCGAGATTATCACGGTTTTCGCCGCCGCGTCGAGGGTGTAACATCGCTTATGATTGAATACTGAACTAATATTAAACATATGTATTATCGCCTTATTGCCCTGGATCTGGACGGCACGCTGCTGACCCGACAAAAACGTATACTGCCCGAATCCCTTACCGCGCTGCGCCAGGCGTGCGACGCCGGCCTGCAGGTGATGGTGGTCACCGGCCGGTATCATGTCGCCATCCACCCGTTCTATCAGGCGCTGGAGATAGACACGCCGGCGATTTGCTGTAACGGCACCTATCTCTACGATTACCCGGCGCAGCGGGTGGTGACCACCAATCCCCTCGATAAGGCGCAGACGCTAACGGTGCTGGATCTTTTGGACCATTACGACGCCGTACATGGCCTGCTGTATGTAGATGACGCCATGCTGTATCAGCACCCGAGCGATCATGTCCTGCGTTCCCTGGCCTGGTCGGAGACCCTACTGCCGGCGCAGCGGCCGGCGCTTGTGCAGGTGGACAGCCTGGCGGCGGCGGCACAAGATGCGACGGCGATTTGGAAGTTCGCCACCTCCGACGCGGACATCGGCAAGCTGCAAACCTTCGCCGAGGCGGTAGAGCTGGAATTGGGGCTGGCCTGCGAATGGTCCTGGCACGATCAAGTGGATATCGCCCAAAGGGGCAACAGCAAGGGCCGCCAGTTGGAACACTGGGTCACCGCCCAGGTGCTGAGCATGAATCAGGTGGTGGCTTTCGGCGATAATTACAATGATCTCAGTATGCTGGAGGGCGCCGGCCTTGACGTGGCGATGGGGCAAAGCGACGATGCCATCAAAGCGCGCGCCGATGTGGTCATAGGCGATAACGAAGCGCCGTCCATCGCCGATTTTATCCACCAGCGCCTGTTGGCCTGACGCCCTCGCCAGGGGCGATAAGCCTCTGCTGGCCGCTCATCCCTGCCGGGACCCAAAAGCCCTTCGCTGGCCTGGCGCCCTCGCCCCAAAGCCCGCTGCAGGTCTGGCGCCCGCCCAGGCAGCGAACGGGTCTCAGCGTTCGGTTTGGCTGAGGCTCGCCGCGCGCGCGCCAGCGCCAGCGTGATTAAGGCGGTCCACCAGCGCGGGATAATCCAAACCGCTGGCTTCCCACAGCTTGGGGTACATACTGATGGAGGTAAAGCCCGGCAGGGTATTTACCTCATTGAGCAGGATCTCGCCTTGCTCGGTCAAAAAGAAATCCACCCGCGCCATCACGCTGCAGCCCAGCGCCAGATACGCCTGCCGAGCCGTCTGCCGGATGGCGTCGGCGACGGGCGCCGCCAGCGTCGCCGGAATAACCAGTCCCGCCAGGGCGCCCTTCAAATATTTGGTGTCATAGGCGTAAAATTCGTCGTTGGCGAGGATCTCGCCGCAGACGCTCACCTCCGGAGAATCATTGCCCAGTACGGCGGTTTCGATTTCCCGTCCGGTTATCGCCTGCTCAACCAGGACTTTAGCATCGTAACGGAAAGCCAGCGCCAATGCCGCGTCGAAGGCGGCCCGGTCGGTCACTTTGCTAACCCCCACGGACGATCCCTGGCTGGCGGGTTTAATAAACAGCGGCAGGCCCAATTAGCTGACGATAGCGTCGAAATCCGGCGCCGCGTCGCCCGTGCGCAGCAGCGTCACCGAAGGCGTAACCGGTACCCCGGCGTCGCGCAGCACGCGCTTGGTCATGTCCTTGTCCATACAGACTGCCGATCCCAGCACATCCGGCCCGGCATAGGGAATATTGAGAACCCTGCGCAGTCCCTGAACCGAACCATTCTCACCGCTGGCGCCGTACAACACCGAGAAAGCGACATCAATCGATGGCAACAGCTGGCCGTTGGCGGCGTCAATCAGCTGCGCCCGCTGCTGACCAGGCACGACGGCCAGATAACGCCGCGCCGGCGCCAGATGGATGGCGGCAGGATCGTCAGGATTGAGCAGATAGTCCTGCTCGTCGCACAACGTCCAGCGCCCGTGTTTATCCACCCCGATGAGGGTCAAATCGTATCGTTGCCGGTCGATAGCGCGAATGACATTCATCGATGAGCGCAACGACACTTCGTGCTCGGTGGACTGGCCGCCGAACAGCACCGCGGCCCGTAGTTTGCCGCTTTCCCGTGGTTCCATTACATCTTCATTGATTACCGAAACACTTATTAAATGCCCACAGAGTATGCGCCGGGGCCCGGTGTGTAAAGCCCCGGCGATGGCTCATGTCCGAAGACGGTGATTATAACGGCGAAACGGGTGAAAAAGAGGAGGATCGGGCATGTGGGTCGTGCTTCGGGGCACACGGCGCGACGATAAGGCCAGGGAGGAGAATACGGCCCGGCGCAGCAGGCGCGGGCAGCCGCCCGACGGAACGCCCAACGGCAGTGGCGCACTTTACTACGCGGAGGCCTCCTGGGCGCAAGACGGCGGCGACCCGACAAACCGTTACTGGCGGGAAGCCGGTTTTACGTCGTCGCTCGGCTGGCGACGCTGTTTGGGCTGCCCAAATTTGGAGATGATATTGAACAATTCTCCCAGCAGGTAAATCAGTCCCAGGATAATCGCCATGACGACAGGCACCATTAAAATGACAATGGCCAGGCTCTCTAATAGTTCAAGCATCGTTACCTCATAGCTTACAGTTGGCGCATAATGGTTATTTCCATTATCTTTATACCAGTTTCTGGCTGCGGCGCTTAGGCCTTTTATGTTATCGCGACCGGCGTTATTTGCCGCTGGCCGTCGGTTAAGCGACAATTTCCTTTTGAGCCACGAGGTTTGCGCATGCAGGCAGAAATTCTGTTAACCCTGAAACTCCGTCAGCAACTGTTCGCCGACCCGCGCCGCATTGCGTTGCTTAAACAGATCCGCGCCACCGGTTCCATCAGCCAGGGCGCGAAACTGGCGGGTGTCAGCTACAAAAGCGCCTGGGATGCCATCAACGCCATGAACGCGCTGGCGGAACAGGCGCTGGCCGGAGAACTCACCCTTTTGGCCGGTGAACGGTGCACCGACTATCGGCGCATTGCCCGTCTATCGCTGGAACAAGTGCAGCGGCTGGTGGAGGAGGAGTGGTAGCGGGCCAATGCCGACCTGCTGAGCCCCGGCGAAGATGACACCGGTAGCACCGCGGCGGAAATTATTCAGCAGCAGCACCACGACGATGCGCGCTGCCAAATATTGGCGGATCAATTCTCGGCATCCGCCATTTGCTGACGCGCCGGTTCAAATACCTTTCCACCGGCGAGTCCCGTAAAGTGCTGCTGTGCCAGGCGCTGATGGCGCGTCCTGATTTGCTGATCCTCGATGAGCCGTTCGACGGTCTGGATGTTGTCTCACGTAAGCAGTTAAGCGAACGCTTAGCCGGTCTGGCGGACAGCGTATGTACGCTGGTATTGATCCTTAACCGGTTTGAGGATATTCCGGACTATATCGACCGGGTGGGTATCCTGGTGGATTGTGCGCTGACCTGCACCGGCTCGCGTCAAAGCCTGCTGGCGGAAGCGCTGGTGGCGCAGTTGGCCCATCTGGAATCCCTGCAGGATCTGGCGCTCCCGGAAGCCGACTCGCCGCAACAACAGGCCGCGCTGCCGGCGGACCAGCCGCTTATTACCCTGCGCGACGGCGTAGTGTCTTACCAGGACCGGCCGATTTTACATCATCTGGACTGGCAGGTGACGCCGGGTCAGCACTGGCAGATCGTCGGCCCGAACGGCGCCGGTAAATCCACGCTGCTCAGTCTGGTGACCGGCGACCATCCGCAAGGTTACAGTAACGATCTCACGTTGTTCGGGCGCCGGCGCGGCAGCGGCGAAACCATTTGGGATATCAAACGCCATATCGGCTATGTCAGCAGCAGCCTGCATTTGGATTATCGCGTCAGCGCCAGCCCTCGTAGTGTCATCTTGTCCAGTTTTTTTGATTCCATCGGCGCTTATCAGTCGCCTTCGGAGCGGCAGCAGCAGTTGACGCGGCAGTGGCTGCGTTTACTCGGGCTGGAGAGCCAGGCTAACGCGGCGTTTCACGGTCTCTCCTGGGGTCAGCAGCGTCTGACCTTGATTGCGCGCGCGCTGGTTAAACATCCGGCGCTACTTATTCTCGACGAGCCGCAGCAGGGTTTGGATCCGCTTAACCGCCAGCTGGTGCGCCGCTGGATAGATGTGTTGATTGGCCAGGGCACCACGCAACTGCTGTTCGTTTCCCATCATGCCGAGGATGCGCCGGAATGTATTACCCACCGGTTAACCTTCGTGCCTGACGGAGAACGCTATCAATATCAGATAGAAACGCTCGACGCCTGACGTGGCGATGTCCAGGCCGGCGCAAGGGAAAGTCATCAGTGGCCGCGGCCGGTCTCTCTCCGGCAACACTTTAAGCCGTAACCAGTCCCGACAGGCGGAGCGGCCACCTTTCGCCGTGGCCGGTCTATCCCCGGCATCACCTTGGCCGTGATAATCCCCTTTCCCTCGTTATCAAGCGCGTTAGGGGCATCAACCAGGTTGTGGCCCTGGCCCGCCGTCACCTGCGGCGCGGTATCGTCCTTTCGTTTATCTTAACCCCAGCACCACACTGAAGGGTGCACGCTTTCCCCTGCGCGCGCCGTCCCGCCTACAAACTTCGCGCGTGGCGCCTTGCCGTTTCGAGTCATCCTTTCTCCATTGCGTAATATTTACTCTATTCAGCATGTAATCGCTACCACACTTAATCGTTGTCAAAGCCCCTTGGGCAGTTGCTCGATAAAGGAAGACAGCGCGAGGCTGGCGCTGACGGGTATCTCTGCGCTAGTATAAATGTAATCAATTTCATAAATCGCGGCAGAATCACCTTTTCCCCGAGCGGATCATGCTACTGTATTCTCGTTAAAACGAAGGGAGTTGAACTATGTCAGTCCTGGTTACAGGTGGGAGCGATTACATCGGCAGCCACACCTGTTTGCAACTTATCGCTGCCGGCATAACGCCCGTGATTGTCGACAACGTATGTAACAGCAAAAGTTCCGTCGTGGCGACGCTTGGCCGATTGAGCGGCCACACGCCGGCGTTTTATAAAGGCGACATACGCGACCGGCAGCTACTGGCGAAGATTTTCGCCGAGCACGATATTGAGGCGGTGATTCACTTCGCCGGTCTGAAAGCGGTAGGCGAATCGGTCAATCAACCCATCGACTATTATGATAACAACGTCTATGGCACTCTTTCCCTGGTAGAAGTCATGCGGGAGGCCGGCGTAGTCAACTTGATATTTAGCTCCTCGGCCACCGTTTACGGCGTTCAGCCCGTAACCCCTTACGACGAAAATTTGCCCACCGGGCGTCCCGCCAGCCCCTACGGCCGCAGCAAATTGATGGTTGAAGAGATACTTCAGGATCTGCAGCATGCCGATCCCCGCTGGAGTATCAGCCTGTTGCGCTATTTCAATCCGGTCGGCGCCCATTCTTCCGGCGAGATGGGAGAAGATCCGCAGGGGATACCGAACAATCTGATGCCCTTTATTGCCCAGGTCGCGGTGGGACGCCGCCCCTCTCTGGCTATTTACGGCAATGATTTTCCGACGCCGGACGGTACCGGCGTTCGCGACTATATTCATGTTTTAGATTTGGCCGACGGCCATCTTGCGGCGCTGACCACGCTGCGCGCCCGGCCCGGCGTGCATATCTATAATCTGGGCTCGGGCAAAGGCCATAGCGTGCTGGAAGTGGTTGAAGCTTTCAGTCAGGCCTGCGGCAAGCCACTGCCCTACCATTTCGCCCCCCCGACGCGACGGCGATCTGGCCGCCTACTGGGCGGCACCGGAAAAGGCCGCGCGAGAATTGAACTGGCGTGTCACCCGAACGCAGGAAGATATGGTCCGCGACACCTGGCGCTGGCAATCCCGGCATCCCAACGGCTACCCGGACTAAGGAGATTTCATGCAATCCTTTAATCCCGTCGATCATCCCCATCGGCGTTATAACCCCTTGACCGGCCAATGGATCCTGGTTTCATCTCACCGGGCAAAGCGCCCCTGGCAGGGCCAGCAGGAAACGCCTTCAGCGCAAACCCTACCGGCGCACGATCCGGACTGCTATCTTTGTCCGGGCAATACCCGCATCACCGGCGATCGTAATCCCGATTACCGCACCACGCACGTGTTTACCAACGATTTTGCCGCGCTTATGCCGGATACGCCCGACGCGCCGCCCAGCGATGATCCGCTGTTTCGTAGCCAAAGCGCCCGCGGTACCAGCCGGGTGATCTGCTTCTCTCCGGACCACAGTAAAACGCTTCCCGAACTGTCGCTGCCGGCGCTTGAGGCCGTGATCGACACCTGGCGCGAGCAAAGCGCGGAACTGGGTAAAACTTATCCCTGGGTACAGGTGTTCGAGAACAAAGGCGCCGCCATGGGCTGCTCCAATCCCCATCCCCACGGGCAGATTTGGGCCAACAGTTTCCTGCCCAACGAAGCCGAACGCGAAGACCGTTTACAGCGAGAGTACTACCGGCAGCAGGGCTCCTCTCTGCTCTTGGACTACGCCACCCGCGAGCTGGCCGACGGTGCGCGCACCGTGGTGGAGACGCGCCACTGGCTGGCGGTAGTGCCTTACTGGGCCGCGTGGCCGTTTGAAACACTGCTGCTGCCCAAACGCCCCATCCAGCGCCTGCCCGATCTTGACGGTGAGTCAAGCGCCGACCTGGCGCTGGCACTGAAAAAGCTCACCAGCCGCTACGACAACCTGTTCCAATGTTCTTTCCCCTACTCCATGGGTTGGCACGGCGCGCCCTTTACCGACGGCGACCATGCACATTGGCAATTACATGCGCATTTTTATCCGCCGCTGCTGCGCTCTGCCACGGTGCGTAAATTTATGGTGGGCTATGAAATGCTGGCGGAAACCCAGCGCGATCTGACCGCGGAACAAGCCGCCGAGCGCCTGCGCGCGGTCACCGAGAGTCATTTTCGGCAATCTGGAGCCTCAATATGAGTTTACAAAACACCACTGAAACCGTTTTTCGCGACGCATTCGGCTATGATGCCACTCTGACGGTAAAAGCGCCCGGCCGGGTCAATCTCATCGGCGCGCATACCGATTATAACGACGGCTTCGTGCTCCCCTGCGCGATCGATTACGAGACGGTGATTAGCTGCGCCTGCCGTGACGATCGCAAAATTCGGGTTATTGCCGTGGACTATGACCGCCAGCACGATATTTTTTCTCTGGATGAGCCAATTTTATCCCATGCCGATCAGCAGTGGTCCAATTATGTACGCGGGGTGGTAAAACATTTACAGCGCTGGGATGGACGTTTTGGCGGCGCCGACCTGGTTATCAGCGGCAATGTCCCCCAGGGAGCCGGCCTGAGTTCGTCGGCGGCGCTGGAGGTAGCCGTGGGCAAAGCGCTGCAATCGCTCTATCACCTGTCGGTGGATAACGTGGCGCTGGCGCTCAACGGTCAAGAAGCGGAAAATCAGTTCGTCGGCTGTAACTGCGGCATTATGGATCAGCTGATTTCGGCGCTGGGCAAAGACAACCACGCTTTGTTGATTGACTGCCGTACCTTGGGTACGCGCGCGGTGCCGATGCCGGACAATGTCGCGGTGGTTATCGTCAACTCCAACGTCAAACGCGGCCTGGTGGACAGTGAATACAACGCCCGCCGCGAGCAGTGCGAAACCGGCGTGCGCTTCTTCGCGGTGGAAAAACTGCGCGATGTCGCGCTGGAACAATTTGAGGCGGTGGCCCATGAACTCGACGACACCGTCGCCAAGCGAGGGCGACACGTGTTGAGCGAAAACGCGCGCACGCTGGCCGCGGCCGATGCGCTGGCGGCAGGCGATCTCAGGCTGATGGGCCGTTTGATGGCGGAATCCCACGCCTCAATATGCGCGACGATTTTGAAATTACCGTGCCGGCCATCGACACCCTGGTCACGATTATCAAAGGGGAAATCGGCGAGGCGGGCGGCGTATGTATGACCGGCGGCGGTTTCGGCGGTTGCGTCGTGGCGCTGGTGCCCACCGATCGCGTGGAGGGCGTACGGGCGGCCGTGGTAAAACACTATCAGCCACAAACCGCTTTGGAAGCAACGTTTTATGTCTGTCACGCCAGTGAAGGAGCAGGGGTATGCTGAAAGAGTATGAATCGGGCCAGGCGCCCGACGGCCAGCCGTTTCGGCTGGTCACCCTCGGCAATGACCAGGGGTTTCAGGTCACACCCTGATGGACTGGGTCGCAACCTGGCTCTCCTGCCAGGTGCCGCTACTGGCGGGGGTACCCGCGAAGTTCTGCTGGGCTGTCCCACCCCGATGGATTATCTACGCCAAAACGCCTACCTCGGCACCACCGTCGGCCGTTATGCCAACCGCATTCGCGGGGCCACATTGAGCCTCGAGGGTAAGCGCTTTACGCTGGCCTCCAATCAGGGCGAACATCAGTTGCACGGAGGGCCGGAGGGATTCCACAACCAGCCGCTGGCAGCAGGTGGAGCAGGATCAGACCTTGGTGCTGTACCGACTACATTCCGCCGACGGCGATCATGGCTATCCCGGCAATCTGGTGGCTGACGTGCGCTATACCGTCACCGACGATAAGTAAGCGCCCCGTGGAGGACGTCTTGAATTATTGGTGGGTTTGTTGTATGAGACAGTAAACCTACGTTGCACGCTTATGCTCATTGTATTTTCACATTGTATTGATTTTAATAACTTTTATTTCCATCCTGGTTTGAGTGATATGAAATTAGTGRTTCTGAAGTTTGTGATAGTGTCCATTAAAATTTAAGTGGACACTATCATCGCCGGATTATCCATGATCTGACAGCCGTCCCTTATAGGATGCGGGTTCACTAGGCATCGTAGTGGAACATATTCTTATCGGGCTATACAACAAACCCACCAATAATTCAAGACGTCCTCCACGGGGTGCTTACTACTGAAATAACAGAATTTCTTTTGTGATAATTCATGAGTTTTTTCAGGAAAGACACCTACATCTTTAATGTTAACAAATTGTTATTTTTTCTATGGATTATAGGATATTGGGTTGACGCTTTTTTTTATGTTTTCATATTAGAAAGAAAACAACAAAGGAGAACTGGCGTGCGCCGTCAACGACGGGATGACAACCCGAACAAGTTAATTACGTTCAAGCTGAACCAGGAATACACTGCCTTGCTCTATGCTTCTATCCAAAAGACGGGCAAGTCCCGCTCGGGGGAAGTGAAATTGCGGGTGCAAGATCACCTTAAACGCTTCCCTGACTTTAACCCTGATAGTAGAGAGGTGATTGAAGAGCCAGATAACGTCTAATTTTTTATCGCTATAACGACTTAGGTTGATGCGTGAAGTCTTTGCATCATGGCCTACCTGTAAATAAAGGATTTTTTAATGAGTACTGCAATAAGCACTCAGCGGACTTCTGTTGCCCAAAAAAACAGATATCTACGCACGGGGCTATTTTCTCGTCAGCGTGTGGTGAATTTTTTCAAGCTCATATTCCCTATGGCTTTACTGCTCGCCTTTTTCCCGGAGATGGCCATCGCTGCCGGTAAAGATTTACTGGCGGACGGTGACGCTGCCGTCAAGGCAACCGCCGGCAGCGGCTCGACCATGTACAAGTGGATCATCCTGGGGGAAGTGCTGGCGGGTCTGGTGCTCTATGTGCTGACCCACAGTTTCAAATTCCTGTTCGGCTTCATCATTCTGTCGATTATCGGCAACGTCGGCATGAAGGTCGCCGGGTATTAATCAGGAGGGATGATGTCGGGAGACGATATCGACAATTACCGTTTCCCGAAAACACTGAGTCATCAGGGCCGCTGGTTTGGCTTAACGCCTGACGAACTTATCCCTATTGTGTTATCTGGCTGCTGGTTTTTCTGGCAGGGAAAACAGATAGCGGGACTTATCGTCATGGCCCTGGTGTATGGGGCGATACGAAAATTAAAAAAAGGGAAGGGCAGTGTCTGGTTACGGGATTTGGGTTACTGGTATATGCCGACCTTTCTCTTGCGGGATATTCATAAAAAAGTACCGCCATCGTGTTTTCGGCAATGGATTAAATAAGGTCAGGGAATGAAACATGCTGCCCGGTTGAATTCAAACAAGATTATCGCCTTAAGCCTGGTGCTGCTCGGCGCATTTTTATTTCTGAGCGTGGCGTCCAATGTCATTCTGGCTATGACCCATTATCGCCTGCAGGGCGACCGGCAGAGGGTGGTCGTGCCGATGCTGTTCAAGGCGCCGTTCGCGTTGTCGGAAAACAGCATGGACGCCTCCTACCTGGAGCAGATGGCACTGAGTTTTGTGGCGTTGCGTCTGAATGTGACGTCGGAAACGGTGGAGGCGTCACATCAGTTTCTGCTGTCGATGGTCAAGCCGGCGGCGCAGAAGTCGCTCAAGCTGGCCTTGGCGAAAGAGGCGCGTCAGATAAAGAAAGACGTTAATGCGGCCTTCTTTAAAACCGGCGTCAAGGTCTATCCGGCGCAAGGGCGTGTTGATATTCGCGGCGAACTGAAAACCTGGTTTGGTGATGCCAAACCGGATGTCGCGCTCAAGTATTACTCGCTGTATCTGGACCACAGCGATGGCGTGACCTGGCTTGCCCGCTTTGTCGAGGTGTCCGATGAGAAAAATAACCGCTTGCTTAGCCTGTTTGTTGCCGGGGTGCTGGTCTGCGGCGCAGCGGCGGCCGGTACGGTTAATGCGCCGGTGATTATCCCCCTGCAAAACGGCAGTCAGGCGGCCGTGGCGCTGAGTAACACTGAGCCCAATCTGTTTAGCGTGCCGGGGGACAGTGTGGTGGCGGTGAGCGGCATCGATGAAAGTCTGGTGCGCTACGCACCCACGGCTAACGGAGCTCTGGTGCTCAGTACGCTTAACAAAAAGCCGTTTACCTTTGTTATCGAAACCGCCCGTGGCCTGAATTTCTCGCTACGCGCGGTGCCTCAGGCGGGCAGCGGGCGCACGTTCTCCCTGGTCGGCGAAGGGCAGGGCGTCTCCGCGGCGGCGAAGGTCTGGGAGCAGTCCCAGCCCTATGAGTCGATGCTGGTTGCGCTCAACCAGGCGCTGATGGCCGGGCGGTTACCGGCCGGTTATGGCGAGGCGCCGGCGACGCATGAGCGGTTGCCGTTGCCTGCCGGCTTGCGGGCTGAGGCGCTGCGGGTGTGGAAGGGGCACCGCCTTAAGGTGGTGCGCTTTATGGTCACCTATCCCGGCACGACGCCGGTGCGGGTTAACGAGCCTGATTTCTGGCAGCCGGGGGTGCGGGCGGTGATGTTCGATACGCCGACCCGCGAGATTGTCCCGGCGGGGCGGACGGGCGTGTGGGTGACGCTCTCCGGGGAGGCTGCCGATGGCCAACATTAATGTGCTCGTCAAACGCAAGCAGTTTCTGTGGGGGGCCGGCGTGGCACTGGCCATCGCCGCTGCGGTGGGCGTGGGCTGGTACGTGTCGCAGGAGGGGAGTGCGCAGTCGGCGCAGGGCAATGAGCCTGCGCCAGACCTGACCGGCGTGGTGGACAACACCTTTGGTGAGCTGGCGACCGAGAATGCCATTACCCAGACGCAGGTGGCGCAGGCGGAAATCAACAAACAGTTTTCTTCCCTGCGTCAGGAAATCGACATGTTGAGCAAGGCGCGGCAGGAAAACCAGAAACGCATCAGTTCGCTGGAAGAGGAAAACCGCAAGCTTATTGAGACGCCGGCGAACACCGCGCCGGGCGGGCTGCCTCCCCTCCCGCCGCTGGCGGGTGGCGTGACGCCAGAAGGGGAGCCGATGCCGTCGGCCTTCCCACCTGCGCCGGGTGGCGCGGTACCGTCGCCCACGGCGTTCTATCCCGGTCGGGGAGAGGTGCCGCCGCCGACGGTGGACTTCCGGCACATTCCGGTGCCGGGGCAGTTGTATCGCAAGCTGCTCAGACCGCCGGCGGGGGAGAAGCCATAAAAGCAAGTACCCGTATATTCCGACCGGCAGCTTTGCCAAATCCATACTGATTGAGGGGGCGGACGCCAATGCCTCGGTTATCGGCAATACCGCCACGGTGCCGATGCAGGTGCGCATTACCGGGCGCGTGGAGATGCCGAATAGCCGCACCTATGACCTGAACGGCTGCTTTGTCAGCATGGAAGCCTACGGCGATGTGTCCAGCGAGCGCGCCATCGTGCGGTTGCGCAAACTCAGCTGCCTGAAAGGGGAGGACATCATTGACCTGCCGCTGGACGACCACGTCAGCTTCCGGGGGAAAAACGGCGTCAAGGGTGAGGTGGTGATGCGCAACGGCAAAATCCTGGGCTTTGCCTGGGGTGCGGGCTTCCTGGACGGCATTGGCCAGGGGGTTAACCGTGCGGCCCAGCCGAGCGTCGGGGTCGGCGCGGTGGCCGGCGGTGGCGTCAGCAAGGCGGCGCAGACCCTGAGCGATTACTACATCAAGCGGGCGGAGCAGTATCACCAGGTGATACCGATTGGTGCGGGTAACGAGGTGACCGTGGTGTTCCATGAAGGTTTCCAGCTGAAGACGCTGGAGGAGATGAAGGCCGAGGCGGCCAATGCTTCGACGCGGGAGGCGTCGGTCGACACGCCACTGCGCGAGCCGGCGGGCCAATATATGAACGGTTTCAGCACTGACGAGATGATGAAAAAACTGGGCCACATTGACCCGCGCCAGTTCGGGGTGGCCCCCTCACAGGCGGGAGAACGGTAATGAACAAGGCAGAGATGAACGCGTCGCGGAGTAAGCGGCGCACCCTGGGGATGAAAGAGCATCGTGCCGCCCTGGCATTGTTTCGTACGCACTGGCAGGCGTCCCCCCGGCGGGTCTGCGTGTCGCTGCTGGTGAAGTTTATCAACGCCTGGCTGCTGGCCAACGTCTTGTTGCTGGCAACGTATGCATGGTTGGCGCTGCTGATGCTGTACCCCGCCTGCTGCGACGTTTATGACCGTATTGTGGCGCAGGGCAAGGGGGAATTTGTGCGAACCTGCGCGTGGTTTGTGGGCCATGTGGTGAGCACCGCCTGCTCTTATGCCGTGGCTGTCGGGTTGGTCTGGATGGTCTTCTCCTCGTGGGAGCGGTTGCTGTCGCCGTCGCGTATTCCGTCACCTGAACGCTCTCACGCTACATCGAATAGCGCCAGACATGAAACCGGGAGAACGAATGATGCATGACCGCAAAGTTAATCAGGGAACAGAAAAATTTGATGGTGGCACCGTCCTGGCGGCGGTTGGCACTGGCAAAACTGTTGCGGGAAAAAGCCTGCTGTTGCGGTTGATGCGTTACAGCATGGTGGCAGAGGGAGCGTCGGTTCTGCTGTTCTGCGCTAATGACCGTGATGTGAATGACAACCTGGCGGCGTGGGGGATAGCCGGCAAGGGCATGTGCATGCCAAGCCGGAATGATGAGGATACTCGGCATGAGTAAGGTGCGCCTGATGTTACTCGGCGGCTGCGTACTGCTTGCCGGCTGCGCCGGGGGGCGCAGCGAGTTTGGCTGTAACGCCACCTCGACGGACAGCTGCATGACGATGGAGCAGGCTAACGAGAAGGCCAAAACACTGGAGGAGGGCAGCGTCGCAAAGCCGGCCGCGACCGCCCTGCCACGCCTGGCTGAGGGCCCTTTTTCGGCTATTGGCCGCGATACCGGCGTGCAGTCGGTCGCTCCGGTTAATTCACCGTCGCGCCTGTTGCCGCGCAGCGCATCGCCGGGTCCGAAAGCGGCGGGCAGTGCCCCGGTCTCCCTCGTCACTATCCCTGCGCGCTGTTCACTGCCACGTTGTACCGGCGTCGATACCCCGTCGCCGGCCCGTCTGGCGGAGCAGACCGCGCAGCTGTGGATAGCCCCCTGGATAGACAGCCAGGACGTTTATCACCAGCCGGGCAAGGTGCTGTTTGTGGTCAGGCCGGCGACATGGGGCGCGCCCCGGTCGGTGTTGTGAGGATAAGGAGTCAGAATGCGTTTGCTTGACAAGGTGACCCATACCGCCAACAGCCTGCTGGCGGCCCTGAAAATGCCGGAGGCGGCCCATCAGGCCAATCAGGTGCTCGGCGATATGCAGTTTCCACAACTGAGCAGCCTGCTGCCGTACCGCGATTACGATGAGCACATCAAGCAGAACGTGGTGATGAACGGCCTGCGCAGCGGCATTCTGAGCTATGCGGCGCGCAGCAACGATACGGCGGGGATGCTCAATATCGCCACCACCTCGGCGCTGGAAAAGCAGCGCCTGTCGCAGGCGACGGTCGGGCAGGTGGCGATACGCATGCTGCCGACGCTGCATGTGATGATGATGGGGATTTTGATGGGGGTGTTCCCGCTGATTGTTCTGGTGGGGATGGTCAATCAGGGCTGGCAGGTATTTAAGGGCTACGTGTTCGCCTGGCTGTGGTTAATGAGCTGGCCGCTGCTGTACGCCATTCTCAACGGTGCGATGGTGTTCTACGCCCGCTGTGGGGACTTACCTAAAGTGATCCAATAGGTATAAACGGGAATATCCGGGAATTCGCGGGATCTGGTGGGATAAAGACTAACTAAATCAGGGATTAATTCTTGACTTGGCGTAAATTTAATCAATTTGGAAGCAG
>NZ_JBLKSS010000030.1:0-19453 GCF_047607725.1 Sodalis sp. (in: enterobacteria) | reverse complement strand
GTGGAGCCGGAAGCGTATCTGCGCCATGTGCTGGCGATTATCGCGGATCATCCCATCAACAAAATCAAAGAGCTCCTGCCGTGGAACCTCACCATCCCTGCTGAATAACTGTCAATACGGCGCTGGGCGTACGCTTACAAGTCAAGTGCCTGATTATAAGTCTAGACAGCGGCAAACGTCTGTCCCAGCCCCTTCGCACGGCCGACTATCTCCTCGCCAACGGGCAGCCGCGCCAGGAATACCTGCTCGACAAGCGAGATTCGCTGACCGTTGTCACCCTGCTGTCGCCGTCCTTCACCCCCCTGGTGCTTGACCGTTGGCAGGCGCGGGAAATGACGCATGATCTTCCCGATTTTACCAACCCGGCGGCCGTGGCGCGCGCTTGGGCGGAAGAGTTCGAGCGGCGGCAGGCCGCGGAAAAACATCTGGCGACCCTGGCGCCAAAAGCCAGTTTCTTTGACCGTTATGTCGCCGTGGAGGGCGCAATGGGGTTTCGCCAGGTCTGTAACCTACTGAAGGTGAAGGAGTCGGAGTTTCGTCAATTCTTGCTCGAGCGGCAGATCATGTATCGGCTGGCGGGAGTGTTGACCCCGTATCAGCAGCACCGCGATGCCGGCCGTTTTGAATTGCATACCGGCACCAGCGGCAGCCGCTACACCTTTGCTCAGGCGCGTTTTACCGCCAAGGGCGTGAAATAGATAGCCGATTTGTGGGCCGCCCACGCGGCAACGCCACAGGCAAAAAGCGCGGCGGCGTAAGCGCGACCTACGCTCCGGCCGCCGTGCCGTTGATTGTTACCGTAGCGGCGCCGGGGCGCTTACAGTAGAATCGCCTACGTTTAACATAATACCCCGCGCACAAGGCACCCACTGCACTCCCCCACGCGGGGCATAGCGAGCGCCGGTCTGGCCGTCGTACGCTACTCGCTTCGCGCGGGGTGGCCGCCTTGGCGGCCTACGCCACCGATTGGCTGGCGACAAACCACATTCTGCGCCGGCAAACGGCCAAGCTTGGCACAACGGGTTACCCCCTGCGTGCGATTAACGCTCCTCCACCCGTGCCTCGCCCGGAGGAAACGCGTGGTGAAGCCTTACGCGGGCCTGCTGCACGCCCTGCATCGGCTGCGGCGGGCGAGCGCAGCAAGGCGGAATGCCGCCCTGGAGTTTGCCCGCCATACGGCGGTACATGCCGGGTGATTCACCGTATTCACGTTTAAAACTGCGGGAAAACGATTGTTGGGAATCAAACCCTACCGCCAGCGCTACCGACAATATGGCTTCATTCCCGGTGGCCAAGCGGCAAGCGGATTCGGACAACCGCCGGCGACGAATGTAATTGGCCAGCGGATAACCGGTATGGTGTTTGAACATATGCTGCAAATACCATTTAGAGAAACCGGTGCGCTCCGCCACGTGGTCAATATCCAGCGGCTGTTCCAGATTTGCCTCAATCCAGGCGATTAAATCTTGTACTATTCCGGCATGACTCATCTTATCTCTCCCTTGGCTAGCGAAGGGAAGATACTAACCTAGTGACTAATTAAGTTAATAGTCACTAAGCATCTTGATGCTTAAGGCTGCGCAGTACTAGCCGTGAAAGCTGCTCCGGCCCCTGCGGCAATAAGTCGAGATGGTGTTGTAACAACAGCGGATTGATGAAGGGTTGCATTACCAGATAGACGGCCTGACAGCATTCATCCAGCGGTGTTTGCTGCTCAAATTCGCCGTTTTCGCGGCCTTCCTGGATAATCTGGCGCAGTAGCGCGCGGATTTCCTGCTCATAGGCCAACGAAGACGGCCAGCGTTCGGCCGCCGCATACACCACGATGTCGTAAAGTTTACGTTCGTTGACGAATAATTTGGCGGCATTACCCACTAGCAAATCAAACAGACGGCAAAATTTTTCCGCTGCGCTGCCTGCATTGCGCATCGCTTCACCCACGGCTTCTAGCGCAACGTTCATGCAATGGCTTCAGATGGCTTCACCTATTGCCTGTTTGGAGTCGAAAAATTTGTAAATGTAAGCCTTGGAGAACCCAATGGCTTTCGCCAAATCCGATACCGTCGTTTTGCCATAACCGTAGTGGCTGAAGTGTTCATTAGCGGCGCTGACGATTTGGTCGCGAATGCAGTGATCGGTCGGGCCACGCAGGCCACAAAGGGTAGCAGTATATTCTTTCATAAATAAAGTGTAACTCAGTTAGCGCAAGACCACATCCGGCAATTGATATCCAGTTGATGTAATCGTGATGGTGAGCGCCTGAGCCAGACCGCATGTTACCCCTTGCGTGTGCCCACCCGTGGCCAGGGCGTTGAAAAAACGTCCTGTGTGGGCAGTATGCCGGAATTAGCGCGGCCATAACCTACACTCTGGGCCTTTGACAAGTCCAAGGCCGTCGGTCAAATGCGGTTAATAGGTCATTAACCGGCAACGGCGGCAAATGTCTCTATCATTAGGATCAAACCGCTGCTGCACGGTCGTTTAAAACCGCGACAGCTCACCCCGGATGCCGAGAAAGGCCATTTCGCTCTGTACCCGCTTGACGAGGCTTTACTCTCGTCACCGCGCGAAAGCACGAAGCGTATTCGCGGTGAGCATTTTTTACATAGATTTAACCTTAAGAAGGTTAATAATCAGTGTCAGCAGCTCTCTGTTACTCAAATGAAGTCATGGCAATGAAAACAGGCATCCTTGTTTTGCCCGTCCTGCTGATGGCGACGCCGGTTTATGCCTTGAATGCCGACGATACCCTCAATGCTGCCCGGCCCGCCGCCGGCTTTGATACGGTCAGCGTCATCGACACACAGCAACTTACCCGCGATACACCCTCCGACGCTACGGCGGAGCACATTGCTGCGCCCTGCAAGCCTGATATTGTGCCACCAGGTAAATTCCGCCGACGCTCGCTGGACGGTAAAGACAGCAAATTAAGCAAGTTGGGTTTATTCTAATGCACGTCGGCATCCGCGGGCGTTAACGCGACCTGGCGTTTTAACACGGCATGGCACGCCTTCCCCCTGGTCGTAGCCGTACGCCAAAGCAGGTGCGCTCGGCGCCTGCGTCTGGCCAGAGGGGAGAATCGGCCAGGCGCACAGACGCCATCATGCTGGCACCCTATCTAGGGGTTAGAAACACGTTTCCATCTCTTCCAGCACGTTATAATCGCTATCGATTAGAAACAGCATTTTCCATTTATCAAAGGTCAGGCAGGGATGCGACGTGGTGAATACCAGAATATCGCCAACCTGGACATCGCTCCCGGGCACGAGGGTCAATATGGCATGCTGATCCATGATGTCCACCGTCGTCAATGCGCCTGGCGTGAACGGTAACGCCTGCCCCTGGCGATAGTGCGCCCCCGGCTGCGGCAACCCGGCGTCGAACGCGCTGTCGCGCTTGCTAAAATTCACCACCGCCCTGCCGGGTTCAGGAACCGATTGCACCATCGATATCAGCTCCAATGCCGAAAGCAAATCGTCGCCCAGACCGCAGGCGATGGGATCGCGCGCCATCACGGCATCTTGGGCCTGCTGATAAATACCGCCGTCATGGGTGACATAACAGCCGGGACGGATCACCAACCGGCAGCCGTCCGGCAGCGGGGTTTCATGCCAGATATTACAGACCACGTCATACCACGAGGAACCGGCACCGGTCAGGATCATTTCCCCTTTAACCCACTGATGACGGCTGAAGGACAGCGCCAGAGCGGCGGCGTCGCGCAGTAGTTGCTCGACCCTGGGCCGCGGATCTTCATCGTGGATCACGTCTTCGTACAGTTCGATACCGTGCAGCGTCAGGCCGGGCAGCGTGGTCACCCGTTCCGCCAGCGCCTCTGCCTCCTCGTTACTGCGGCCGCCGGGTACCCCCAGTTCAATCAACACATCCAGCCGCTGGCCGCGGGCGGCAAAAAAAGCCGACAGCGCGCTGGCATTGGCCTCGCTATCGACGCAGCAGAAAAAGTGACAGGCCGGGTAGTCGGTTTTCAGCCGTGACACCAGCTGCATGTTCGCCCTTCTGACCAACTGATTGACCATCAATACCCGGCGCACGTCGCTTTACATGGCGACGCTGGCCTGCCAGGCGCTGCCAACGCCGATAGCCCAGGCGCCAAGAGCGGTTTGTCGGCGAAAAATCCACGGTGTCATGGTGGTTTTACCGTGAGGCGCCACGACACCCCCCGCGCATCGGCATAACGCTGCATCCCGGTGATATTATTTTCCAATGACTGACTTTTTACCGCTACCGCCGGCAGACAGACATCCTCCAGCAGCAGATTGACTGGACGATCATCAGGCCGGTGCATGATGGCGGCCTTGTGCGCCACTCCTGCGACATCATGATACTTCATAACATATTCCTATTGATTATCCATTATCATCGATAAGCGATATCATAATTCAACAGCATGAAAAAAAATAAAATTAATAAAAAATCAACCCAAAACGATAAAAGGTACCAAAAAATGGTCAATTTTTTGTGTAGTTTTCCACTGTTTTCATGTAAGCGCCCCTTGGAGGATGTCTTGAATTATTGGTGGGTTTGTTGTATGGCCCGGTAAGAATATGTTCCACTACGATGCCTAGTGAACCCGCATCCTATAAGGGACGGCTGTCAGATCATGGATAATCCGGCGATGATAGTGTCCACTTAAATTTTAATGGACACTATCACAAACTTCAGAACCACTAATTTCATATCACTCAAACCGGGATGGAAATAAAAGTTATTAAAATCAATAAAATGTGAAAATGCAATGAGCATAAGCGTGTAACGTAGGTTTACTGTCTCATACAACAAACTCACCAATAATTCAAGACGTCCTCCACGGGGCGCTTACTCCCAGAGCGCATCATCATCCGGCAGCGCCGGCGGCCGCGAGCCAAATAACGTATTCGGCTCGATGGTCAATTGATACCAGGACAAATGCGGCGGCGCCAGGGCGATAGCCTGGGCCAAATCATCAAGCACGCCCGCAAGCGACTGGTCCGGCAGGCCTTGCATCAAGTCAAGATTAAAACTGCGCAGGCCGAGCGAGGCCGCCAACCGCACCGCGCGCCGGTCCTCCTCCGCGCCATGGATACGGCCGAGACGGGCGAGCTTCAAGGGCATTTTTGCACGCACCTGGGAATATGCAGATACAGGCTGAGCGGCGGTAAATTAGGCATGGCGCAGGGCGTCCAGCAGGCAGGCCAGCGCCTGACCGCGGTGGGAGAGCGCCTGCTTTTCTTCCGCGCTAAGGTCGGCGGCGAGGTGGCCTTGCTTAGTCAGCAGGAAAACTGGATCGTAGCCGAAACCGACGGCGCCGGACGGCTGGCGCGCAATCTCGCCGGACCAACTGCCGTGACACACCAGCGGCGTCGGATCGTCGGCATGGCGCAGATAAACCAGTAAGCAGTGAAATTGCGCGCCACGCTGACCGTCCGGCACCGAGGCCATCGCCGCCAGCAACTTGTCCAGATTCTGCCGATCGCTGGCGTCCTCGCCCGCATAACGGGCCGAATAGATGCCCGGCGCGCCGGCGAGCGCATCCACCGCTAAGCCTGAATCGTCGGCGATGGCCGGCAGACCGGTGACACGGGCCGCGTGCCGGGCCTTGATCAGCGCGTTTTCAATAAACGTCAGGCCGGTTTCCTCCACCGACACCACGCCCAGCGCGCTCTGCGCCACTATCTCCATACCGAAATCCGCCAGCGCGCCGGCAAGCTCGCGCACTTTACCGGCGTTGCCGGTGGCCAATACCACTTTTTGCATAGGTTTATCCGCAATTATCGCGAGCCGCGGGCAATGATTAAGGGGGCTCAGGCAGCGTCCAGCAGACGTGCGATGGGCTCGGGAATCTGCCGGGGCTGGTCGATCCTGAGCTGTTTATGGCGCCCCAGTTCCCCTTTTTCCAGGATGACGCGGCTTTTCGCCACGCCAAATTCTTTCGCCAGAAAACGAATCAAATGGCTATTCGCCTGGCCGTCCACCGGCGCCGCCGTGATGGCGACCTTGATTTCATCACCGTGGGCGCCGGCGATATGGTCGCGGCTGGCCCTGGGCTGGATATAGAGCCGCAGCACCAGCGCATCGCCCTCGCGCCAAACGCCGATCACAGGCGGTACCAAATTCCCGGGAACAGATCCATACCAAGATAATTCAGTGCATAAAGGATAAGGATCACGACCATCGCCGAAAAATCGATGCCGCCCATGGCCGGCAGAATGCGGCGAATCGGATACATTAGCGGTTCACTTAATTGATAAAGCACCACATCCATCGGACTGCGGCCTTGGCTGATCCAACTGAGCAAGGAACGAATAATCACCACCCAGAACACCAGTTCGCCGGCCGCTTTCAGCAGCGTCAGCAGGCCGACCAGCAAATAAATGGGATCGAGGATCAGGACGTGCATCTCGATGAGCATCAGCAGCGGGAATTTGATCATCGCCAAAATAAACGCCAGCAGCAGCGAGGCGCTGTCCAGCGGCCCGAGGGCGGGAATAACCCGGCGCAGCGGCCCGATCACCGGCTGGGTGATTTTGACGATAAATTGCGAAAACGGATTATAAAAATCGCAGCGCGTCCACTGCATCCAAATGCGCAGCAGCAGCACCATAATATAAAGATCGATTAGCGTTTTGACCAAAAACGTCAGCGTCAGCATAAGAGGTAAATGTCCTTAATCAGGTTAACAAGCGCCGCGTCGGCGACAATCATCAGAATAATTTTTCCATCTCTTCGGCGCGCGCGACCGCCGCCTGCATCGCGCTGGCGACGGTGCGGGGCAGCTCCTGCTGCTCGAAGACCTGAAGCGCCGCGGCTGTGGTGCCCCCTTTCGAGGTCACGTTCTGCCGCAGGGTGGCGAAAGGGGTATCGCCCGCGTCCGCGTCCGCGGCCAGCGCGGCGGCGCCGGCGGCGGCCTGCAGCACCAGGGTACGGGCGGTGGTTTCATCGAAGCCCAGCGCCTGCGCCTGCTGCTGCATGGCTTCCATAAACAGGAAAAAATAGGCCGGCGCGCTGCCGGCGGCGGCGATAACGCCATTAATATCGCTTTCCTGCTCCAGCCAGCACAGTTTTCCCACCGCGCCCATTAACTGGGCGCTGAATGCCCTGTCCTCCTCGCTAGTCATCGGGGGCGCATACAGGCCGCTCATCCCTTTGCCCACCAGACAGGGCGTATTGGGCATCATCCGCACAATGGCGATATTTTCGCCCAGCAGCGCATAAAACCGGCTCACGGTAACACCTGCGGCAATGGAAAGCACCAGTTTGCCGGAAAAATCTACCTCTGCGCGCAGCGATTCGCAGACCTGGGCGATAAGCTGCGGCTTCACCGCCAATACCACCACATCCGCCTCGCGCGCGCCGCGCAGATTATCGCCGCTGCTTTGCACGCCGTAACGCTCGGCCAACGCGCCGCGGTGCGCGGCGGAGGGAGCGCAAACCGTGATCAAATGCGCGGGATAGCCGTTATCCACCAGGCCGGCGATGATGGCCTGCGCCATATTACCGGCGCCGATAAAGGTGATATTACGCTGTTGCATGCAGTTCCTCGTTAAGCTATTCAGGGGGATGCGTAACCCTACTCTCTGGCGCCGAAAATCGCGGTGCCGATACGCACCAGCGTACTGCCGGCGGCGACAGCCGCAGGCATATCGTCCGTCATGCCCAGCGACAGCGTGTCGACGCCGGAGTGGACGCGTTGTAAGGCTTCATACAAGTCGTACATGCGCTTAAACACCGCCAATTGCCGCTGGAAATCGTTCTCCGGCGCCAGGATAGCCATCAAACCGCGCAACCGCAGACGTGGACACTCTGCGATGAGCGCCGCAAGGGACAACATGTGCTCGGGCGCGATACCGGCTTTGGTGGCTTCGCCACTGATGTTGATTTGGATTAGCACATTGAGCGGCGCTCGTTGCGCCGGCCGCTGATCGTTCAGCCGCCGAGCCAGCTGCGGGCGATCCAGGGTATGACACCAATCGAAATTCTCCGCCACCAGACGGCTTTTATTGGACTGTAACGGACCGATAAAGTGCCAAATAAGCCCCGGGGCCTCAGACCGCTCCCGGAACCAGCCTATTTTTTCCACGCCCTCTTGCACATAATTTTCCCCGAAGGCCCGCTGACCGGCTGCGATGGCGGCTTCGATCGCCGTCACAGGTTTGGTTTTACTGACGGCGAGCAAGGTAATCTGCTGGGGATCGCGGCCGCAATCCTGCGCAGCCGTGCGGATTTGCTGATGAACGCGCTGTAGATTCTGCTCGATAGTGCTCATGGTTTCAGGAGGTCATATGGAATTGGATAAACTGGTGGCCATAGTGTAAAGCATAATGCCTCCGATCTGCACCTTTGTCCCGGTCAGCCGCCGATAATTCGCGTGGATGGCCTGCTGCGGCCGCTGGAGGCGCCGGCCTTGGCAGAAAGCGACATCGCCGGCTGCGCCCGGCGCTATCTTGACGCTAACCGGCGGCCAGCGGGTGCGCGCCCACTTCTTTTTGCAGCGGGGCGTGCTGGCCGTAAGCCTGCGTATTATTCCTACCCGGCCGCCGCGCATGGCGGAGCTGGAGCTGCTGGCGCAGCCGCGGGGACTGGTGCTGGTGACCGGCCCGGCGGGCAGCGGGAAAACGAGTTCGCTGGCGGCGATGGTCAATGAGCTCAACGACAGCCGGGCGCTGCACATCATTACCCTTGAGGATCCCATCGAGCATCTGCATGCCTCAAGGCATTGTCTTATCCACCAGCGGGAAATAGGGCGCCACTGCAGCGGGTTCCGCGCGGGGCTGCGCCCCACCCTGCGCGAGGATCCCGACGTTATCCTGCTCGGCGAGCTGCGCGATTGCGCCACTATTGCCCTGGCGCTTAGCGCCGCGGAAACCGACCATCTTCTGCTGTGTACGCTGCACGCCCGCAGCGCCAGCCAGGCGGTCGATAGGCTGGTAGATGCCTTTCCCGCCGCGCAGCAGAGTTTCGCCCGCGCGCTGCTCGCCGGCAGCCTGCTGGGGGTGATGGCGCAGCAATTGGTCAGGCGTCCGCGGGCGGGCGGATGGGTCTTTTTGAACTGCTGACCATGACGCCCGCGGGGCGTCACCTCATCCGCGAAGGGAAAACCCATCTGCTGCCGGGACTACAGATGGGCTGTCGGCTTACGGGAAGCCGGCATTCGCCCGCTGCGTCATAAAAAAAACGCGGCACCGCAGCATCCGGACATCTTTTCTTTCGCCCTCGCAGGCATGACGCAATGTGCTCCCGGCGCCGTGACGCTGTGCACCGGGCAGCGATTTAATGCTTCGTGAACATCAATTTGGCCACGGATTGTTTTGCCTCTTGTCATGCCCTCTCGTATGCTGCTGCTGTTCCCCGGCGCTGACCAGCGCCGAGGGGGCTGGCAGCGGTATCGTGCTTCACTACAAGAAAATACAACTAGATGAAAATTAATCAATTTCTTATAACCGCGGCGTGTTTGGTGGTGCCGTTCGCCGGCGTTGCCGGCCAGGCCCATGTTTGCCATTCAACCACCGTAAAAATCGATCTAAGCAAAGGCCCCGGCAGTCACGAATTATCCGACAGCACGGTTTTTAACTGCCCTGACATTGGCAGCAAAACAATTCCTGCGCTGGCACAGGACGGCTGGAAAATGGTCTCGGTGACCGAGCAGGGCGGACCTGATGACGATCCGGACGTCACCAATCTGTATTTTGAGCTGTTAATCCAAAAAGATTAAACGTTCTCGACCGGCGGCGACCATTCCGGTCAGCCGCCGCAATCCACGCCCGCCATGATGTTATCCATTTGTGACCGCGCTCACTATCAGGTTGCTGATATTGCCACGCCGGCAAAAAAGATGGCAATGATCCGAAGGCGTTACGCCCAGCAAGATCCCTACACTAACCTCCGCGTTTGTTGACCGTATTCCTCCATCACCGCTTCCTCGCAGTTCGACGCTGGCGGCGATCTCACTTTGCAGACAGGAGCTTGTCCATGGGTAGTTCTATCGTGCTGGGGATCTTCTGGCATTTCATCGGCGCCGCCAGCGCCGCCTGTTTTTATGCACCGTTCAAAAAAGTTCGTCACTGGAGCTAGGAAACCATGTGGTCCCTTGGCGGTTTCTTCTCCTGGGTGATCCTGCCCTGGGCGATTAGCTGGGTATTGCTACCGGATTTTTGGGCCTATTACCGTAGTTTTCCCTGGGGTACGCTGCTGCCGGTCTTCCTGTTCGGCGCGATGTGGGGCGTCGGCAATATTAACTACGCTTGACGATGCGCTACCTGGGGATGTCGATGGGAATTGGTATCGCCATCGGCATTACGCTTATTGTCGGTACATTATTAACGTCTCTCCTTCAGGGGAAATTCGGCATCCTGCTCAACACCACCGGCGTGCGGATTACCCTTGTCGGAGTGCTGGTGTCGGTCATCGGCGTGGGTATTGTCAGCTATGCCGGTCTGTTAAAAGAACGGGCCCAGGGGATCCGGGCGGAAGAATTCAACCTGAAGAAAGGGTTATTGCTGGCGATCGTTTGCTGCTTCTTCTCGGCGGGTATGTCGTTTGCTATGGACGCGGCGGTACCGATGCATGAAGCGGCGAAAAATGCCGGAATAAGCCCGCTTTACGTTGCGCTGCCCAGCTATGTGGTGATTATGGGCGGCGGCGCTATTGTCAATCTGGGCTACTGCTTTATCCGGCTCGCTACGCGCCGGGAGATATCCCTAAAGGCCGATCTCTCGGTCGGGAAATCGCTGCTGATAGCCAATGCGCTGTTTTCGATTCTCGCCGGCGTCATGTGGTATCTGCAATTCTTTTTCTACGCCTGGGGCCATGCCAATATTCCATCCCAGTACGCGTTTGTTAGCTGGATGCTGCATATGAGTAGCTATGTACTGTGCGGCAGCATCGTCGGGCTGGTGCTGAAAGAGTGGCTTGGCGTTGGCAAAAAACCCGTAAGCTGGTTATGTATCGGCGTGCTGGTGATTATCTTAGCCGCCAATATTGTAGGTTTAGGTATGGCCTCCTGAGTTCCGCGTGGTAAACGGCGTTCGAGTGACGGTCTCGTGGCCCGACCGGTGTAAGCGCCGAAGAGAGTATGGGCGGGTTAAACCAGCGGCTTAAACGGCGGTGGCGTGGATTAACCGACGTAAACGGCGGATTCGTTACAGGCCTCTGGTGCCGCCGGCGCAAGCGCGCAGTAGGCGCGGCTTTGCGGCGTGGTCAACCTTCAGCCGGGGCTGAGGACCTTCTGAAAGCGCTGGCGGTATTGACGCGGTGATAAGCCGTAAGCCTGGTTGAACACCACTGAAAAGTAGTTGCTGTCGTCGAAGCCGCACAGCGAGGCGACATCGCCTATCGCCTGCTGACCATGGCGCAGCAGGTCCATCGCCTTGCTCAGGCGTAACTGACGCAAGTAATGATGAATACCCATACCGGTATGGTTTTTGAACATCACCCGCAACGTGCGGGCGTTAAGGTCGTACTGGCGGCAAAAATCATCCAGGCGGAAAGGCGCGCTGATATTGACGCGCAGCGCCATCAGCAGCAGATCTAACTGTTCGGCGTCGGAAACAAATGGGCTGTCCGGGGCGTGACGGAAACGTTTGGTCCTCAGCGCCAACTGCAAAAACAAGGTTTCACTCAGCAGCAGCGATAGCGCATCGGATTTTATGCACTCCTGCGCCAGTGCATCGACGCTCTGGCGCAAAATGGCCATGCCGGGCGTGCTTAAACGCCAATATTGTCGCGCCTCCGGTCCCGCAGTATGGCCGGGAAGCAGGTCCTGCCAGTTAACGTTCAGGGTAAGCAGCTCGCGCCGGTACAAAACGTTATCCAGCTCTAAATCGTTGACCGATTCATAACCATGACGATCGCGGGCGTTGATATAGAAAAGATCGCCACAGGTGATGGGATAGGGCACTTCATTGAGAATATGCAGGCCATTGCCGCGCCAGACAAAGACAATTTCGTCAAACTCGAGACAATGTTGTGGAAAGGCGGGCTGTGGTCGACGATCGGCGACGGTTACCGTGTTTTTGTCGGTCAGAAAATAGTCGAAAACCTGCAGCTTAAGGCCATTCATGCCGTAATCCCCTAAGCTAAAAAGCAATAGAGAATAATGATATAATTGTTGTTAATTATCTGATGATCGTTGCAAAACGCATTTTTTGTCGCGTCGGGAGGAAGGGCGGTCATGGCCGGGTAACCGCCCGTCGCGTGCGGCACCTATAGCAGGTCGGGATAGCCCTGGCGCAGCATTTTCGGCGAATGGGAGAACTCACGCCGGAACTGGGTGGAGAAATGATTGCTATCGCTAAAACCACAGGCGTGGGCAATTTCCGTGATCGTTTTATCGGACTGTTTTAGCTACTTGCGCGCCTCCAGCAGGCGTAACCGGTTCAAATAGCGCTGAGGCGTCATCCCGGTTTGCTGTTTTAGCTGGCGGTACAGCGTGCGCAGCGGTAACTGAAATTGATCGGCGAGGGTCAGCCAGTCGACATTGTCGCTGAAGTTATGCTGTAGCCAGCGTAACAGATCTTGCAGACGCTGCTCGCGGTTGTCGTCGCTGTGGGCCTGGAAACACCCCTTGCACAGTACGATAAGCAACTGCAGAAATTGCCCTCGCTGGCGGCAATATTCTCCGGCGACAGATCACCGCTCAGCGCGTCGAGATTGTGAATCAATTGCTTGGCCTGCTGTAGCGCCGCGTGATTGACTTGCCAGTGGACTTGTCGCCCGGCAGGAACGGAGCGATATTCTGCAAAAAACGAAATCCGTTAGGGGCGCGGTACAGCACGTTGATCATATTCAGCCGATCCACGCTTTCAAACAGGTGGTGGTCATTGGCCCGGACAAAACAGACGGTACCGCTACACAGCGTGTGGGGTTGATCGTTGAAGACATGTATGCCCGATCCGTTTTCCACCAGCACTATCTCCCAGAAATCGTGATAATGCTCGGGAAAATCCCACTGCGGCAGGCGGGGTTCGATGGCAACCGTAGCGTCTGGGGAAACAAAAAAATCATCATCATACAGTAACGTCATTTCAGGCACCTCAGTATAATACAGGGACCTTATCTTATGCCGCGATAATGCGGTGCGCCTTCAATTCCCGACCGCCAAACACCGCATTGTGGTTTTTTTTCGAGATTTACGCTCCCCGTGATGAATTTTGCGGCGAAGATCACAGGCGGCCGGGCGTCGGCGTGGCGACAAATGGAGACGATATTGCTTTTGTGATCGGATTCACATTCATCTTGACGATTTTGCCAGCCCGCTACCGGGTGCTAAAAAATATCATGGGCCTGTGGTTACTGAACCGGATTACGCAGGAGCAGGGGATCGCGGATCTGCCGGCGCTGCTGGAAGCCGCCGCTGCGCTGCCGCCCTTTACCCGTTTGATTAATCCCAACGATGAGCGCTTTATTAACCCCCCCCTCCATGGTGGACGCCATCCGCGAGGCCTGCCGCGAACACGGGCAGCCGGTACCGCAGGAGGAGGCCGCGGTGCTGGCGCGCTGTATTCTCGACAGTCTGGCGATGCTCTATCGCCGGGTACTGCTGGAGCTGAGCGCCCTGCACGGCATTGCCCCGGCGCGGCTGCACATCGTCGGCGGCGGCAGCCAAAACCGCTGGCCTAACCAGCTCACTGCCGATTGCTGCCAGCTGCCGGTGTCCGCGGGGCCGGTGGAAGCGTCGACGCTCGGCAACGTGGGGTGCCAGCTTATGGCGCTTAACGAAGTGGCGGACGTAGCGGCCTGGCGCCGGATCGTCACGAGCAGTTTTCCGCTGGCGCACTACCTGCCCAGCCCGATACCTGATTTTGCCCATCATTGGCAACGCTTTCAGGCGCTTTACCATCCGCAAGAGGAAATCCTATTATGAACTCATCCCTTGAACAAGCCTGGCAACTGGCCAAACAGCGCTACGCCGATATTGATGTCAACGTGGACCAGGCGCTGGCGCTGCTTGATACGCTGCCCGTCTCGATGCATTGCTGGCAGGGCGACGATGTTGCCGGTTTTGAGAACCCCACCGGCACCTTGACCTGGGGGATTCAGGCCACCGGTAATTATCCTGGCAAAGCCACCAATGCTCAGCAACTGCGCGCCGATCTGGAGCAGGCGTTTAGTCTGATTCCGGGAACGAAGCGGCTCAATCTGCACGCCATCTATCTGGAGGCGGAGCAACCGGTGGAGCGTAACGCCATCGAGCCGGCGCATTTCGCCCGCGGGGTCGCCTGGGCGCGGGATCAGCATCTGGGGCTGGACTTTAATCCCACCTGCTTTTCCCATCCGTTGAGCGCCGATGGCTTTACCCTTTCCTATGCCGATGACAAGATCCGTTAGTTCTGGATTGAGCACTGCCAGGCCAGCCGCCGCATTTCCGCCTATTTTGGCCGTGAATTGGGAACGGCGTCGGTAATGAATATCTGGGTACCGGACAGGATGAAAGATCTCACCATCGAGCGGCTGATGGCGGCGCTGGATACGGTTTTGGCGGAAAAACTGGACCCCCGCCATCATATCGACGCGGTGGAAAGTAAATTATTCGGCATCGGCGCGGAAAGCTATACCGTCGGTTCGGCGGAGTTCTACCTCACCTACGCCACCAGCCGCGGTACCGCGCTGTGCATGGACGCCGGTCATTTCCATCCCACCGAGGTCATCTCCGATAAAATCTCCAGCGCGAGCCTGTTTGTCCCGCGTTTGCTGCTGCACGTCAGCCGGCCGGTGCGCTGGAATAGCGATCATGTCGCCCTGCTGGACGATGAAACAGAGGCTATCGCCAGTGAGATCGTGCGGCAAAAACTGTTCAATCGGGTCCATATCGGCCTGGACTTCTTTGATGCCTCCATTAACCGTATCGCCGCCTGGGTTATCGGCACCCGCAATATAAAAAAAGCGCTGCTGCGTGCGCTGTTGGAGCCCACGGACACGTTGCGTCGCTTAGAGCAGAACGGCGATTATACGGCGCGTCTGGCGCTGCTGGAGGAGCAAAAATCGCTGCCGTGGCAGGCGGTGTGGGATCGCTATTGCCAACAACATCAGGTACCGGTGGACAGCGACTGGCTGTCGTCGGTGCGCGAATATGAACAAACCGTGTTAAGTCAACGCTGAGGATACCTGGTTATGCAATCATTACTGTCTTCCTGGTTCGTTCAGGGCATGGTCAAGGCGCCCAGCGATATGTGGCTCAAGGGCTGGGACGAGCGCAACGGCGGCAACGTAAGCCTGCGCCTGACGCCAGAGGATGTCGCCCCCTACCGGGCGGAATTCAACCCGCGGCCGCGCAGTGAAACATTGTCTGCGCCGGTGCCGGCGCTGGCCGGCAGTTATTTCCTGGTCACCTGTTCCTGCAAGTTTTTCCGCAACGTGCAGCTCTCTCCCGCCGACAGTTTAACGCTGTTGCAGCTCAATGAGGACGGCACCGGTTACCGTATCCTGTGGGGGCTTATCGCCGGTGGACTGCCCACCTCCGAGCTGGCCCCGCACCTGCAATCCCATGCCGTGCGCAAACAAGTGACGGGGACGGCGATCGGGTCATCATGTACTGCCACGCCACCAATCTCATCGCTTTGAGCTATGTGCTGGAGCTGGATACCACCCGCTTTACCCGCGAGCTATGGGAAGGCAGCACCGAGTGTCTAGTGGTGTTCCCCGACGGGGTAGGTATCATTCCCTGGATGGTCCCCGGTACCGACGGTATTGGCGCCGCCACCTCGGAAAAAATGCACGCGCATTCGCTGGTGCTCTGGCCTTTTCATGGTATTTTCGCCAGCGGGTCCCTCGCTGGATGACGCTTTTGGCCTGATCGATACCGCGGAAAAATCCGCCGAGGTGATGGTGAAAGTCCGCTCGATGGGGGGCAAAAAGCAGACCATCAGTCGCGCTGAACTCGTCGCGCTCGGCGAGCGTTTCGGCGTGACGTCGATGGCGGCGGCGCTGGACGTTGAGTCGCGTTGAACGGGGAAATGTGATGATAAGAAAAGCGTTTGTTATGCAGGTCAATCCCGAGGCACATCAAGAGTATGAACGCCGGCACAATCCGATCTGGCCTGAGCTGGCGCAGACTCTGAAGCAGCACGGCACTCATCACTACAGTATTTTTCTTGATGAACAGCGCCATCTGCTGTTCGCCTATGTGGAGATGGAATCCGAAGCGCGTTGGAATGCGGTGGCGGAGACGGAAGTGTGCCAGCGCTGGTGGCGCCATATGACTGACGTCATGCCCGCCAACGCCGATAACAGCCCGCTAAACTCAACCCTGCGTCCGGTGTTTTATCTGGAGTAAGTCGGGCCCGTGGCAGCGGCAAGAGAGACGCGCCGTTGTCACGAGTTATGATACCGCCACTGCTGCGGGCCAGGACACCTTCCTGCGAGCTGTGGCAGTGCCGCTGCGCGGCATGCATGTCGCCTCTACCGGCCATGACACCGCAGGCGGGGACCGACGATGGTGCCGTAGCGTTACTCGGGAAATTGTTCGAGCCAGCTTTCCAAAATGATGACCGCCGACCCCGCGTCCACGTTGCCTTTCTCCAGCGCGCGATAGCCGCCGCGCTCAAACAGACCCGCGCGAGCTTCGACGGTGCTGAGGCGTTCATCGTGCAGCACTACCTGAACGCCAAAGCGGCCGTGCAGCCGGTTGGCGAACTTGCGCGCCCGGGCGGTCAGCGGCTGTTCGCTGCCGTCCATATTCAGCGGTAGCCCCACCACCACCGTGTCCGGCCGCCACTCGTTGAGCAGTTTTTCGATCTGCTGCCAGTCGGGTACACCGTCGCGGGCCTTGAACGCCGTCAGCGGTCGGGCGGTACAGGTGACGTGCTGACCAATGGCCACGCCGATGCTCCGCGTACCGAAATCGAATGCCATGATGCTGCCGGCGGCGGCCATCAGGCATGACCCGCCTGGTTGGCGATATTATGGATATCGATGCCCAGAGTTTTGGCCGCTTCGCGCCAGCGGGCTGTGATGGGGGTATGGAACAGAATTTCGCTGTCGGCGGGGGTGGTAAGCCAGGCGTTTTCCAGCAGCTCGCGCTCCAGCTGGCCCTGCTCCCAGCCGGAGTAGCCGAACGCGACCAGCACACCTTCGGGCTGATCGGCGGTGCCGAGCGTCTCCAGCACATCCTTAGAAGTGGTTATCATCGTTTGCGGCGAAATGCCGATGCTGGATCCAAAACCCTCGCGCGGCGTATGCAGGATAAAGCCGCGGTCGTCCGCCAGCGGGCAGCCGGCAAACACCGGTTTGTCCAGCCGGATCGCGGTCGGCGGGCATGATTTTAAGCTTGTGCAGCACGTTTTCGACGGTGAACTGCTCGACGGGCTTGTTGATGACGATACCCATGGCGCCGTCACTGTTATGCTCGCAGATGTAGACCACCGAACGCTTGAACAGCGGATCCGGCAGCGAGGGCATAGCGATAAGAAAATGGTGCTGTAAATTCATGCTTTAAATAGGCAACATCAGTAAGTTTAAAAAATAGACGGCGTCCAGTATGCGGGCAAAATGGTGATAAGTCACTGGCCGCAAACGAAATCAGATTGCGGCCACGTCACACACATCAGCGTTGTTGCGCCGCCAGACGTTTTTCAATTGCGTCCATCAACATGCCGGTGATGGAAATAGGGAAAGCCGCTTCGATTTCCCGTATGCAGGTGGGACTGGTAACGTTAATCTCCGTCAGGCGGTCGCCAATGATATCCAGGCCGCTGAAAATCAGCCCTTTCTTTTTCAGCACCGGCGCCACGTCACGGGCGATTTTCCAGTCGCTGTCGCTGAGCGGGCGGGCCTCGCCGCGGCCGCCGGCGGCCAGATTGCCGCGGGTTTCGCCGCTTTTTGGAATACGCGCCAGGCAATAGGGAACCTGCTCGCCGTCCACCACCAGCACCCGTTTATCGCCGTCTTTGATGGCCGGCAGATAATTTTGCGCCATGCAGAAATGGCGGCCGTAGCCGGTCAGGGTCTCAACAATGACCGTCAGGTTGGGATCGTCTTGCTTGACGCGAAAAATCGACGTACCGCCCATGCCGTCCAGCGGTTTCAGGATGATGTCGCCGTGCTCCTGCCAGAAGGCACGGATGTGGTCGTCCCGGCGGCTTACCAGCGTATCCGGCGTATGGCGCGCGAACCAGGCGGTAAACAGTTTCTCGTTACAGTCCCGCAGGCTCTGCGGTTTGTTGACGATGAGCGCCCCTTCATCTTCCGCACGTTCCAGAATGTAGGTGGCATAGATAAATTCGGTATCGAAGGGCGGATCCTTGCGCATCAGGATCACATCCAGTTCGCCCAGATTGATATCCTGTTCGCCGTTAAAGCTGTACCACGCGTCATAATCCTGTTTTACCGACAGCAGACGGGTGGAGGCCCGCGCCTCGCCGCCGCGCAGATACAGGGAGCTAATTTCCATATAGTGAATTTCATAGCCGCGGCGCTGCGCTTCCAGCAGCATGGCGAAGCTGCTGTCTTTTTTAATATTGATGGAAGAAATCGGATCCATCACGATGCCAAGCTTAATCATTGTTTTCTCCTTTACCCCAAATCGCCGAAACGCACCTGCAGGGCGGTGAGTGCGGTGGTCTCAGTGCGTAACACGCGTGGCCCCAGCAGAATATCGGTAAATCCATAATTGGCGGTTAATGCAATTTACTCCGCCGACAGGCCGCCTTCCGGCCCGATCAGCAGGCGAATATTGTCCGCCGGCAGCGGCAGCGTATTAATGCGCTGTTCAGCGCGGGGATGCAAATTAAGTTTTAACCCCGCGTGCTGTTCCGCACACCAGGCCTCAAGCGTCATCGCGGGGCGGATCTCCGCCAGGCGGTTGCAGCCTCATTGCTCACAGGCGCCGATGGCGATTTTGCGCCACTGCAGCAGCTTTTTCTCCAGCCGCTCGCCCTCCAGCTTGACGCCACAGCGGGCCGAAAACAATGGCGTGATAACATTTACACCCAATTCAAAGGATTTCTGGATAGCGAATTCCATCTTTTCCCCGCGGGACATCACCTGTCCCAGGTGCAAATGCCGCGGCGATTCGCGATCTTCCGTACGTGCCGCCAGCACCCTGGCCTCGACGGCTTTTTTGTCCACTCGGGTCAACCGGGCGCTAAAAACCTGATTACTACCGTCAAACAGCTCAAGCGGCGCGTCAGTGGTCATGCGCAGCACCCTGCTTAAATGATGCGCCGCGTCTTCGCTAACTTCGAGGACGGCGCCGACGGCCAGCGGCGCCGGATGATATATTCGAGGTATTCGCATAAGGCGTGGTTATAATCCTGGTTATCTGGCCGCCCGGGGCGGATTTAACCCTACCGGCACAACGGCGGGGCCACTCTAGTGTAGAGGTAAGCGCCCCGTGGAGAACGTCTTGAATTATTGGTGGGTTTGTTGTATGGCCCGGTAAGAATATGTTCCACTACGATGCCTAGTGAACCCGCATCCTATAAGGGACGGCTGTCAGATCATGGATAATCCGGCGATGATA
>NZ_JBLKSS010000029.1:0-19554 GCF_047607725.1 Sodalis sp. (in: enterobacteria) | reverse complement strand
CCAGTCAGGGTGTTTCTTTAGCCTGTGTTAAAAAAGTGACATGAGTACAGTAGTTAGTATCAAATAAGTTGCTTTTGTGTTTTTTTTGAGCGTATCAAAAATTTTGCCTTTCAGTATCAAATGATTTGCCGCGCAATAGGTATCGACGATATCCAGATCCACGGTCTGCGGCAGTTCCAGCGCCAGCACCGCGTTATCCATGGTCAGCACTTGCATGCCGGGAATTCCGCCCTCAGGGATAAACAGCAACTCATCTTCAATCTGATCTTTTTTGAAGATGTAGGGGGTGTAATCCTCGTCGTCCATAAAGATATATTCGTCGCCATCCACATAGGAAAACGTCACCGAGCGCCGTGTCAAGGTGATGGTATCAAGGATGTCATCGCCTTTAAAACGCTCTTCAACCTTCAAACCGGTACGGACATCGGCGAAACGCATTTTATATAGCGTACTGGCGCCGCGCGCGCTGGGGCTTTGGATGTCGATATCTTTAACCAGCAATAATTTACCATTGTAATTTATCGCCATACCGCGCTTTATTTCATTAGCTCTAGCCATTAACAAGGACCTGTAGTGTATGTCGTGATCATGGCGACAGCTTACCGTCGGCGCCGGGCAGAGGGGGATGCAGTGTGTCGCAGGGCTGCGGCGAATCTACATCACGAATGCGCCACATGCAATATCTGGCACCGGCAATCATCATCAGCGACAGCGAAAAGACGCTGTGAAATTGTCCGATTTCCGATACCAGACCCGCCAGCGATCCGGCGATAATCCAGCACACCCGCCCGCTGTTGGTAAACAAGGTGGCGGCGGCACCGGCCTGACCGGGCATCAAATCCTGAAAATAGATCATGCCGATGCCGGCCAGGATACCGATAAAGAGAGCATTCAGTCACTGCAGCATCAGTAGCGCCGTAGGATCGCGCATTGTTAGCATGCCCAGGTAAAACAGCGCCCCGGCCACCACCGCCAGGCGCATCAAACGCCGTTTCCCCCCAGCGCCGGCTCAGCCAACCGGCCAGCAGCATGGTGGGGATTTCCAGACCGGCGGCGGTGCCCATCATCACCCCGGCGGTTTTCTCCGGCAAATGCAGTTCGTGAAGGATATACAGCGGCATATTGATAAGATACATGCAATTGCAGGTCCACATTAACGTACAAGCGCCAAACAGCCGTAGCGTATCCTGCCGATTGCGGCGCGGCGCCTCCAGCACTTCACGGGCCTGCCGCTGCGTTTTTCGCATAGAAGGCAACATCAGCCAGACCAGGGCGCAGCAGAGCAAGAATGTCACGCCGGCCATCAGATACATCGTTTTGAAGTCGAACCCCATCACCAGCGCGAATGCCAGCGGCGGACCGATGACCCAGGCCAGCGAGACCTGCGCGCGCAGCACCGAACTGAATATGACCGCTTCACGGCCGGTATTATCCGCATGTTCGCGTGCCAGGGCGAAAAGCTGCGGGTTGGCGGTTGAGCCAAAACTGATCAGGAGCACGCACAGGCCCAGCAGCAGATAATAATTGCGATCGTAAGCGAACAGCACGCAACCCAGCGCGCCCAGCAGGCAGCAATTAAAAATCAGGATTTTGCGATCGCCATGCTTGTCGGAATGGGCGGCGAGGAACTGGCTGACGAGAATACCGATTACGGCGCTGCCGGTATAAAACAGGCCAACCATAAACGGACGGGCCTCGACTTCCTGCGATAAAAATACGCTAAGCGTGGGGAGCTGGAGCGCACCGGCAATACCGGTAAGAAAGGCTATCGCCAGAAAGGCAGCAGAGGTCATATCCGGCCTGTGCCGCGCCAGGGCGACAGGGGTAGGTATCATGAATAGCGTTCGGGTAAAGGACGGGGACGGGCGCATCATACGCCGATAGCGGCAAAACAAAATAGCGCGCCGGAAAAAATACCCCGGGAAAACGTCGCGGTGGCCGAAGAGACGCGGCGGGAAAGAAAGTGGGAGGCGTTTTTCTCCTTCAGCGCAGCTTCAGCCGGTGCGTAAAATATCGGGCCGCCGTCGGGAAAAATGTGCTGGATATCAAAGATTCATCATGAAATAGAAGCGATCCCTTGCATTAAGCACCAACTGGCTTCACACTATTTGAAACGTTTCAGCGTGGCTTTTCGATGGACAAACCAGAAGTTACGCGTTTTTTAACTCTATTAGATGAAACGATTCAACTTCAGCCATTCAACAGGTGAGGAGAACTATGTTCGAGCTGTCAGTAAATGACATCCATCTCGGCGCCAAGGCCGAGAATAAAGAGCAGGCCATTCGTCAGGCCGTGGACGCGCTGACGCAGGCGGGCTGCGTCAGCGATGGCTATCTGGCGGGCATGTTGGAGCGGGAAACCCAAACGTCTATCTTTCTAGGAAACGGTATCGCCATTCCCCACGGCACCACGGCGACCCGCCATCTGGTACAAAATACCGGTGTGCAGGTCTTCCAGTATCCGCAGGGGATTGACTGGGGCGAAGGGCAGGCGGCCTATGTGGTCATCGATATTGCCGCGCGTTCCGACGAGCATCTTGCTTTGCTGCGGCAGTTGACCCATGTGCTAAGCGATGAGTCCCTGGCGGCGCGTCTGACGGAAACCGACTCGGCCGAGGAATTGCGCAGCGTACTCATGGGCGAGCAGCCGCCCGCGGCGTTTTTGTTTGACAGCTCAACCTTACTATTGGATATCGCGGCCGGCGATCTGATGACGCTGAAAGCGCTTAACGCCGGTTTGCTTGTAAGCGCCCCGTGGAGGACGTCTTGAATTATTGGTGGTTTGTTGTATGGCCCGGTAAGAATATGTTCCACTACGATGCCTAGTGAACCCGCATCCTATAAGGGACGGCTGTCAGATCATGGATAATCCGGCGATAATAGTGTCCACTTAAATTTTAATGGACATTATCACAAACTTCAGAACCACTAATTTCATATCACTCAAACCGGGATGGAAATAAAAGTTATTAAAATCAATACAATGTGAAAATGCAATGAACATAAGCGTGTAACGTAGGTTTACTGTCTCATACAACAAACCCACCAATAATTCAAGACGTCCTCCACGGGGCGCTTACGATAGATGTGACGATCACCGTGCCCGATACCCTGCGTCAAGCCCTGGAACGGCTGGCGTAGTCCCTGAGCCACCGTCAGCCGTTGATGCGCGCCCTCAGTGAAGAACTGTATGACGCGGTGATGGAGAATTTCGAGCAGGAAGGCCACCCGCGCTGGCTGCCCATTGCGCGCGCCGGTAAAATCCTGCAGCAGTCGGGGCGTGCTGGCCGCCTCCATTGACAGCGACGCCGATAACGACCAGGCCGTGGTCGGAACCAATGTGGTGTACACGCGTATTCACCAGCAGGGAGGCACCACCCGGCCCCATGTTATTCGCCCCCGCTATAAAAAGGCGCTGGCCTTTAACGGTCGGGTGGTAAAAAACGTCAATCACCCCGGCTCGACGATACCGGCGCGGCCCTTTCTCAGTCTGACCGACGAGGATTATCAGGCCCTGGCGCACACCGTCAATGATTACCTCCAGCGTGCGCTGGACGAGTGACGCTCTGAAAAGGCCGTAGCGCGTTTTTTGATAGCCAGGCAGACGATGTGCGGTTGAAACAGCGTTAAGCGATTCTGTGGCGATTTAAACGGGTTTTAATCGGGGTATTGCCGCCAGCGTCAGCGGTGTAGTCTGACGGCAGCCCGTTATTGCGATGTTTTCCCCTCACCATTACTCTCTACACCCCCGTCACGACGAGATCCCCGATGCTCACGTTAGGCTGTTTCCCATGAATACACTTTCTGGGACCGCCACCGCGTGAAAAACACCGTCCGCCTTGCCGCACTGACCGTGGCGCTGGAGAGCGCCAGCACCCGTGTCCAGCTGTTTCCGGCCGGCACCTTTCGCTCGCAGGATACACGTCCCACCGACGTGGCGCACTGGCGGCTGGAGGCCCCCCAGGCCCAGCGGTTAATTGACGCCGCCCAGGCCCGTCAGACGCCGTACTGCTTTGACTATGAGCACCAGGCTATCCATGCCCGGGAGAACGACCAGCCGGCCCCGGCAGCCGGCTGGTATTCGCAGCTGGAATGGGTCGAGAGCCAGGGGCTGTTTGCAGTGGATGTCGAATGGACCGAGCGCGCCCGCACACTGATTGCCGCCGGGGAGTACCGCTTTGTCTCCCCGCTGTTTCAGTACGACAGGCAGGGCAATGTGACCTGCCTGGTGAATGCCGCGCTGACCAACGTGCCGGCGCTTGACGGTATGGCGGCGCTGCTGGCGGCGGCGTCACAACAACTCACGGGAGAAAATAACGTGGATGAACTGTTAGAACAACTGCGCTGGATGCTGAATCTGCCGCTGTCGGCCACGCCAGACGAGGTGACGGTTGAGCTGAAAAAACTCATTGATCGCCTGTCGGGCGGACAAGGTACAGCGGCGGCCCGCGTCAATCTGCTGTCGCTGCTCAGCGAGCAGGATAACCAGATTACCGCGCTGTCACAGCAGACCACCACGCCCCCTGATCCGGCTGCCTATGCCCCGGTCAGCGTGGTCAATGAGCTGCGCGAGCAGGTGGCGGCACTCGGTCGTCAGCTGAGCGGCAACGAAGTCACTACCCTGCTGACGGCGGCCCTCAGTGATGGCCGCGTGCTCAAGGGGGCAGATGAGGACTGGGCGCGGCGCGTCCATCGCCCCTGGGCGCACTGGATGCGCCGGCGCTGGCGGCGTCAACCTACACCCTGGTCAATGATGACTATGAGGCCACGGTGGAAGTGGATCGCAACGATATCCAGAATGACCAGCTGGGTGTTTACCAGCCCCAGGCGCAGGATGCGGGCTTTGCCGCCAAACAGTGGCCGGACGAGATGGTGTTTGAGCTGCTGAATAAAGGCTTTAGCAAAAAAGGCTATGACGGCCAGCCGTTTTTCAGTGACAAGCACACGATAGGCAAGACCACCTATTCCAACAAAGGCAAGCAGGTGCTGTCGGCGGCGTCGCTGGCGCAGGCGCAGGCGTCCTACGGCGAAGCGCGCAAGCAACTGCGCCAGATGAATGACGAAGAGGGGCGGCCGCTGAATATCATGCCCAACCTGCTGGTCGTGCCGCCGGCGCTGGACGATGTGGCGCGTACCCTTATCACCGCCGAACGTCTCGATGACGGCAAGGCCAATATCTACAAGGGCACTGCCGAGGTGCTGGTCGTGCCCTGGCTGACCTCGGACAGCGCCTGGTTCCTGATGGATACCAGCCGCCCGTTAAAGCCGCTGATTTTCCAGCAGCGCCAGGCCCCGCTGTTTGTCGCCATGACCGATATCAACAGCCCGGACGTGTTTATGCGCAAGCAGTTCAAGTTTGGCGCAGAGGCGCGCGGCCAGGCCGGGTTTGGCTTCTGGCAGATGGCCTACGGCTCGACGGGTAAATAAGCGTGTACGCCAGCCTTGAGGACATGGTGTTGCGCTTTGGAGAGCGGGAAGTGCGCACCCTGACCGACCGCGACAACACCGGCGAGATTGATGCTGCCGTGCTGGCCGGCGGGTTGCAGGCCGCCAGTGATGAGATTAATGGCTATATCGGCGGGCGCTATACCCTGCCGCTGCCGGGGGTGCCCTCCAACCTGCGCGGCATTGCCTGTGATATCGCCCGCTACCGCCTCACCGGCACCGAACGGGTCTGCACCGATGAAATCCGTGACCGCTACCGCGACGCCATCCGCTATCTGGAAAACGTCGCCAATGGGCGGGTTACGCTGGCCACCACCCAGAACGGTGGCACGCTGCAGGGCAATGCCGGGGCGGCGTTCTTTTCCGGTCGCCGCATCTGGGGCCGCAACCAGACCGGCGGAGGGGGATTTTAATGATAAGCGAAATTGAAAACGCCATGATGGCGCGGCTTAAAGACGGGCTGGGTCGCATGGTGTGTAGCGTCGGCAGCTATGGTGGCGAGCTGGAGGATGTGGGGGCTATCGCCCGCGTGCTGCCCGCCTGCTGGGTGACCTTTTTCGGCGTGCAGCAGACCCGCCCGGTCAGTACCCATAAACACCGTTTTTATACCACCGGGCGTTTCTCGGTGCTGCTGGCGGCCTATTCGGTGCGTGAGGAAGCCGCCCAGCGCAAGGGCGGCCCGGCCCGCGATGAAGTGGGCTGCAATCGACTGATTCGGGCCGTGCGGCGCTTGATGAGCCGGCAGGATATGGGGCTGCCTGTCGAGCCCCTGCTGCCGGGCCGGGTGCGCTCGCTGCTTAGCACCCGCCTGAACAGTGATGCCCTGGCGGCCTATTCTTGCGAGTTCGACACGGTCTGGGTTGAAGAGGCGCTGGATAATGGCCGCTGGCCCGCGCCGGAAGGCGACAATGATCCTGACCGGCTGTTTGCGGACTATCAGGGGCGACTGGATACGCCGTGGCCGATGCATGAGCGCACCGGGCTGGCCTATCACCTTGATGACCCGTCAACGGCTGTCGCGCAGGATCTGGTGACCACCAGGGCAAAAGATCCTGATTGACGTGATGGCCCGTCAAGGGCTGCGCGATAAACCATCTATCAAGGGGGACGCATGAGCATTGATGCCGTGATACCGACGCCAACCTATAAACCCGGCTATTACTTCGGGTTTAACACCACCCTGGCGTCACGGGCGCTGGCCACTAACGACCAGAAGCTGGTGATATTGGCCCAGCGCACCACCACGCCGGACACCGATACGCTGACGCCGGTAAACGTGTTCAGCGATGAGGCCGCCGCCAGCCTGTTTGGGCGTGGCTCCCAGGCGCACCGCATGGCGCGGGCCGCCATCCGCGCCAATGACACCCTGCAGCTGGCGGTGGTGGGGATACCGGACAGCGAGGCCGGCGTGGCGGCCAGCGGTACGCTGGTACTGAAGGGCAGCGCCAGCGGCACCGGGCAGGGGCGCCTTGGCGTCTGCGGCGAAACCGTCGCCATTGCTGTCGCCAGTGGCGATAGCGCCGGGGCGCTGATGGTGAGCCTGGTCGAGGCCATCAACACCCTGGACGCGCTACCGGTAACGGCGGCGATGGCGGATATTCCGGCTCCGTCATCCGGCGGTAAAAGCCCCGGTAATCAGCTGGTGCTGACTGCGCGCAATAAAGGGGCCTGTGGTAACCAGATTGGCGTGGCCGTCACACTCAGCGCACCGGGTATCACCGCTGCGCTGACGCCGATGCGCGGCGGCGAGGGCGACCCCGCACTGGATGCGGCGCTGGCGGYGATTTTCAGCGCCGGGCATACCCTGGTGATGTCGCCGTACGCCAGCAAAACCGCGCTCACCACCCTTGCCGCCKGGCTGGACAAGGTGTCCGGGCCGCTGGAGCAGCGCGGCGCACTGGGGGTGGTCGGCTGGAATGGCACGCTGGCAGGGGGCACCGCGCTCACGACAGACGTCAACGCGGYGCGTCTCACGATGGGCTGGTACCCCGGCTCAATGCTGCCGGGCGGCGAGCTGGCAGCGATATATGCCGCCATCATCGCCAGCGAGTCTGACCCGGCGCGCCCGCTCAACACCCTGGCGTTACCCGGTGCGGATATCACGCCGCAGGACAAATGGCCGGGGCGCAGCGAGCAGGAAAACGCGCTGGCCAACGGCCTGACGCCTTTTGAGGTGAACGGCAGTCAGGTGCAGATTGTGCGGGCAGTCAGTACCTATGTGAAAAACAGCATGGGCGTGACCGACCGTTCGTTGATGGATATCACTATCCTGCGCTCGCTGGACTATGTGCGCCTGGCCTGCCGTGCCCGTATCACCCAGCGCTTCCCGCGCGAAAAACTCAACGATATCCGCCTGCTGCGTATCCGCTCCGAGCTGCTCGATGTGCTCTACGCCCTGGAGCAGCTGGAAATCGTTGAAAATGTGGACGAACACAAGGACCAGCTGAAGGTCACACGCAGTCGGCAGGACGACAGCCGCGCCGATGCCAGCATCCCGGCGGCGGYGGTGCGCGGTCTGCATGTGTTTGCCGCCACCATTTATCTTTTGTAAAGGGGGCCTGTATGGCACTGGAATACACCGGCGCGGTGGTGCTGGAGGTCAACAGCACCGAGGTTGAGGTGACTGAGTTTAGTCCGCGCGAGAACACCGGCAAGCAGCTGGTCAAGACCATGAATTCCACCTGGCGCGCCAAGGGCTACACCCAGGGGATTGCCACCTGGGAGCTGTCCATTACCGCCGTGGTACCGGTCGACAAGACCCTGCACTGGGAAAAAATCTYGGGCGCAAAACTGACGCAATACCCCCTCACCGGCGGCAAGCGCATCACCTATCAGGGTGTGTTTGTTACCGAGGTGGGTGAACAGTATACCGTTGACAATGAGGCCCGTATCACCATTAGCGCCTTTGCACTGAACAAGGTTGAGGAGTAAYCSATGRCATTTACCCATAGCACCACCCTGCCGGTGGGCATTTACCACGACGGCGTACTGCACCGTGAGGTGACGGTCCGCCTGGCCACCGTGGGCGATGAAATCGCCGTTATCGAGGCCGGTATTCCCGAATCCGACACCGCGRTGGGTATTCTGGCCCGCTGCCTGACCCAACTGGGCACCTTGGCACCGGAAGAGATCACCTATCCGCTTCTGTGCGACACCCTGGTGCCGGAAGATTATACCGCGCTGCATACCGCCCAGCTTGAGGCGAAAAAAAAGCTCAGCGCGCTGAAGCCCGACTGCGCGACTACCGTTTTGCCCTTGTCCGACTCGGACAGTACGGCATCAGCGCCGCCCGCGCCCGCCGCCTTGACGCTGTAGCGCTGGGCGGGCTGCTCGACGCTATCGGGCGTCTGGAAAACCCCAAGGGCTGGCGGAAAAACAGGACCATCAAAAGCCTGCGCCGCCGGCCTCCCTCAGCCAAACGGACGTAACCCATGGCCCGTGAATTTGATACCCAGCTACGTTTTGGCGTCAAGGACAGCGCGACGCCGGGCATTCGCCGTCTGTCGGCGGAATTTCGCCGCCTGAGCCAGGCGCGGGAAACCCTGGGGCTACGCGGCGAGCGTCACCTGCAGCGGGAAATCCAGCGTACCCAGGCGGCCTATCAGCGCCTGGCGCGCAGCGGCACCCTGTCGGCCAGCGAGCAGGTGCGCGCCTATGACAAGATGCAGACCAGCATTGCCCGGCTGCGTCAGGAAATGGCCGGGGCCGAACGCCAGCAACGCAGCTGGCTTAAGGGGGCGCTGTCCCTTGGCTCCGGGCTGGTTGCCGGGGCGATGACGCTGCGCCAGCCCATTACCCGCCAGATGGACTACGATGCGCACCTGCGCAAGCTGGCCAATTTTGCCTACCGCAATGATAACGCGAGTGTGCGCGAGGCGGGCCTTAAGGTCATTGACCAGCACATTCGCGCCGCCACGCGCGCCGGCGGCGGCACCCCCGGCCCGGCCATGGACGCGCTGGAAATCATGCTGCGCTCCCTGCCGAAGGAAAAAGCCTTTTCCTATCTGCCGGAGGTGATGAAAAACGCCACGGCCACCGGGGCGGAGCCCAAAGAGATGGCGCTGCTGCAAAATGCGGCGGTCAATTTTAATCTCAGCGAACGCGACAGCCGCATCGCCCTGAGCGGGGCCACCACAGCGGCGCAACACGGTCTGGTGGACGTTCCGCTGCTGGCCTCGGCGGTGCCGCGCGCGCTCGAGGCCGCCAAGTCGGCCGGCTTCCATGGACGACGGGGCTATGCCCAGACCCTGGCGCTGTTTGAAGCCGCCGGCTCGGTTGCCGGCGAGCCCGGTGAGGCGGCCACCAACGCCAATAGCCTGCTGGCCGAGCTGTCCTCCACCAACCTGAAGAACAACGCGAAAAATCTGCTTATCCGGGGCAAGGGCGTCGATATCCAGGCGCTGATGACCCAGGATGTGAAAGCCGGCCTGGCGTCGCTCGATACGTTGTATCGGGTGATACAACTGGCGGACAGGCACGATCCGCAAACGAAAAAACTGCGCGCTGAGCTGGCCAACACGCGCGATCCGGAAAAACGCGCCAACCTGGAAGCGGCGATTGAAGGGCGTCACGGTGCCCATGTCTCGACCCTGCTGACTAATCAGGAATCGCGCAATGGGTTTTATGGCTATGAGCGCAGCCGGACGATGTTCCGACAGCTGACCGATGAGGTGGTCAAACAGTTTGATACACCTGCAGGCCAGCTATCAGGCGATCTGGACTTTGGCCTGGTGAGTAAAGGCAGCCAGTTTCGCGTTCAGCAGGCGGAAAATGAAAAACTCTATACGACCAATGATGCGGTCGCRCCACTGTCCAGTGTGCTGGGCGACGTGGCCGAGAGCGGCGCCAGGCTGGCCCAGGAATTCCCTGGTCTCACCACAGCAGCGACCCAGGCGTCGCTGGCCATTACCGCGCTGGGGGCGGCAGCGGCCGTCAAGACCGGCGCTGATATATTGCTGGGGAAAGGTGCGGGTGCGACGGGCATCGGTACAGTTTTGAAAAAATCCGGAGGCAAAGTCATCTCAGCCGGTAAAAGCCTGGTGAGCGGAGGTCTATTGGGCACACAGGTCGGCAAAAAAGTCCTTTCTGCTGGAAAAGGGGTTCTAACTGAGGGGYTACTGAGCGCACGTGGAGCGGCTTTGATAAATCCTGTGACAGCCGGAATGATGGCTATGACACCGGCAAATACCGTGGGACAGGCTGCTGAAATGGCTGAGTTGGCGCGCCTGAAGCGGGCTAACCTACAAAAACAGGATGCGCTGGCCGCACAGGCTGAAATTCGCCGCTTTATGATCCCTGACGTCCAGAATAACAGGAGCAGCGCGACAGCGATTAAAGAAACGCCTTCCCTTCCAGATATCAATGTCAGCGTCACGCTGGACGGGCGCGAGATTGCCACCGCTGTGGAGACGCGGCTGGCGCGTGACGGGAGACGACACTGATGGCGGATACGCTTTATCAACTGGCCGGGCAGCTGGGTGTCGATATGCTGCTGCCGGCGTCATTTCGGGGTATCGCCTTCGATTGCCTCTACACCCGCGAGGTGCTGGCCCGCGATACGGTGGTGTATGAATACCCCTGGCGCGACGGGGCGGAGGTGGAAGACCACGGGCTGAAAGCACTGAACCTGCGCCTGTCGGCGCTGTTCTGGGGCAATGGCTACCAGGCGCGCCTCAAGGCGTTTCTGGCGGCGCTAAAAGCCCCCGGCCCTGGTGAACTGGTCCACCCGGTGTATGGCTCGCTGCCACGCGTGCAGCTGCTGGAGGCGGGCGTCGAGCACGAGGTAGAGCCGCTTAACGCGGTGACTGTTGAACTGGTGTTTGTCGAGGCCAGCACCGAACAGGCCCTGTTTGCGCCGGTCAGTACCACCCCACGCACCGGCGGCCTKTTGGACAGCGTGACCGCCGGGCTGTCGGACGCATTGGCAGCCATCCGGCGCGGCAATGAAGGCATCGCCCGCATCAGTAATCTGGTGGCATCAGCGGAGTATGTGGTGCAGGCACTGGCCGACGAGGTGCAGACTTCTGTGGGCAGCGTGATGAACTACCTGGATATGCCCACGGCGTTTGTCTCTGACCTGAAAGGGCTGCTGTCCGCTTTCAGTGACCGGTTGAATTTTAGCGAGGTGACGCGACTGTCGGACTGGCTGGCGGTGCGCAGTCAGGGCGAGCGGCTGGCCGRGTTTGCCGACCGGCGGATGACGGCGAACGCACCCAATAACCCGGACGGCGTTTTTGCCTCCACCCTGAACCGGGCCAGCATTATGCCGCAGGCCGACCGTGAGCTGATTAACCAGACCGTGCGCCTGGTGACGATAGCGGAGTGGGTTGACGTAGCAGCGGATATCTTTCAGGCGGAAGCGGCGACGCCGACGCTTTCCGGCAGCGATATTGAACGCCTGTGTGAAGAGGTGCGGTCGCTAATCGTGACCGCCATCGTGACCCAGCGCACCGTGATGGACACCCGGCAGCGCACGGCGCACCAGACCCGTGACGTCACACCCGACGCCCGCCACGACCGCCGCCTTATCACTGCGTTGCAGCAACTGGCCTACCAGTTGCAGAGCCAGGCCCGCACCCTGATAGTGCGCCGTCCGCCGCGAATATTGCGGCAGGTCACCCGGGCGTGCAATCTGCATCTGCTGGCCTTTGAATGGTACGGCGACGCCGCGCGCNGNNGCNNNCNNGNNCNNNGAACTGGCCCGATTAAATCCCACCCTGCGCAACCCTAACGCGCTGCAACCCGGAGACCGTCTGTATGCCTTCGCCCGTTAACCCTACCGAGCGCATCGCCCTGCAGATTGGCGGGGTAGCCCATGATGACTGGCTGGACATTGAARTGGACGCCGACCTGCTGACCCCGGCGGCGGGCTGGGCGTTCACCGTCGGACTGAGTCAGGCCCGCCTGCCGTCGGAGGTCAGGGTGGGCGCACGGGCCGAACTGCGCGCCGGTGACGCGCTTATCATGACCGGTCAGGTGGACGAACTGCGCCACGAGGTAGCGCGCGGGCAGCATACGCTGAGTGTCTATGGCCGCGATGCGGCCGCCGTACTGGTTGATTGCTCAGCCCCGCTGTTTAGTGCCCGGGACATGAGCCTGCAGGAGGTGGTCACCCAGATAGTGCGACCGTTGGGGGTCACCCACATTCGCCTGCAGGCCMCCTCGCCGCTGGCCGCCAAAAAGGTCAGCATTGACCCCGGCGATACCGCCTGGGACGCGCTACGCAAGGCAGCGGAAGCCAGCGGGCTGTGGCCCTGGGTGAGCGCTGACGGTACCCTGGTGGTGGGTGGCCCGGACTACAGCACCCCGCCGGTGGATACGCTGGTACTGCGGCGCGACGGTCAGGGCAATAACCTGCTGCGCCTGGCGGTGAGTGATAATATCAGCAGCCGCTACTCCGAGGTCACGGTGCTGGCCCAGGGGCACGGCAGCACACAGGCTGATGGCCGCCATGACCGCCGCAGCCAGGTGAAAGATACGAGCGTTCCGCTCTACCGCCCCCTGGTGGTTGTGGTGGGCGATACGGATAGCGATGAGGAGGTGCATTTTCGCGCGCGCAAGCTGATGGCGGACGCCAGGCTTAACGGCCTGCTTATCACCGCCGTGGTGCGCGGACTGCATACCGCCGAGGGACTGCTGTGGGCACCGGGCCAGCGGGTACGGATAAAGAGCGAGTCACACGGCCTTGACGGCATTTTTTACCTGATGCACCGACGCTTCAGAGGTGGACGTGGCCAGCCGCTGCAGACCCTGCTGACGCTGCTGACGCTGCGCGAGGATGGCGTCTGACTGCCGGATGCGTTGCCGGGAAGTAAAAAAGTGAGTAAGGTCAAGGGCCAAAAAGGCGCAAAAACGTTATGGCAAAGCTGGGAGCAGATAGATGGCTGACCTGATAGCACACATCGACCAGCGTATTCGTCGTGCCCTGGGTGGCCTGCGGCTGGCCTACCGCGCGGTATTGCGCTGCGTGACGCCCACCGGCGGTGTGCAGACCGCCCAGGTCTCGGGGCTGGCCGGGGAGAGTACGCCGGACGTGGAGCTGTTCCAGCACTACGGCCTGACTTCGGTGCCGCCGGCGGGCACCATGGCAGTGGTGTTACCGGTGGGTGGCTGTACCCGCCACAGTATCGTGATTGCCACCGAGCACAGCACCTACCGGTTGCAGGGGCTGGAAAGCGGCGAGGTGGCGCTGTATACCGATGAAGGGGCCAGTATTACCCTGAAACGGCACAAAATCATTGCCGTGGAATGCGACGATTATCAGGTCACCTGCAAGCGTTACCAGGTGAACGCCAAAGAGCGCGCCGGCTTTGAGACGCCGATGCTGTCAGCGTCACAGGCACTGACGGCCGAGGGGCCTATCAATGGTCACGGCGGTATGACCCTTAACGGCAACGACGGCGCGGTGGCGCGCTTTGCGGGGGATATTGAGCACCAGGGCGGCACCCTGCGCAGTGCCGAGGTGGAAATCAACGGCATTCGGCAAAGTGGCCACAGGCACCCGACACCGTCCGGGCTGTCCGACGGACCGGTTAACGGGTAAGATAGCGTCGCGGCTCGCGACGCACCCTACCATTTACCCCCTACACCCGCGTCACTCCTCTCCTACTCCATCCTGCCTTACCCTGACGCCATGGACGCACTGATTGACAGCCTGACAGGCGATTACACCGGCACCCGCACCACTGACCTGCATAACGCGGTCTACCTGCGCTTAATGACGCCGCTCGGGCAGTACTGGGCTGACCCGCAGCTGGGGTCACGCCTGCATGAGCTGGCGCGGGCCAAGGACTCGGCCACCACCCGGCGGCTGGCACAGCAATATGCCGAGCAGGCGCTGCAACCGCTGCTGGCCGATAACCGCGACCGTCGCATTGACGTCAGTGTCAGCCGTCCGGCACAGGGCGACCTGCGGCTGCATATCGATGTCGAGGCCGCCAACGACAATTTGCAGACCTTTAGCCACCCGGTAAAGGTCATTTAAACGGAATATCACCATGGCGCACAGCACCCCCACTCATACCGAGATTGCCGACACGCTCTTGCGCGATATCCGCAACCAGTTGCCGGACGCCGATACCGGCCCCGACAGTGACTATGCGGTGCGCGCAAACGCCATTGCCAGCGCACTGCAGGGGCTGTACCAGCACCAGTTGTGGATAGTGCGGCAAATGTTCCCGGACACCGCCGACCATGACTATCTGGTGATGCACGCCCGCACACGCAACCTGACGCCGAAAGCGGCGACGCCGGCCGGCGACGAAGTACGCCTGACCGGCAACCCTGGGGCAAACATTACCGGCCTGCTGCAATTGCGGCCTACCGGAAGCCGTCAGCGCTACCAGACCACCGCGCCGGGCACGATAGACGCAACCGGCAGTCTGACCTTGCCCGCCCGCGCACTCGACAGCGGTACCCAGGGCAATCTGGCGGACAACACGCCAGGAACGCTGCTGATGGCCCCCGCCGGTGTTGACAGCAAGGTGACACTCACCCGCATGGTCGGCGGCAGCGAGGCCGAATCCGACGCCGCATTGCTGGCACGTCTGCTGGAGGTGATACGCCGTCCGCCGGCGGGCGGCAATCAATATGATTACCATCGCTGGGCGGTGTCCCTGCCGGGCGTCACCGAAGCCTATGTCTACCCGCTGCGCCGGGGCTACGGCACGGTGGATGTGGTGATAGTCACCGATAACGACCTGCCATCGCCGGAGACGATTAAGGCGGTGCAGCGCTACATTGACGAGATGCGCCCGGTCACCGCGAAAGACTGCCTGGTGCTGGCCCCCGAGGTGGTGAAAGCCGATATCACGGCCCGGGTCAGCCTGAGCAACCTGCCGCTGGACGCGGCGCGCAAACAGATGACGACTGCGCTCACCGACTACTTTAACCGCCTGGCCCCCGGCGAGGTGGCGGTCAGAACCCAGCTGGGGGCGCTGATATCGGAAGTGGTCGGCGTGGTGGACTACCAGCTGCTTGCCCCCAGCGCCAATGTGGTGCCGGTGGTGAACAAACAGACCGTGCAGTGGATACGCGCAGGGACTATCACCGTGGAGACAATGCCATGAACGGCCGCGACTACGCACAGCTGCTCAGTGCCCTGCTGCCACCAAAAAGCTATGCGCTGACCGGTGAGCGCCTGACGGCTGAACTGCAGGCCGAGGGGCAGAGCCTGGCACAGCTGGAAATCCGCGCCGGTGAAGTGGCCGACGGTATCACCCCCTTCCTCGCCGTGGGGCTGCTGGCGGATTGGGAGCGGATGTTAAGTCTTTCCCCCGACAGCGGCATGACGCTACAGCAGCGTCGTCAGCAGGTGCTGGCGCGAATCAACGCCACCGGTGGTCTGAGCCGGACATACTTTATCCATCTCGCTAAATCGCTGGGCTACCGCATCACCATTGACGAGCCGGAGCCGTTCCACGCCTGCATTGGCCGGGCCGGCGAGCGTATCTGGGTGCCGGAGATTATCTGGCTATGGATAGTCAATATCGATGACGCGCAGGTGCCGGCAGCTCGGTGGCCGGGGAAAAGCTGCTGACCTTTGGCCAGAACCTGATTGAAGGCCTGTTTAAAGACCTGAAACCCGCGCACACGCAGGTGGTGTTTAACTACCGGGAAAAAACGCGCCCATGAAGGACATTATCGCGCCGATTGACAGCGATGACGGGCTGTTTCATGACGGCGCTCCGGCCGGCGACGTCAGGGGCACCGTGCTCTACGCCCTGTGGCTGAACGCCATGCAGGGGGCGGTCATCGATACCCAGACGGAGCAGAAAAATATTCTGGCGGCCGTCGGGATGCAGCCCAATCCGGCACAAAATAGCCAGCTGGCCGAGGCCATCCAAGGGCTGATTCAACAATCGCAGGAAGAGAAGAGCAACCAGAGCCTGCTTAAGAGAAAAAACGGTGCGGATATCCCGGATAAAGCGGCGTTCGTGGCCCATCTGGGGCTGAAAAATACCGCTGAACAGGCACAAAACGCGCTGGATAAACGTACCGGTGGCACGGTTAACGGCCGTCTGCAGATCACCCATTCGGTCAATGTCGGCGACAGCGATTCAGGGCTGATTGCCAATGGCAAAGGCAGCGTCGCGTTGTACGCCAACAATGTCAAAACCGGCGAATGGAATACAGAGCGCCTGCATTGGATACAGAATCTTGAAGTGGGTGGCAACGTTACCGCCAGTGGTGGGGCAACGTTTGGGAAAGCTGTCTCCCTATCCGGTGGTGGCCACCTCACAGATATTTTGCATTTTTATGGCAGGGGGCGAAGCGGCAACGAGACACGTTCAGGTGAATGCCGCTATTACCCTTATCCAGGCAATCTCCCATGAGCACCGAATTTTACGGTGCCGATGTGGTGGGCAGCCATTATGAACATCGCCTTATTATTAATCGCGGTGGCGGTAATATGAAGTGGTTCGTTTTTAAGGATGATGGCAGCGCTTACGCCGCGCAGGGTCACTGGCAAAATAACTCTGACCGGCGGATCAAAAGCGATATTGCGAAAATAGAACATGGCCTTGAAAAGGTCGAAACGCTGACGGGCTACACGTATGTCTTGGCCGAACATCGTCAGGCGGGTGTGATGGCTGATGAGCTGGAAAAGGTCCTGCCTGAGGCAGTGGGTAATTCGGGGGATTACCACGAGAGTGATGGCACCGTTGTCAAGAATGTAAAAGCCGTCGCCTACGGCAGTATCACCGCCTTGCTGATTGAGGCGATAAAAGACCTGTCCGCGAAAGTGAAAGCGCAGCAGGCAGACATTGACGCGCTGAAAACTTTACTGCGTTCAGCGCCGAACGTGGCGGGATCACCGGCACAGACTCAGAACATGAATAATGACGGGGAGACACCCTAAATGAAAGAGATTCTTTCGCCGGTCGAAACCGCCGATGGCCTGTTCCACGATGGCGACCCGTCTACCGGTGCCGAGGGGACGGTGGTGCACGCCAAATGGCTGAATGCCATGCAAGGGGCGATGATTGATACCCAGATGGAGCATAAGAATATTCTGGCTGAGGTAGGCATGAAGCCCGATGGTAGCCAGTCAACACAGCTACTGACGGCAATTAAGGCCATTGCCGCCGCCTCATTATCTCACGCAGTCAGCAGCGTTTATCCTGTGGGAGTAGTTATCTGGTTTGCCGAAAATAAAGATCCGAACACATTATTTCCGGGGACGAAATGGACCTATATCGGTGAAAATCGCACTATTCGGCTGGCTAAAAAAGACGGCAGTGATGTCATGACGACTGGCGGTTCTGACTCTGTAAAATTGACTGTTGACTATTTTCCTGCTCACAGCCATACGTTCTCAGCAAATACCAGTTCGTTTGATTATGGTACTAAAACGACAAGTACATTCGATTACGGTACAAAAAATACTACAACAAACGGTGCTCACTCTCATGTATATACAAGGCCGAAGATAAATCAGGAAAATTATTTAGGAACCGTACGGGTTGATGATGGAGGGCGTGGGGCTGAAAATGTAGGTACAAGTACTGAAGGGAATCATTCACATGCGGTAACAATTGGCGCACATTCCCATAGAGTGGGGATTGGTGCGCACACTCACTCAGTATCAGGATCTACAAAAAATACTGGTTCCGGCTCCGCATTTTCTGTAGCTAACCCATTTATCAAACTGATGGGCTGGTACCGCAGCGCGTAAAATAAACTGGCTCCTATGGAGCCAGTTTATCTTTACTTGAAAGGATTACTGAATTTTTTCAAATATTCCTCTCCAAAAATATAAGACGTATAGTCTGTGATATGCCCTACATCACGATAAATGGGTACGCCATCGATATCTGTTCGGCAAGTCTTACCTAAACACTGTATATCTTTGGGGTCGATAATGATCAATGAGGGATACTCATTTTTCATGGTCACGAAAAGTTGTGAAAACCATTCATTAACATCCCCTATCCACATGAAAGGATTGCAGGCATTATCAATGTAATTGGTTCTTAATTTTATGTGCTTGTAAAAACACGTCATGTAATTAGGAGGCATAGTATAGATAGTCTTGATAATGACGGGCTTAGCTCCTGATTTTGTAATTACATTCATTGCTTATCTCATTGCAACTTTAATTATTTCTCTAGATAAATAAGTGGAGCATTCATCACCAATGTTATTGATGACATTATCAATGGCATAATTCATCCATGCCTCACCAATAATCACAAAAGAAAATTTTTCCTTGCGGATTTTGTCGTAATAAAACTTAGTGTCATTGTGATATTTTTGATAGGTTCTATTTTTAAAATACCACCAGTCATATTGATAAATTCAGGACAATGTCAAACATGATGATGTTCCGTTTACAACAATAGATATTCCGGCATCTTTTGCTAGAACATCAACAAAATTCCAGAAATGATTAGAGTTAGAATCACCTATCAAAAAAGCTTTCTTATTAGAATTAGGTGATCCTATAATGCATTTTTTGTTTTCTTCCTCTGTATTATTATCTATACAAAGATTTCTATAGGGCGAAATGTGTTTTTTTTGTGTGGATTCTATTTTTAAGTATTCACTGCCAAAACGCTCTTTAAATCCGTTATAACGTTCATTTAATGGAGCCAATACCAAGAGCATAATTGCAGGAATTAACACTAAAATTAAAAATGATTTTTTTAAAGAATAGCATTTTTTCTGCATGGTTTTTCGATGAAAACATAAAAAAAGTAAGATAATAAGAAGGTTAGTATATAGCATGTTATTGTAAAGAAACGATTCTCAGCAAAATTTAAATAACGTCCTAACGCAAAAATTGGCCAGTGCCAAAGGTATAATGAGTAAGAAAGCTTTCCCAACATGACTAATGGTGGTAAAGAGAGTAGACCCAATACTATACTATTGGTTGGTATTCCCACCCATATCAGTAATGCAGTCGCTAGACAGACCATTAGCGCATGATCATCGGGATACCCGAGCACAATGTTTACTCTTGTAGCACAGTACATCAATGTAAGAAATGATGTAATCCCGACTAGGCAACCTATTGTTTTTCTAGGTTGATACTTTTCACATCCTAAAATTACCAGGCTACTGCCAATCAGAAATTCAAAGATACGTGATGTAAAAAAATAGTAACTTT
>NZ_JBLKSS010000028.1:0-22332 GCF_047607725.1 Sodalis sp. (in: enterobacteria) | reverse complement strand
TGCGTAATACATTGATATAGATGCACATTTCTGTTCTCGCGTTCTTCTTTTTACGTGCCATGCCATACCCCCGGAAGCTAAAAGTCTCCAGAGTATGGCGGAACAGAAGATGAGCGATCGGACAGAATCGGAATCGCTGATCGAGCGACCGGAATCAGTGATCGGGTGAAATCGGAATCAGTGATCGGGTGAAATCGGAATTAGTGATCGGGTGAAATCGGAATCAGTGATCGGACGTGACCGGAACCAGCACCCCGCACTGGATCAGGCGCTGGCCGGCGGGTATATCAGCAAAAACGATAGCCACTGGCAGGTCACGGACAAAGGCAAGCTGTTTCTTAACTCCCTGCTAGAGCTGTTTATGTAAGGCCGCGGCGCGGTGGTACGGGCGTTAACAGGCACTATCGCGCCCGGCGCCGTAACGACGCGCGCTCGGGCACGTCATTTGTGCTGTCCCTGGCCGTCGCCCCCGCGTCGCAACAGCGCCTGGGGCGTTAGCCGCGCTGCGGCAACATTCATCTTTACCGCTGCACCGGCACAGATCAGGGCAGCGCCTTCACCAGCGTCTGGCGCTGCTGCTCAAGGTCGGTTACCCGCTGGCACACTTGTCGTCCGAACTGTTGGAAATCCTGCTCTTGATTATTCCATTCGGTCTGTAGCGCCTGCTGCAGGCCGCCCAGGCTGCCCATCACCGACTGCAGTGGATTACTGCCGTTGACCGCCTGGCGCACGCCCAGCTCATTAAGGCTGTCCTGCACCACGCCGCCCATGCTCTGTTCCACGATTTGCCGGCCGTCCTGCTCGACCTGACTAATGGTCTGATGATGGAAAGTGAGGCCGTCGCTGCGGTGTTCGATAATGCGGTTCATCTGCTGTTTCAGTTGGCCATCCAACGTGGTGAGCCGATTGCGCACGTTACTGTCGCGGCCGAGCTGCTGCACGATAATCTTATCCAGCGCCTGGCGCCCTTTTTCCAGATGGGCGCGGGCGCCCTCGTCAATCCAGGGTAAATCCCGCCGCAGGGCGCTCTAATAAACCTGGGCCTGCTGGCGCTGCCCGGCGCTAAGACTCACCGGCGTACCGTTACGCTGCACCTCCCCCGCCGGGGTGATGGTCAACGTGCCGCTTTGCCCTACCACCTGCACCGTCTGCGGCGCAATGATGATATCGTCCTGGGGTTTGACCGGGCACTGATAGTCCGCCTGCACCTACCAGGCGGTCATCAGCAATAATCCGCGCATTGCTTTGCGCAACATACCGTCTCCTGATAATGACCTGTGTGAAGAAAACCAGAATCGCTCCTGCCTGTTGCTCAGACCTCTTTTTCAAACATTAAATCCCAAAAGCCGTGACCCAACCGCTGACCGCGCTGTTCAAACTTGGTTAACGGGCGGCTCGCCGGCCGCGGCACATAATCCCCTGCGGAGGAAAGGTTACGGAAAGAGTCGGCAGCCGACATGACCGCCAGCATATGTTCGGCATAAGGTTGCCAGTCGGTCGCCATATGGAATACCCCGCCGGCGGCGAGTTTGCGCCTGACCAGTTCGACAAACGGCGCCTGTATAATACGGCGTTTATTGTGCCGCGCTTTATGCCAGGGATCAGGGAAAAACAGTTGCACCAACGCCAAAGACGCATCCGGGATCATCTGCTCCAACACTTCCACCGCATCATGACACATCACGCGTAAATTACTGACGCCGGCTTCCTGCGCGCAGGCAAGGCAGGCGCCGACGCCCGGTAAGTGGACCTCAATACCGATGAAATTCTGCTCGGGATGCGCCGCCGCCATGGTAACCAAAGACGCCCCCATGCCAAAACCAATCTCCAGCGTCACCGGCGCCGCGCGGCCGAACAGCGCATCAAGATCGAGCGGCCGCGCCTGATAGTCGGTTCCCATCGCCGGCCATAGCGTATCCAGCGCATGCTGCTGCCCCTTGGTCAGCCGGCCCTGGCGCCGGACAAAACTGCGGATCCGCCGCAGCGCGCGTCCTTGCTCGTCGAATTCGGGGGAGATGACATTGTTGCTCATAAAATTCCGCAATGTGAAAAGGGTTGGCAAACGCGCATTATGCAAAGATAGCACTGTTTAGCAAGCCCGCAACAGAGTAAAGTTCCTGTTTACAGCCTGTGCGCACTATGCTGCAATCGTGCACTAGGATAACGACACGAATCTTCGCCCACAGGTAATGGTTTCCCAATGACGCAAGCGCCACCGTTCGCGCAACTCGTGCTGGACTGGTACCAGCGGTTCGGCCGCAAAACGCTGCCCTGGCAGTTGGAAAAAACGCCGTATAAAGTCTGGTTATCGGAAGTCATGCTGCAACAAACGCAGGTGATGACCGTCATCCCCTATTTTCAACGCTTCATGGCCAAATTCCCTACCGTCGGCCAACTCGCGGCGGCGGCGCTGGATGAGGTATTGCATTTATGGACCGGCCTAGGCTATTACGCYCGCGCGCGCAATCTGCATAAAGCGGCCCAGCTCATTAGCGAGCGGCACGGCGGCGAATTTCCTGAAGACTTTGGTGCCATCTGCGCCCTGCCCGGCATTGGCCGCTCCACCGCGGGCGCCATATTGTCGCTGGCGCTGGACAGGCACTATCCTATTCTTGACGGCAACGTGAAACGGGTTCTCGCCCGCTACTACGCCATTGCCGGCTGGCCCGGGAAAAAGGAGGTGGAGCAGCGGCTGTGGCGGCACAGTGAACAGGTCACGCCGGCGCGGGGAGTGTCGCAGTTCAATCAGGCCATGATGGATTTGGGCGCGATGGTGTGCACCCGATCGCGGCCGAAATGCGAGCTATGCCCGCTGCACCGGGGTTGCCAGGCTTACGCCTCTCATAGCTGGGCCAGCTATCCCGGCAAAAAAACGAAGCAGACTCTGCCGGAAAAAACCGCCTGGTTTCTGCTGCTGCAGGACGGCAATCGTGTATGGCTTGAGCAGCGCCCGGCGGTGGGCCTGTGGGGCGGGCTGTTTTGTTTTCCGCAGTTTGCCGACCCGCAGGCATTGTCGCTGTGGCTGACCCAGCGCGGTTTGCCGAACGGCCAATGCGAACAACTGACGGCGTTCCGTCATACCTTCAGCCATTTCCATTTGGATATCGTACCGATGTGGCAAAAGGTTGGCACGATTCAACGCTGCATGGATGAAGGCAGCGGACTCTGGTATAACTTAGCCCAGCCGCCGGCGGTCGGACTGGCGGCGCCGGTCGAGCGCTTGCTATTGCAATTGAGCTAGCCTCGACAGGCTACCTTATTGCCCGCGGCTGCCAACAAAGAGGAACAATGATGAGCAGAACGATTTACTGTACTTTTCTCAAGCGTGAAGCCGAAGGGCAGGATTATCAAATTTATCCAGGTGAACTGGGTAAGCGCATTTATGACACTATTTCTAAAGAAGCATGGTCGCAGTGGCAGACCAAGCAAACGATGCTGATTAACGAAAAGAAACTCAGCATGATGAACGTCGCCGATCGTAAAGTGTTGGAGCAGGAGATGATCAATTTCCTATTTGAAGGTCAGGATGTGCATATCCAGGGGTATACCCCGCCGAGCGAATAACGCCTTTTCGGGGCGCTTTGAGCCCCGGAAATTTCCAGTCCTGACACAGCCCGTAACATGAAGAAAATATTACCTTTAGTGATCATTGCCCCGTTATTGATCTCCTGTTCCAGCAGTAAAAACAATGCCGAAAATGAAGCCTATATAAAAGACACCAACGGTTTCGATATTTTGATGGGCCAGTTTGCCCATAACATTGAAAATCTCTGGGGGCTGAATGAAGTTCTGATTGCCGGGCCGAAAGACTACGTCAAATACACCGATCAGTACGAAACCCGCAGCCACATCAACTTTGATGCCGGTACCATTACCGTCGAAACCATCACGTGCGATAATCCAAGCGCGCATCTGCGCCAGGCGATTATCAGCACCCTGTTAATGGGTAACGATCCCGGCAATATCGATCTTTACTCGGATGCGGACGATATTCCCATCAGTAAAGAGCCTTTCCTCTATGGGTAGGTGCTGGATAATAACGGCGAGCCGATTCGCTGGGAGTGGCGCGCCGCCCATTTCGCCGATTATCTGCTGCAAACCCGCACCACCGGCCTGCGGCAAATATGGTCCATCACTATCCAACTGGTGCCGAACCATGTGGACAAACGCGCCCATAAATACCTGGGCATGGTGCGCAAAGCCTCGCAGCAATATGGCGTCGCTCAGTCACTAATTCTGGCAATTATGCAGACGGAATCGAGCTTCAACCCCTATGCGGTGAGCCACGCCGACGCCTTGGGCCTCATGCAGGTGGTACAGCACAGCGCGGGACGCGATGTGTTCAAAATGAAGGGCAAATGGGGCCAGCCGAGCTGCAGCTATCTGTTTGATCCGGAAAACAATATCGATACCGGCACCGCCTATCTGGCGATGCTGCAAAACAGCTATTTGGGGCGGTATTGTCAATCCAACGTCGCGGCGCTATGTGGTGATCACCGCCTATAACGGCGGCGCCGGCAGCGTGCTGCGGGTCTTTTCACGCGACCAGAATCGGGCGTTCCAGATAATAAACGGCATGCAGTCGGACGAGGTTTATCAAACGTTATCCACGCAGTATCCGTCGGCGGAATCGCGCCGCTACCTGTATAAAGTCAATAATCTGCAGAAAAACTACCGGCGCGGACGGCATCGGCGCGCGGCGCGCTGATGTCGCCACTTCAACGCCATAAAGCCCACCGCGCAGGCGGGACCCGCGACTAAGACCGGCAGAGTTGCGGCAATCGCGCGCGCCGTAGCGTCAGCCAGCCATAGCCGTCAGCGGCAGACCATATGGCCATACAGTTGCCGGGTGCCGCATGCGTCTTGCTGGATATAGACCCCCTGCAACTCCGGCTGGAAGCCCGGCAATTGGTTCAGTTCCTCCTCCAGCGCCAGGAAATAACGCCACGCCGGCCCTCCCCACACCTCGCCAGGCACCACGCACAGCACCCCAGGCGGGTAAGGCAACGCGTCTTCGGCGGCGATACGTCTATCCGCCTTGGATAGGGGAAGCAGTTCTATCTCGCCGCGCACAAAGGCCATATTGCCCTCCTGCGGGTTCATCGCCATACACGGCAGATAAGACTGGCGGAACATCTCACGCTGCAATTGCTTGGCGTCAAAACTGACATACAAGTCATGCATTTCCTGATACAACCGGCGCAGGGTATAGTCTTGATAGCACCCGGGATATTTCTCGCAAATACTGGGCAAGACCGTTTTCAGTGGCGCGTCTTCCTCGATGTAGCGCTTAAACTGCACCAGTGCGTCCACCAGCCGGCGCATCTTCGCCGCATCCTCGGCGGGTGTGAGCAGGAACAGGATGGAATTGAGATCGCATTTCTCTGGCACAATGCCGTTTTCACGCAAATAGGTCGCCAAAATCGTGATCGGAATACCGACCGCGGTATAGCGGCCGCTGACGGCATCGATTCCCGGCATGGTCAGCAGCAGTTTACAGGGATCGACAAAGTACTGATCGCGGGTATAACCGTCGAAGCCATGCCAGCGTTCGCCGGGCACGAAATTGAAAAAGCGCTTCTCATGGGCCATCTCTTCGGTAGCGTGATCTTGCCAGCGCCGGCCATCCACTCGGTCCGGCACGAACGGCCTGATGAGTCGACACTCCGCCAGCAAAAGCTTGCGGGTTTCAATACCAAGTTTGACGCAGTCCATCCACATCCGGCGGCCGCTGGCCCCTTCGTGGATCTTGGCGTTGATCTCAAGGGCCGCGAATAACGGATAAAACGGACTGGTGGAAGCATGCAGCATATAGGCACTGTTGAAACGCTTATGATTGCAAAACCGCTTCTGCCCTTTAATGTGGGTGTCTTTTTTATGAATTTGCGAGGTTTGCGAAAACCCCGCCTGCTGTTTGTGTACCGATTGGGTGACGAAGATCCCCGGATCGTTTTCATTCAACTCCAGCAGCAACGGCGAACATTGTTCCATCATGGGAATGAACTGTTCATACCCCACCCAGGCGGAATCAAACAAAATGTAATCGCACAGATGGCCGATTTTATCCACCACCTGCCGGGCGTTATAAATAGTGCCGTCATAGGTACCCAGCTGGATCACCGCCAAACGGAACGGCCTTTCGTCGGCCGCCCGCTGCGGCGCGACCTCTGCCACCCGCTGGCGCAGGTAGGCGTCATCAAAACAGGGGGCATCGATACCGCCGATTAAGCCGAACGGATTGCGCGCCGTTTCCAGATACACCGGCGTTGCCCCGGCCTGCAGCAGCACGCCATGATGCACCGACTTGTGATTATTACGGTCGAAAAGTACCAAATCGCCGCGGGTGAGCAAGGCATTGGTCACGACTTTATCAGCCGAAGAGGTCCCGTTAAGCACAAGGTAGGTTTTATCGGCGTTGAACACCTTGGCGGCAAATTTTTGCGCTTCTTTCGCCGAGCCCTCATGGATCAGCAGATCGCCCAGTTTAACGTCGGCATTGCACATATCCGCCCGGAATACATTCTCGCCGAAGAAATCAAAAAACGCCCGGCCGGCGGGGTGCTTGCGAAAGAACTGCCCGCCCTGATGCCCCGGACAGGCGAAGGTGCTGTTGCCCATGGCGACATAGCGCGTCAGCGTATCAAAAAACGGCGGCAGCAGCGCCTGTTGATAACTCTCCGCCGCGGCTTCCAATTGCGCGGCCGCAGCATAGGGCGCCGCGTCATCAAGCCACAGCACGTCGGCGCGCGCTCGGTGTGCAGACGGTGGGCCAGCGCCGTGCTGGCGGCTATTTTCAATAAAGTCATATCACCGATGCCCTGAGGTAAGGATGAGTCGATGTGCCAGAGCACACAATGGGAGAGCAAACGCCTCCCGCACCCGATGCCGGCCGTTCTTTCCCCGCGAGGGAAAGCGCAACATAATGGAAAGCCTGGGAATCAGCAGCAGCCAATAGACATCAGTAAAAGCAGAGCTGGACGTCTGATTTTACTAATGCCTAACAGTGAGCCGGCGTGCCCTCACTGCATGGTGATAGTGAACGAATACGCACGAAAGAGAAAATGCGGGCAGGATATCCGCGTCACTGGACAAGGCTGCCCCGTGACCAAACGCGGCGACAGTGCTGGATGCATAGCGGCGGTCTCCTGTGATCTTCTGCGTAATAAGAAGTGATAAAAAATTTGTGCAATAATTGCATGTTTTCCCATCGGGTTCAAGCAAAAAAATCAGATGCTGTATAATTATTAAATAACTTAATGGCTGCCGGGCACGCCGCCGGCGCCCAGGCCCGGCAGGCACTCGCGCGCCACGGATGCGCTCCCGGCTGCCTGAAAAGGCAGCAAACGCGCCACGCGGGCAAATTAGGCGTTGACGCCATGCGGTCAATACGGTTTAATGCGCACGTTGCCCGAATAGCTCAGTCGGTAGAGCAGGGGATTGAAAATCCCCGTGTCCTTGGTTCGATTTCGAGTCCGGCACCATTCTTTTCCCCGTTCCCCCTTTCCCTATGCATCGCCATCGATTAAAACCCGTTAATTCAAGCGACGCTGACGTAGACAGATATGCAGCAGGGCATGTAGCCGTTCGCTCATCGTGCGCGGAAAAAGGGGATGGAGTGGTTAAACGCTGACATCGCCTGCCGTTTACGGCTACCACGCTGCGTAACGCCAGACCCTGCTAACAGCTGGTCTTATCGCCTAGAAAATCATTCACGCTCGGCAAAGCCAAAACAGCCGTGGGCTTGAACGGCCGAAACTTAGCCAGTCAGATATTCCTGTGATACGATGAAGTTGCTGTCTATAGAGAAGTAATTTATTTGATACTTACGGGAATTGGCGGGATCTGGCGGGAATTCGTGGGATTTCTTAGGCTTAGGGATGATTTATGTATTTGATACCGATGAACAAAATAGAGCCTATAGGCAAAACATTTGATACTTAACGTAACGGCCTTAAAACCGCGTTTAAAAGAGTTTCAATACTTAATGACATACAAGAAATTTGGGGGTAGCCAGTACCTCAAGCACTGGCCTGATGCTTATAATCTACTTCCTCAGGAAGGGTATTACATTGCTTAAGTTCACGCAAAATCTCTCTGACTTCTTTATCTGACATGTTTTCAAGCATTAAGGCAGCCTCTCTTCTATAGCTTGTCAAATTTAGCAGATCTAAGCTGCCGTCTTCAAGCAAACGCACCAATACGTCTGCTCCCTTACGACCTAACAATTTCGTCAAGCTCTTTAGCTCCTCTGATTCTAAAGAGGTGAGTATCGCTGTTAATCGTTGCAATGGTTCATCAAGGGTAGATGCTGGTTGCTCTGGTTGTGTACCAAAAACCAACCATTCAATTGATACATTTTCTACCTGACAAATTTTAGCTACCACATTAACACCAGGTCTAGCACATTTTTCAAAGTAATTATTTAGTGTTGAATAAGGCAAGCCCCACGCTATAGCAGCCTGTCTCAGACTCCAGCCCCCTATCAGTTGTTTTAACCGCGCTTGGATATTTTCTTTTCCATCTTCTACAAAAGAAAAACTACTTGTTTTTTTTCTACCCATTTTCCTTTCCTGTAAGTTATTGATAATTTTTTTAAAGATTATTAAATCTTGCCTTTAATCCAAAAAAAGAGAAAAGAAAGATCGATTTTTTCTTTTTGAAGATCGATAATTGCCCATACCGATAACACATCCGTGTTATCGGTACGCCTAACTGTTCAGGGTAATCGAATGATGCTTAGAAATGAAGAAATAAACCGTGACTGGCGCAGGGAGTACATTGTTGCAGCAGTACACGTGAAGGGGTTCACGTTACGGCAACTCTCGTTAAAAGCAGGTCTGAAAGCCGATTCACTACGAAACGTGCTCGATCGCCCCTGCAAGAAATACGAACGCATTGTTGCCGAAGCGATCGGCGTCACGCCGGAGGAAATCTGGCCAAGTCGGTATCCTCGTTCCTGCGAGGTAGCTTGATCATGTTTGTGTCCGCAAACGAATTGCTGGGGATCACTGGATTACCGGGCACCGTGCAAGGGATCAGGCTGGCGCTGAATAAATGGGCGGGCAATGCTGATTCCATGAAACGTAAACGCGCAGGCACCAAGGCTTACGAGTACCACATCGATTGCTAGCCAGCGGAAGCCCAGCGCGTGCTCCGCGAGCGTCATCTCCAGCAGATGATGACTGCTGCCCCTGCGGATGCGGCTGCCAGTAAAACAGAGGTATCAAAGGCCGGCTCAGACCTTGAAAAAGCGGGCAAGCTGGACGTTTACCGCCGTTGCCCGGCATTGATTGGGGACAGGTTAGCCGATCTGACGGATAAGCAGCGCCAGATTGCCGATGCGCGGATGTTACTGGTGCAGCATATCATCACCATAGGGCAACAACCCCGTTATAGCTGTGCGCAAGCGATCCGCTTTATTGTCCAGCAGGCGAAAACAGGCCAGTTGCCCGAGAGCATCGCCCAGGCGGCCAATGCCAAGAAAGGCAAAAACCGTCAACTCAGTGAAATCACCCTTAAGGGCTGGCTGGCCGACTACAAAAAAGCCGCTACACCTGCCGAGCGCCTGATAGTTCTGGCTCCGGGTAAGCGCGGGGTGGTAAAACCGGAGCAAATCGCCTGGTTACATGACTATCTAGCGCACTATCGCAAACCGAACGGGTGCAGCATGAAAGAGGCGTATGCGGATTTTTGCGCCGAATGGCAACAGCGCTATGCCGATGAACCGCTGATGTTAGCCGCGCAGCCTTCCTATGATGCCGTGCTGTATGCAATGGAGAAACTCCCCGAAACCGTGAAACAGCGCGGGCGCAAGACCGGCAGCGAATATCGCCAGCTGGAAGGGTTTATTCGCCGCGACTGGACCAGCCTGCCGGTGAATTACGTCTGGATTGGCGACGGTCACGGCATGAAGATGAAAGTCGCCCATCCCGACCACGGCCAGCCCTTTTCGCCGGAAGTGACCTTTATTATCGATGGCAGCTGCCGCTATATCACCGGCTGGAGCCTGTCGCTCTCCGAGAACGTGATCGCCGTCACCGATGCCCTGCGGTATGGCATTGCCACCCACGGCAAGCCGTTTCTCTATTATTCGGATAATGGCAGCGGTGAAACCAACAACACGCTCGATGCGGATATTACCGGTATTTTAACCCGCCTGAATATTGAACATCCGACCGGCATTCCCGCAATCCGCAAGGGCGTGGCATTATCGAACGGCTTAACCGCACCTTGCCGATGCGCATTGCCCGCCATTTTGCCACCTACTACGGCACCGGCGCTGACAGGGAAACCGTGCGCAAGACCGGCAAGGCACTTAAATCGGCGTTGAACGCCCAATCAAAGGGCGGTGAGCTGACTGTCGCCCAGCAGACCACGCTGCGCAAGCTGCCCTCCTGGGCGATGCTGATTGATGAAATCAAGGCCGGGGTCGAATGGTACAACGCCCGTCCGCACAGTGAATTACCCAAACGCCCTGATGGGCAGCATTACAGTCCGGCCGAGTTTCGCCGCTGGAAGCTGGAAAACGAAGCCACCGAACTGGAATGGCTGACGCAGTTTGAGCTACGCGACCTGTTCATGCCGCAGACCGAACGCACCGTCAGTCGCTGTGAAATCCGTTTCCTCAACAACATTTACTATGCCGCCAAACTGGCTGATCAGCACGGGCACAAGGTGCTGGTGAACTACGACATTCACGATGCCAGCAAGGTGATCGTGCGCCGCATGGATGGCTCCTACCTCTGTGAAGCCGTCTGGGATGGCAACAAGCGCCAGGCCTTCCCGGTGACGGCGGAATACCACAACCGGCAACAACGTATTAAGGGGATGCGCAAACGGGGCGAAGAGAAAGTGGCGTTGGCCGAAGCAGAAAACACCGTCACCCTGCCCGCAGTGGCGGAAGACAACTGGCTGCCTGGCAATGTTTACCGCACGGTGGGAAATGCTGCCGTCAAACAGGCGGTGGAGTGTGAAGTTCAGGCGGATGACTGGGATACCGAAGGGGCCTTACAGCGTGGGCTGGCTCTACTTGAAGCCCAGCAGGATGCAGATCCGCTGTTGTAAAAAAGCCATTCGGGAGCAACCGAATGGCTTATCGGAACACAAGAACGCTTTTCATCAAGGAGGCAGGATGATGACCCAAAATGATGATCTTATCAAGACGCTGCATGAACTGATTGATTCAGGTCAGGTAACCCAGGCGCAGATGGCGCGCGAGACCGGGCAGTCAGGGGCGGTGATATCCAACTTTATCAAGGGAGTTACACCGGAAATAACCAGCGGGTCGGTGAACTGTTAACCCGCTGGCTGACGGATTATCAGCAAAAAAAGACCTTGCCCGCACCGCCGCAGTTTGTGGAGACGGCGACGGTCAAGGAGATATGGGCAGTGTTCCAGTTTGTCCGGCTGGCGCAGTGCATGAATGTGATTGTCGGGGTGCCGGAGGTGGGCAAAACCTTTGCCGCCCGTCAGTACTGCCAGCATGCCAATACCTGGATGGTGACCCTTTCCCCGGCCCACGCCAGCATCACCGAGTGTCTGCTGGAGCTGGCGGAAGCGCTGGGCCTTAGCGACCTGCCTAAAAACAAGGGTACGCTGGCACGTGCAATTCGGCGGCGGCTGACCGGCACTCACGGGCTGGTGATTGTCGATGAGGCGGATCACCTGGGCATTGACGGGCTGGAGCAGCTGCGTGCCATTCAGGATGCGACCGGGGTCGGGATGGTGCTGATTGGTAACCCGCGCGGCCTGTCGAAATCGGCCCGTTCAACTCAGGGGGCGGATGATCTGGCCCGGCTGTACAGCCGTATCGCCCGCTCCAAGCGCCTGTTAAAGGCCAAAAAAGCGGATGTGGCCGCGATTGCTGCCGCCTGGGGCATTACCGGCGAAAGCGAGCTGACGCTGGTACAGGCCATTGCCCAGAAAGCCGGTGCCTTGCGGGTGTTATCGCACACCCTGCGCCAGGCATGGCTGATGGCCAGCGGTGATGCACAGGACCAACTGGGGGAAAAATACATCAAGGCGGCGTTCAGGGAGGTGTATACCGATACCGACCTGCTGCCGGCAAGGGGGTGAGTATGGGCGGTGTGCTCTTTACCGACAGCGCCGGACGCCAGGTACTGCTCAATACCCGGCGGGTGGTCTCTGTCTCGCTGGAATCGTCACACAGCCTGTTAGTGTCGTTTGGCAACCGGGGGGGACGCGCTCTATGTGCTTCCGGATGCGCAGGAGGTGATGATGCAGGTATGTCATGACATGAACCAGTTACTCAGGAGAGACAGTGATGAATAACCCTTTACGCCATGAAGTTCGCGCCCTGCGGCGTATGGCCCGCTACGCACGTTATAACCTTGATAACAACATCCGGCCATATATCACCCTGTCACGCGGGGCAACGCCGTACCTCTGGCTGGACCGGTATGAGATGGTGGCGGCGACCTTGCCCCCGGCCCAGCAACATGATTACCGGTGGCAGGGATTTGATGTAGATGTCTGGGAAGCGCTGCAACTGGGCTGTTATCTCTCTGGCCCAAGTCGGCGTCAGGCGTGGTACACCGCCTGGAGCACCTTACGGGCATTGCTGTCCGGATCGGGGCCGGTTTTACTGAGCACGCTACTGTGTGAGGCTCGGTTATCAATGAAAATGCTGAAAAGGACAGGTCACCATGATGAACATGTTTGATGCCATGAACGCCGTGCGCAGCCGACTACGTCAGGCGGGCAGCGACATCCTGCATACCCGGCGTTACTGCCAGCGCCCTTTTATAAAAATCACCCCGCCGGTACGCCCGGAGGAGAGGGATAACGCGACGGAAATCACCCTTTGCTGCCAGGGAGAGCGCCGTCATTGTTGACCTGCTGGGCAACCTGCCCCGGCAGGCGCGGCTGTTCGGTCAAAGTCTGGTCGGCATGGGGCGGCAAGGCGGCGCATCCCTGCACGGTCTCGGTCTTCGGGCGAATAGCCTGGGGAGTCAGCTTGACCGGCTGGGCCATCAGGGCCAGCGCACCTTTGGCGGTCTGCGCCTGGGGCTGGCGTCGGTGTCATCCGGCTTTGACCATCTGGAGACGCGCGCCAAAGCGGCCTATGGCGGCGTGGCGCGCCTTTACGGGCTGCTGGCCGGGGGCGCGGCGCTGTATGGCCTGAAAAAAGCCTTTATCGACCCGGCGGCGGCAATGGAAAACTACACCATTCGCCTGAACGCGCAGAATAACAAGAACAAGGGGCAGACCGACGACGATATTCAGTGGGCGACGAAAAACGCTAAAGACACCACCTGGGGCTTGCAGGGCGTTATTCAGGAGTACACGACCAGCCGTGAATTTGGCATGAACCGAGAGCAGGCGAGGCTTTTTGTCGCCATGCTGGAAGACCAGGGCGCGCGGCACGGCTGGACGCTGCCGGAAGCCCAGGGTGCCTCCCTTCAGTTGAAGCAGATGTTTTCCCGCAAAAGCATTCAGGCTCAGGATGCGAACCTGTTAACCGGCTATGGCGTTGATGTTTACAGCATCCTTGGCCGGGCGCTGGGAAAAACACGTCCTGAAATGCAGGCTCAGGGGGAAAAAGGCTTGCTGGGACCTGAGTCTATTCGCTTGCTGTTCCAAGCGATGCGTGCAGAGGCCAAGGGCGCACAAAAAGACGCGATGAACTCCTGGACGGGGATCACTTCGCAATTTGGTGATGTGTGGCAGCAGTTCGCCGTCAAGGTGATGAATAAAGGCCCCTTTAAGCGCCTTAAAGAAGAGCTTAAATCCTTTCTAAATTTTGCTGACCAGGCGCAGGAAAGCGGTTTGCAGGACCAATGGGCCGACAGGCTAGCCAGTCGTTTTAACGGGGTATTCGACAGTGCCCGCCGTGGCGTCCCGCTGTTTAAAAATGGCCTTAACCGGGTCAACGCCGAGCTGATGGCGCTTCGCAAAGCCGGCTACGGCGAGACTATCGACAACATCGGCAAATACGCCGCCAATACGGCCAAGGCCATTCTGGCGATTTATGTCGCCTCGAAACTGGCCCGTGTCGGCATGGCGATAGCCCGTCCCGCCTGGGGGCTGGCCAGTGCGCCGGTGCGTTACCCGTGGCGTGCTTATCGGTGGTGGCGTGGGCGCGGCAAAAATGCCCCGGCGGCTTTGGCTGGTCCCGCACCGTTTGCGATGGGCGGCGGCATGGGCGCGCCGGTGAGCGTGTTTGTCACCAACTGGCCGGCTGGCGGCGTCGGCGGTGGCAGTGAGACTTATGTCGATGGCAACGGTCGCACCCGCCGTAAAGGCGCCCGTGTCCGTCCTGGCCGTCCAGCGGCCCCGGTGCCGCGCTCCCGCCTGGGGCGGGCGGCCTCCGCCGTCTCGGGCTTCTTTGGCGGCATGCTCAATCGCACCGGCGCACGGTTAAGCCGGATACCGGGCGTGAGCACGGCCGGACGCTGGTTGTCCGGTGTGGGACAGCGGGCGCTCGGTCGCGGCGCAATGCGCCTGGGTGGGCCGGCGCTGACGGCGTTGTCGCTGGCCCCGACGCTGCTGGACAAGAATGCCAGCGCCGAGGATAAGGGCGGGGCGGTGGGGGCGGCAAGCGGTGCGACGGCAGGCGGACTCGTCGGCGCAATCGGCGGCCCGATGGGGGCGGTGGCCGGCTCGATGCTGGGCAGCGTGCTTGGCGAAAAACTCGGCGGCTGGCTGGGCGATATCTACGCCCGGTGGGACAGGAAGGACGAGCAACAGGCGGTACCGCAGCCAGTGAAAGCCCAGGCGGATATGCGTATTGCGCTGGCACCGGGACTGGTGCTGCAAAACAGCGCCGTCACCGACAGCAACGCCTTTGGCTTACAGCTCGATGTGTATAACGGCGACAACTACCGTATTTATTGAGGGGCGCAGATGAAAAGTACCGGCCAGGGCCGCTTTCGCGGCGTGCCCTTCTGGGTTTACAAAGAGCAGCGCAGTCGCGGCGGTCGCCGGGTGGTGCGGCGGGAATATCCGCTGCGCGAACACGGCGGGGCGGACGATTTAGGGAAAAAACTGCCTGAGCACACCTTCACCCTGTCACTGACCGGCGATGATGCGCAGGCGCAACGGGTACGGCTGACGCAGGCGCTGAATGCGCCGGGACCGGGCGAGCTGTTGCACCCGGACTGGGGCACGCTGTCGGTATTGGTTGATAATTTTGAAAGCCGCTACAGCGTCGATAACCAGCGTCTGGTGGAGTTTACCGTCACGGTGGTGCCGGTGGCCGATGAGACCGCCCCTACGGTTGCGCAGGATACCGCCGGGGTCGTCAATCGTCAGGGCGACGGCACGCTGGCCTCACTCTTTTCAACCCTGGCTGACGGCTGGCAGACCTCGCTGCATGACGCGCAGGCGTTGATGGCGTGCGTCAACGAGAAAGCCACCACGCTGGAAAGCGCCCTCAATGGTCTGGGGCTGCTGGCCGATATGCAGAGCTTTATTGCCTCGTTCACGGCCCTGCGTGGCAATATCCAGGGGCTTATCACCACCCCCGACCGCTTGGCGCTGGCCTTTAAGGGGATTTTTCAAGGAATACAGCGCCTGCCGGCTTACCCCCAACCGGAGCAGATAAAAAACCGGGCGCGCGCGCCGGTCTCCCCGCAGCCCGGCGCACTACAGCACCAGATAGTCCAGCTGGCCGACCAGCTGGACAGCGCTTTGGTCCGTCAGGACCGCCTGCGCGATATGCAGGGGCTACAACCGGCCACCCGCGCCACGGTGCTGCTGCTGCAAAATACGCTGCGCCTGGCGGTGGCTGTGGTGCAGGTACAGATGTTGTCGTCCCTGCTCACCGCCAGTCTGGCGGCGGTCAGCCAAAACGCACCGGCACAGGCGTTGCCACGCGCGGCCTCGCCCGCCCCGCTCCCGCTCAGTGACAGCGGCAGCGTCTGGCTGGAAAGTACGCCGGATGTGGTGCGCGTCAGCCAGCAGGTCGGGCACCGCCTGGATGCGTGCGCCCTGACCACCTCAGCGCTGGGCTATCAGACCCTGGCGTTGCAGGTGCGGGCGTTAAGTCGCGCCTTTGTGGCGGATTTATCCCATCGCGGCGTGGCGTTACCCGGCCTGATCCAGGCCGCAGTGACAACAACCGAGCCGGCGCTGGTGACCCTGTACCGCATCACCGGCGATGCGCGTGACACGGCACGCTTTATTCGTCGCAACCGGCTGCGTCATCCGCTGTTTGTGCCGGGTGGCGAGCGCGTGGAGGTGCTCGGTGGCTGAGGTAGCGTTGCGCATCGACAACCGGATTTTCACCCACTGGCTTTCGGTCAGTATTACCCGGGGGCTGGCGCGTCTGGCCGGGGATTTTACCCTCGGGATCATGATGCCCGGCCAGGCGTTGCCCGACAGCCTGCGCGCCGGCGGAACGCTCGCGCTGACCCTTGACGGGCAACCGGTCATCACCGGCTACCTGGACAGCGGGTCGCACAAGATGGGGGCCGACTCGGCACAGGTAACGATAAAGGGCCGGGATAAAACCGGCGATCTGGTGGACTGTTCGGCGGTCTATCCGGGCGGTCAATGGCGTCACCGCACACTGCAACAGATTGCGCAAGACCTGTGCAAGCCTTTTGGCATTGCGGTGCGCTGGGCGGTGTCTGACCCCGGGGCCGCCAAACCCTTTACCGCCTTTACCCTTGAACTGTCTGAAAGCATGGCGGATGTGCTGAGCCGGGCGGCGCGTCACCGAGGCGTTTTGGTGACCAGTCATGTCGACGGCGATCTGGTGTTTACCCAGGCGGCGAACACCCCCACTGACACCCTGCGTCTGGGTGAAAATCTGTTGTCCGCCGAGTACACCGAAGACTGGCGCGACCGCCCCAGTCAGTATCTGATTAAAGGCCACGGCGGCGGAGGCGATCACGCGGGCGATGCTAACACCAACGCGCTACGCGCTGCCCCCAAGGGAGAAAGTGACGACCCCGCGATGGGTCGTTACCGCCCCAAAGTCATTCTGGCTGACAGTAAACTGACCACCGCCACCGCACGGGCGCGCGCCCTGCGGGAAAGTCGCTGGGCATTGGCCCAGTCAGAGCGTTTTACCGCCGTGGTTAAGGGCTGGCGGCGCGAAAGCGACGAACTGTGGCAGACCAATCGGCTGACCCGCGTCATTGCGCCGCGTCTGTCCATGATCAGTCGTGACCTGTTGATTAGCCAGGTGCAGTTTGATCTCGATGCGGACAACGGGGAACGCACAACGTTAACACTGGCTCCGCGCGAGGCGTTTATCGTGCCGGCGGAGGCGGAGCGTCAGGCGAACGGGGCTGACGGTGGCGTCGATGGTCTGGTGCGGGCCTGGCTTAACCAAGGGAATAAACTCGATGAGTAATATCGCACTGCAACGCCTGCTTGCCCCGGTGATGCGCGGGATCCGCCTGTTGTTCGGGCGTGGCGTCCTGACCGGGGTGAATGACGGCCTGAAAGCGCAAAACGTCCAGTTGACGGCGCTGGACGGTGAAACCTTCGATGAGGTCGAGCGCCCGCAGCAATACGGGCATATCAGCGTGCCGTTGCCGGGGGCCGAGGTCCTGTTTGCCTGCCTGGGCGGCAGTCGTGACCAGGCGACCGTGCTAGTGGTAGAAGACCGGCGTTATCGGCCCACCGGACTGCCCGCCGGGGATAGCGGCCTGTATCACTATGAGGGGCATCGCCTGCGTCTGACCCGGGACGGCCGCTGCATCATCACCTGTAAAACACTGGAAGTGGTCGCCGAGCAGGAGGCGGTGTTTAACACCCCGACCGCGCGTTTTACTGATGATGTGGTGATTGAGAAAAACCTGACGGTGAAACAGAACATGACGATTGCCGGGGACGCTGAGTCCCAGGGCACCTTTGCCGCACCGGAAGCCGTTATCGGTGGCGTCAAACACAGTACYCACCGCCATCAGGAAAATGGCCAGGGCAGTCTGACCGGGGGGCCGCAATGAGTGACGCGGCGCTGCGCTGGATGAATGGCGAGGGGGTGCTGGTACAGGCCGGCGCGGATTTACTCGCCGACGACAGCCTGACGACCACCGTGCTGCTGTGCCTGTTTACCGAYCGGCGCGCTGAGGTCTCCGACCGTTTGCCGGATGGCGGCCATGACCGGCGCGGATGGTGGGCGGACAGTTACCGTGACCGCCCGGTTGGCTCGCGGTTGTGGCTGCTGTCACGGGAAAAGGCGCTGCCTGCGGTATTGGCGCGGGCAGAAGCCTACGCCGATGAGGCGCTGCGTGGCCTGCTGGACGCCGGGATGATCAGCCAATTGCATTGCCAGGCGAGTGCGCCGCTGCCGGGCTGGCTGCGGCTGACCGTGCGCCTGACGCTCAAGGACGGCAGTGCGCGCCCGTTTACCTTTAAAGCCCGTTTGGAGGGGATGTAAATGCCGTATCAGATACCCACGCTSGGCGAGCTTATCAGCCAGACGCAGCAGGATGTGGCGCAACGCCTGCCGGGCGCGCTGCCGACGCAGGACAGTCTGCTGGGGGCCATGGCGATGGCGCAGGCCGGGCTGTCGGCGCTGGAGCATGAACACCTGGGCTGGATAGCCCGGCAAATCATTCCGAGCGATGCTGACGAGAGCGAGCTGCTCAAACATTGCGCCTTTTGGGGCGTGGTGCGCAAGCAGGCCGCCCGGGCCAGCGGCCCGGTCAGGCTGTCGCTGTATGATGCCGCCAGTGTGCCGGTTGGGGCGCGTTTGCAACGGGCCGACGGCGCGCTTTACCGCCTGACAGACGCCGCCGAGGGCAAGGCCGGCAGCTTAACGGTCAACGTCGAGGCGGACCAGCCTGGGCTGGCGGGGGATTGCGGCGCGGGACAGGCGCTCGGTTTTGTCACCCCGGTTGCCGGGGTGGCCCCGCAGGCGCTGACCGATGCGCYCGGGATCCGGGGCGGCGCTGACCGCGAGCGCGTGGAAGAATTGCTGTCGCGCCTGCTGTATCGGGTGCAGTTTCCCCCGGGCGGCGGCACACGCTGGGATTACGAGCGCTGGGCGCGCGAGGTCCCGGGCGTCACCCGCRGCTGGTGTCTGCCCACCTGGAAYGGGGCGGGCACGGTGGGCGTGACCTTCGTGATGGACCATCACCCGGATATCTTCCCCGGCCCGGCCGATATTGCGCGGGTGACCGACTATCTCGCGCGCCACCGGGACCCGGCCACCGGCGAGTGGGTCGGCCAACCGGAGGGGCCGACGGTGACGGTGTTTGCGCCGGGGGCAAAAAAGGTCGATATCACGCTGCGTATCGCCCCCAATACCCCGGATAACCAGGCCCGTATCCGCGAGGCGCTCAGGCAACTGTTTTACACGGCGGCCAAGCCGGGCGAAACCCTGTTGCCCTCGGCATTCTGGCGAGTGCTGTCCGGGATAAGCGGACTGGAGGATTACGCCCTGAAAAGCCCGCTGACGCCGGCCAGTAGCGGAAAAACCGAGCTATTGGTGATGGGGGATGTCACATGGCTTTAAGGGCACACCAGCGCGCGCTGCTGCAACTGCTGCCTGACGGGCTGGCCTGGAACAAAGCGCCGGATACGCTGCTGGCGTCGCTGGCCGGCGGCCTGGCACGCAGTACGTCGCGCGTCACCGAACGCGCCGGGCAATTGYTGGCCGAGCGYTTTCCGCTGACCGCCACACTGTTGCTGGCTGACTGGGAGCGTTTTTTAGGGCTGCCGGACTGTGATATCGGTGAGGATGCCGGCATCGATGAGCGCCAGCGCTATGCGGCCAACAAGCTGCGGATGAAACCGAGCCTCAACCGGCAGTTTTACATTGAACTGGCGCGCTCTTATGGCTTTACGGTGAGCATGATCACCTTGCCGGACAATCAGTGGGTCACGATTGTGACGATTGAGACCCATGTGGACTATCGCCCGATGCATGTGCTTGACCCCATCACCACGCCGCTGCGGATTTATTACGCCGGGATACTCGAATGCCTGTTAAACCGCTATAAGCCGGCGCATCAGGACTTTCGCTATGTGTATGCCGACAAAAAGGAGAAAGGCTMATGTATTTTTTAGATAACAACAGCGGCATTGCSACYATGCCGCCGCTGAAAGAAACCCAGAGCACCACGCCGTTATGGTTTACCGAGGGCGACGGCCACAAGGGTATCAGCTGGCCGGGGGAGGACTGGTTCAATATCCAGCAGGCCGAACAGCTGGCCTTACTGGACGCCGCCGGCATCCGCCCGGATAAGGGCAAGTTAAATCAGCTGACGCTGGCTATCCGGGCCATTATCGGCCAGGAGGCGCTGTTGAAAACCCAGGCATTGGCGGAAATTGCCGCAGCGGGCAAAGGGGCACAGGAAAAGGCACGTACGCATCTGGGGCTGGGCAAGCTGGCGACCCAGGACGGTATTGAGGAGGCGACGCTTCACCGCAAGGGGATAGTGCAGTTAAGCAGCGCCACGCACAGCGCGGACGAGACCACCGCAGCGACGCCTAAAGCGGTGAATGAACGGGTGAATACCGTGGTGGATAATGCCCCGTCTGATTTAGATACGCTGAACAAGCTGGCGCAGGCCATCAGCAATAACCCGAAATTTGCCGAAAGCGTGACGCAGCTTCTGAGCCAGAAACTGGCGAAAAATGAAAATGGGGCCGACATCCCAGACAAAAATCAATTTCTAGAAAACCTTGGTTTGTTGGAACCTCGCTTTTCTACCTTTTTTAACAATGGTGTGTTTACCGTTCCAGAAGGCATTACAACTGTTTATGTCTCAGGCTGTGCCGGGGGAGGTGGTGGYNNNGGCGGTGGGCTTGGCTATCTGGACGGTTATACCTCGGGTGGCGGCGGCGGGGGCGCAGGACAAGCCGTTATCCRGCAAGCAATAACCGTCACGCCCGGCAAGACGCTAAAAATCGACGTCGGTATTGGCGGTAAAGGGGGGTCGGGAGGCGCACCGAATAATTCAGGGATAGTCGGTGGAAATGGTGGCCTGACGGCGCTAGGTGATTTACTCACGTTATCCGGCGGCACTGGCGGGCCGGCGGGTATCGGAGGGACAAATGGCTACGGTGGTGCCGGTTATCCCTATGGTGAGACAGCTATTGGAGGTAACCTGAATGGTATGAGCACGTTTTATCTGACCGCTGCCAGTGGCGCTTCCTGTGCTTTTGGTGGGGGTGGCCCAGGCGGGCATGTTGGGTCTCAGGGGGCACACCATGCCAGACCCGCTTACGGCTATGGAGCCGGTGGTGGCGGTGGCGGTGGAACACGCATTTCTGGGACTGCTGGTGGTAACGGTGGCGACGGTGCCGGTGGTTGGTTGACGATTGAGTGGTAATGGAAAAATACCGTGTATGCTTACCGCCTTGATGAGGCACCAAAGTAACATTAAATGATGAGGCAACACGAACCCGTAACTTGAGCAAACGAGACCTCATGCTTATTTTCCTATCGCCAGCCACCAGTAATTTGATGCTGCTCCGCGGTTGGCATAGTCATTTGTCAAATTGAACGCATTGTTATTAATAGCGGAAGCATATCCTCCAATTAATCCATCCTGCCCCCCCCCGACCTGTCTGGTGTAACCTGAATACTTCCCACAAAATGCTCGAATGGATGAGAAAAATTAATCGTTCTCACATCCTGATATTTGAGATTATGAGCATTTCTCCACTGAACCATCAGCCCGGTATTCTCGTCTTTCCACCAACCATCACCTGAGTGGGTGCGATTGGCGATAAAACCGCTTAAGTGACCGCCCCATAATGATCCGTGGATATTGCCGTCTTCTTGATAGGTCGCTCCTGCGGCATGGAGTATCTGGTACAACAAAGAATACCGGAAGGGGAGTTCCGATTAATATTGTTAATAGTTTTATCAAACTCATGGCTTGGTACAGGATATCGTGACCAATTTGGCTTATACATCAAAATTTTGAAAGCCTCACTGCTGGCCTGGAAAAAATATCGTGTGCGGCTTAACCGCCTCGATATCACCCAAGCGCCGGATATCGACTGGCCGGATCCTCCTTCAGAAACCAATGGCTAGAACGACAGTTTCAGGGCCGCCATCCACTGTCACCCTGACGGTCGCGTTATCGACCAGATGGGCTGAATTGGACGCGCGATCTTCATCATAGGCTATCGCAGCGCCGGCGTAGCCGATACAGAACAGTCCCGCTTTGGGAAACCTTATTGGCAGCGGGAAATCATAGGTTCCAACCTGGCCTTTTCCGTATATCCCCCACTGGATAATCAATCCTGTGTCCCCGCATTTCCACCATCCATTGACCTCGCGCTTCGCCGTATTGGTTTTGCTGTAGGCACCTTTGGGCTGGAAGGTATTCCTCAGGTAAGCGTCCAGCCCCTGATTTCCCCATTGACTGCCGTAGATATTGCCGTCAGCGGCCATCC
>NZ_JBLKSS010000027.1:0-24802 GCF_047607725.1 Sodalis sp. (in: enterobacteria) | reverse complement strand
AGTTGAACAGCAAATGGTCATTGATACCGTTATCCCGTGCCAGCTTGGCAATGGATACGCCGGGCTGGAGCGCCTGCTCAACCAGCTTAATTTTAAAGTCCAGCGGGAAATTTGGACGACGTCTTGAGGGTTTTGGTGGGGTTTGTTTCATGAATTGCGCCCATTAAAAAAATAATGGACATCATCTTCAATAACTTGATGGGGAATTAATAGACGGCGCTGGGCGTACGCTTAAATATTTTCTGCCCGCTGGCTTCGCGCGCCAGCAAATCAAAACCGGCTCCCTGCAATCGCCAGCTTTCGCCGGTCAGACCGCTGACCTGCAGGGGTTTCACACTGTCTAACGACGCACGCGGCAGTAACTGCGCCAGCATCGAGCACAGCCCGTCGTCAATCCTGGGCAACGCCGTTACCGGACCAGATGATCTCGCCGGTTTGCACCAGCATCAGTTGCAGATCGAGCGTGGGTGCTTTCACATCGCCGCTGACGGCGCTATAGAGCACGTACTGGGCGTTGAGATAGCGCGCCAGTCCCACTGCTTTACTGCACGACTCCAAACTGTCGTCGGGGGAAAGCCCTAACGTCTGGCGCGCCGCGTTCAGTTTATCCGCGCCCACCACCTGGAATTTGCCGCCGCCGTCCGCAATGAGGCGGGTAAGCGCCGCGGTGGCTTTACCGGTCTGCACGCTGCCGTTAGTGGCGTTTTTCAGGGTATTTACCAGCAGCACGCTGCCGTCGTTGATTCCCTCCACCGCCAACATTTGCTGCACCATGGGCGACAGGCTAGCCTGCCAGTCAATGGTCTTGATTTTCGGCGGCATGGGCACCGGCGCGCTGGTAACCGGCGGCGGCTGTACCGGTACCGTGGCCGCCGGCGGCTCTGGAGTTCGGGTGGTACAGCTGCCCAACACCAGCACTGCAAGGACGATTAAGGCTGTCTTTTTCATTGTAGACTCGACGTTGACCCTTTATTGCAAAAACAAATAGAGACGAGCGTGCTTCGCCTCCGGATTACCATTCACCGCCTCCACCCGAGTTTCCCCGCCAGGCGGCACGATCAGCATGCGCGTCGCGGCGAACGGTATGACATCCAATCCCTGCGCATCGTACCAATAGAAACAGAAACGGTAATACACGGTGACCGGCGCGGGATGATTGTTGTTCAGGATGCTATAGGCGCGCAATCGCCCCCGATCGGTGGTAAGCGACGGCGGCGCGGCGGTAATGCCGGTGCTGAGCACCGACGGGTCCATCACCAGCGATTGCTGATTATTGATGATCAATGCGGGATCGCGACTACCGCTACCGCTGCAGCCGGTTAACAGCAACAGCGCGATTATCCAGGGTACTAAACGCATGTTTTTCCTCAATGCATCACGCCACCAGCGGGCCAAGCGGCCTGCCGCCAAAAAGATGCATGTGCAAATGATAAACTTCCTGGCCGCCGTGGCGGTTGCAATTCACTATTAGCCGGTAGCCGTCCTCATCGATGCCCTCATGTTGGGCAATTTTCGCCGCAACGGTAAACAACCGTCCCAGCGCCGCTTCATGGTCGGCGGTGACATCGTTGACGGTGGGGATAAGCAGATTGGTCACGATCAAAATATGGCTGGGCGCTTTGGGGCTGATGTCGCGAAAAGCAGTAACCAAATCGTCCTGATAGAGAATATCAGCGGGAATTTCCCGGCGAATGATTTTACTAAAAATGGTTTCTTCGGCCATGGCGGCGTTCCTTGTTTCCTGACTGGTTGGTAACGGAAGTATGAGTGAGGAACTCCCTGCTTTTCAACCGGCCGCGTCATTAAAATAGTCACTTAGGGCGCGCAATGGCGACGTGGACGTATTAACCATAGCAAACAGGGAGGCTTTCGCTTCCCTGCGCCGCATAAAATCTGCCGCCGCGCACGTGCCCGGATTGACACCGCTACGCCCCATCAGCCATAGGGGCGTCGGTCATACAGCTTGACGCAGGTAGTCATCCATTTCGGTTTTCAAATTATCGGATTGGGTACCGAAAATTGCCTGCACACCGGCACCCACCACAACCACACCGCGGGCGCCCAGCTGTTTCAGCCTGGCCTGATCCACTTTCGCCACATCCGCCACGCTGATGCGCAGCCGGGTGATACAGGCGTCAAGACTCGTGATGTTGGTTTTGCCGCCAAACGCCGCCGCCAGCGCCGCGGCCCGTTGACAGCGCCTCGACGGCCTCGACATCACGCCCCGGCGTGTTTAAATTCAGCTTCACGATAAGCAGGCGGAACAGGCTGTTGTAATACACCAGACCATAGGCTATGCCCACCAGTGGGAACAGCCAGATGCGGCTGCTGTTGCCGCTCAACACCAAAAAATCAATCAGTCCATGAGAGAAACTGGTGCCGTCGCGCATGCCGAGCAGAATACACAGCGGAAACGCCAGCCCCGCCAATACTGCATGAATGACATACAGCAGCGGCGCCACGAGCATAAAGGAAAATTCGATAGGCTCGGTGATACCGGTCAGAAAGGCGGTCAACGCGGCGGAAATCATCATACCGCCGACCCGGGCGCGGTTTTTCGGCCGAGCGGCGTGCCAAATGGCGATAGCGGCGGCGGGCAGACCGTACATTTTAAACAGGAAACCACCCGACAGCTTGCCCGCGGTAGGATCGCCCGCCATATAGCGTGGAATATCGCCATGAAAGACTTGACCGGCGGCGTTGGTGAATTCCCCCACCTGCATCTGGAAGGGGACATTCCAGATGTGGTGCAGGCCAAACGGCACCAGTGCCCGCTCCACCACGCCGTCGTTATGAGTAAACCCCAGCGCCACGCCGACCGCGAAAATCAGCGGCATATTGGCAAAAACCGAGCCCCCCGCCTCCGCCATAACATCAGAGACCACCGCCGGCAGCCAACTGAACTCGGCGGAACCTACCCCCAGCAAAATACCGGCGACGGGCAAGACGGAAACCGGCAGCATCAGCGACTTGCCGATTTTCTGCAGGTGGGCGAATGCATTTTGCAACATGGTGTTTTTACTCCTGACTCAAAATCCTGGTGCATCAGAGTCCACGCCAGATAAGACCGGCGGCGGTTACTGTTAATTGGCGTCGCCGCCTTGAATAACAAAGGGCGCTGGCTTTATCGGCGTTTTCCTGCCTGGCTTAGGAAGCACGGTCACAACACAGCGGGCAGGTGGACAGCGGCGGGCAGCCGCCGGCCCCCACACGCCGCGCCGCCGGACATCATCTGTCTGGCCCGCGCGGGCGAAATTGCGCGCAAGAGTAACGCTATTTGAAATTTATTTCTAATATAATAATGATGATATTGATTTACATCAGTTGGCGTCGAGGTAGCGCTGCATCTCCACGTGAAACAGGCGGCCGAAATTATCGGTGGTGGCGGCAGCCAACTACGTCAGAGAGACGCCTTTCAGCGGCGCCATAAACTCCGCCACATCGCGCACATAAGCCGGCTGGTTTTCCTTACCGAGATAAGGTACCGGGGCCAGGTAGGGGGAATCGTAAGCGCCCCGTGGAGGACGTTTTGAATTATTGGTGGGTTTGTTGTATGGNCCGGTAAGAAWATGTTCCACWACGAWGCCTAGTGAACCCGCAACCTATAAGGGACGGCTGTCAGATCATGGATAATCCGGCGATGATAGTGTCCACTTAAATTTTAATGGACACTATCACAAACTTCAGAACCACTAATTTCATATCACTCAAACCGGGATGTAAATAAAAGTTATTAAAATCAATACAATGTGAAAATGCAATGAGCATAAGCGTGTAACGTAGGTTTACTGTCTAATACAACAAACCCACCAATAATTCAAGACGTCCTCCACGGGGCGCTTACTGGTAGATCGGGTTTCACTGAACGCAGCTTTATGCAGAATTTCTCATAGTCTACTTTGAACAAATGACTACTTGCATGCATTTTAACCTCTCCTTCCAGTTGAGCAGATATTGGCACAGTGCGTTTTTTGCCATTCTTAGTTTCAAGAAATGTAATTCGCCCGTTCACGATTTGCGTAGGTGTCAAGGTGCTCACTTCCCCCCACCGTCCACCGGTACTTAGGCAGAGCAAGGCAATAAGCCGCTCATCTCCAGACAAAACAGACAGTAGATTATTGATTTCATCAACATCAAAGAATGTCATCTCCGGATTTTTTTCTGCCAGTGGCGGTAACCCATGTAGTGGGTTTTGTCCTGAGAATTCTTCCAGCTTTATCAGCGCTGAAAACATCCCTGAAAATCTATAGAGATCTCGGTTAATTGTAGCTGCGCTGATGCCAGCGGATAAGCGCTTGCTACGGTGTTCCATCAGCACACGCTTGTTGAGCTTCGTAATCGAGATATCACCAATAGACTCAATTGTTTTGAATAGGTGCCGCTTTTCAATAGTGCCATTCTTGAGATTTTGACCGTGGTATAACCACCAGATATCTAATAATTCACTCAAAACCCTACGATCTCTAGTGTTGCTCGCCCATTCTTTTTTGTTTGCATTCGATAGCGCATAACGCTCAAATGCAACGGCCTCGGCTTTTCTATCAAAACTCTTACGGATGCGGCGTCCTGTGCGCCCGTTAAGCCTAATGTCCACTTTGTAACGACCATCATCGAGCTTCTTAATTGCCATAATGAAGCCCTCCGATGTAGAGACCAGCCTCAATCCAGAGCCAGTCCGCATACAGATAACAAATGTCTAACCAATTCTCCGGCCTTAACGGGTTGAGGTGGCTGACTCTTGCCCAATGTGTGCGAGAGCCGGCGCAATTTGGCCAGCTTCGGGGGCGGTTTTGTCGGTCATGAGCCACATGGTGTATTTTTCTAGTCTCGGGGTATTAGTTACTTGCAATACAACATGTATTCCCGGTTCTTGATGTCCTCCCTCATAATTTTTTAGTGTCCCCAGTGCTATCCCGCTGATTTCGCAAAATTTCAATTGGGTTAGCCCTTCGTTTTTCCTGATTGCTTTCAATTTTTCGCTTAATTTCATTTGACAAGGTCCTGACTTAGTGACTATATTCTCGCAATAGGTTTTGACTTAATGACCTTTCGAGGTGCGTTCCGCCCCTCTCAAACGTTGCTAAACGGTTTTGAGGGGTTTGGAGCTGATAAGACTAACACGAAGCTTGGGATGGGCTAAAAGGATGGAAAGCAAGGATTACGAGATTAAGTATCCGCTTGATGCGGTTCATATGGAGAAGTTTGCCGAGTTGATCGGCAAGTCTGATACGGCGGTTAAGGAGATGGTTAAAAGCAATAAGTTACCAATTATTGAATTGAAGGATCCAGATAAGCCAAATGTCCGTGCAGGTGAGAAGTGGATTTACATCCCTGAATTAAACCGTGCAGTACGTGAGGCATATTTCAATCGCCCCGTCGAGCAGCGGGATGCGTGGCTTCTGTGGCTTGGGCTTTGAACGCCAAGCTCGCCAACGTTTGTAGGAGAAAACCAATGCAACCGGCCTACGCCACATTGATAAATGAACCCGTGCAGGAATACCACGCCAAGCGGGCGAACCTCCGCGCAGCGACAGCCACGCCGCCCGAGTTGCAGCAGCAGCTAGACAACGATTACGCCTACTGGCTGAGCATTGGTCTGGAGGATGCATTAGAAGATGCCTGGGTCGCCGGAGACATCGACAGCGCCAGGCAGATAGATAGCGTTATCCGGCAGTTTTACACCGGCCATCTGCCGAAACCGCAAGCATGGCAGGTTGCCGCATAAGCAGCGCCAGAAGACTCAGCGGAACGGCATAGGAAACGGACGGACACCAGAGCATGATGCAAACGTTAATCAGAAAAAATCGCTACACGCACGGCTATAAGGGGTTTGTCATTCACTACCGCCCCAAAACTGCCGTACATCCTGTTGCGCGTTATGAGGTGCTCTACGGTGATCAATCGTTCGGTTTGTTTGATGGTAAGGTGCAGGCGATCCGCTACATCGACCAGCTTTATAAAATGCAACACCTATGCACCGCCGAAAAGGCGACACCGGCATAAAGATAAAAACCCACTGTTTTGGTAATCACATCACTAATAAATGAAGGAAACAAAATGGGCATCACAAAAAAACACATAGATAACAATACCTACTTGTGCTTTTCAAATAAATTCACATCTGCATTTGCCAACACAAAGGATATTATTGCTGGCTTTAGCAATCTAAATAACGGCGGAGCCATTATTTTAAGAAATGGAAGAGTCATTGTTGTTAGTGCTGATGAGTTCGATATTAATGAATTATTAAAAACAATGGAGAATGATGCGCAGCCTGAACAAAGTTGCTCATCTTTGGGAGATTCGGATAGGCCCTTTGTTTATGCGGGTCATCTTAACAGGAAGGACCTTATCTTTTGGATGCGAGAGACTCTTCGGGCATTAGAAGATGAACCCGCCTTGGTTGATAGCGTCAAAGGGCATTATGAAGACGCGACACTTTGCCAAGGCACGCTAGATTATCAGCGAGCTATTATTTCAGAGCGAATTAAAGGCGTTAACTAATTCGGCACGCCGCCGGCCAAACCAGACACGGCACGTTCAGTAATGGAGAGTTTTTCCATATGTTTTTTATCAAGACCAAGAGAAATAATCGCCCGATTTCTGGCCGGATTAAAAAGGCAGGAAAGCGCCGAGCTATCGAATTCCTCAAGAATGCTAATGCGCACCTGCATTTCATCAATACTGAGACTGTGCATTTCATTAATCAATATGCGATAGCGTTTGTTTTGCTGCCGTGCGGCTTCGGCCTTTTTACCAAACTGCCAAGCTATGCGGCTGCCGCTAAGAATGGCGATGATACCGCCAAACAACCAACTGAGATCACTTGCAGCAAAAATAACAGCACCAAGGACAAGGTTTGTGGCATTAGTCATTGTCTCGAGGCGGTGGTTAATGGTTTCCGTCATCACTTCCAGCCAATAGCTGTACCAGATACGGTAACGCAAAGTGTGCTCAGTTGGTTGTTTGCTCATAAATTATTACTCCTTATCATCATCTTCCGGGGGTTCTGGTTTGTGCAGAACGTGAAAATCATCTCTGTTATTACCACGATCTACCATTTTTTCAGGTGCATTTTTTTCACACATAACCTTTCCTTTTTTGTGGGTGAGCATCATGCCCGTGTTCCGGTCAGAACATGGCGGGCATGGTGAGAGTACCACAGAACCATGCGCCGGGCATGGCTAAAACCCGGCCATATTTTATTAACGCGAGGGTTAACACAAATGAGCGAAGAAACCAGTCGAAACAACGAGTCTGGCAGAATCCATGTCACTGAATTCCGCCGTAAATATTTCAAAAATGGTCGTTATGTGGGAACGCTTAAAGCCAGTGGCTTTGGTTCTGCACCGGAAACACGTGAGGAATAAATAATGATATTACAAGATTTATGGTGGATGGATTATTTAGTACCGGCCCTCCTGCTACTTATTGCGCTCCCGCTCTCCTTCTATGCGGTCATTATCGATATCAGGGAAAGCAGACAGCGTAAAGATGACCAGATACGCGCCAAAGCCCGCCGAAAACATGCGGCAAGGAATTTCAAGAAAGTTTATCGCGGATAAAAAGGAGTCTGTCGTGAATCATTTTTATGCCGACTATATAAATGAAGCATTACGATATTATTATGCTGACTGTGAGAATCAACCAGAAAACAGGTTGACCTCTTTTCGTATTCTGGCGCATGAAATACGTGAACTTTATCATCTAGCTTTTTTCGTCGGGGATAAGGCAAGTGTAGAGGCATTAAAGCCCGCACTTAAATTTCTGGCATTAGGCAATATTCCCGATCCGCTATTGCCGAAGGGGGTACAGCGTTATGTTATGCCGCCCTGTTCTGGCGGCTGCTAAAAATAGTTGTCACCATTAAGGGTTTTTATTATGAATACCGACGATATGACCCAAATTCTTTATCATGTATTGCCCGCCATGCAAAACGGTTTTTCTATTCGAGCGCAGGGTAATGACGCCTATTTTTATGTTGACCCACAAAAGCCTTATGCACAGGCATGTATTGCCGGAATAGAAAAAGATTTGAGGCGGCGCATAAAGTGGTTAATGGATAATAACACTGATGCCTTAGTGCCACAGTAATTTATTACCCCCATTAAAGTGAAATAAAAACGGCGCATGGCGCCGGGGCTTCGTACGGCCTGAATAAAGGAGAACTAACCATGACTGAAATAACCCATTCCCATCAGTGCGGCGCGCCAGGTCGCATTCGCCTGACGCCCGGTTTAACCGATCCGGATTTCATGACCATTGGCCTGGCGGACAGAAAAAGCGAACGCGGACACCTGCTTGGCATGCTCAGTGCCTTTCTGGAATCGCAGCGCGCCCGCGCTGTACCCGCAGACAAAATACTGAACGCGCTGAATGACTGGATAGCACTGCGTTTGTCAACGCTTGATATGACTGGGGAGTCACCACGATGAATCATCTAATGATTGACATTGAAACCCTCGGCGTTCGCGCCAGTGTGCCATTGGCGGCGATAGGTGCCGTCTTTTTTGAACCCTCTACCGGCCAGTTGGGCAAAACGTTTTATATCCACGTTGACCCGCGCAGTGATGAGGCGGCCGGCGCCCGTGCAGAAGTCGATACGGCGTTGTGGTGGTTACGTCAGGACGCACAAGCGCGCGCCGAACTGATTATTGAACCGCGCTCTTCTGCGCGAGATGCCCTGAATGCGTTGCTGAATTACATCAACGCCAGCCAGATACCTGCTGGCCGCAAACACCTGAATATCTGGTGTAAGGGCGGCAGCTTTGACGTGGTGATTTTAAGCGCGGCCTTTGAGCGCCATGGCCTACCCATCCCCTGATATTACTCGCGCGTGCGGGATATGCGCACCCTGCAATGTCTGGCGCAGGCAACAGGCTATTGCTCGCCCGCGCGCGCCAGACCCTGAAGCACCACGCCCTTGAGGATGCCTGCTATCAGGCGCAGGTGGTGGCGGAAATCTGGCAGCGTCATTCCGACGCCTTTATCGAACATTGCTGAGGACACGCAGATGAAACCTATCCTGAAATGAGCGGGCGGCAAGTCTCGCCTGATGCCCCGCTTGCGGCCCTTCCTGCCGGCCGCTGACTGTCTGGTTGAACCTTTTGTCGGCGGTGCCTCGGTTTTCCTCGATACCGACTATCGCCGCTATGTGCTGGCGGACATTAACCCGGACCTTATCAATTTCTACCAGACGGTCGTTGATAGCCCAGAGAGCGTCATACAGGCGGCGCTGCCGCTATTCAGACGCGCCAACAACTCTGGTGACTATTTCCGTTACCGCACCGATTTCGCCCAATGGCGAGCGACCAGGGGCCTCAACCGTGCCGCCGTGTTCCTTTACCTGAATCGCCATGGCTACAACGGCCTATGCCGTTACAACCTACGTGGCGAATTTAACGTCCCGTACGGCCGTTACAAAAAGCCCTATTTCCCCGCGGCGGAAATCCGCCTGTTCGCCGAAAAGGCGCGCGATACCCATACCCGGTTTGTCTGCCTGCCCTTTGAAGAAACACTGGCGTTTCATGTTGACGAGCATTGCGCAGTTTATGCCGATCCACCTTATTTGCCACCTGAAGGTAGGGACGGCTTCACGGGTTATTACATCACGCCTTTTCGGGATGAAGAACATCAGGCGTTGGCTGATGCCCTGACTGAGACCCACCCGCGCTGGGACGTCCCTGTTGTGCTCTCGGGCAGCAATACCCTCAAGACCCACGCCGCCTATCGGGGTTTTACGTTTCACTACACGCACACCCATTACAGCATCGCCGCCAAGGGGGCTAGCCGGGGTAAAGCCGGGGAAGTGATTGCCACGCTGCCGGGGCGGCAGTCTCGCCCGTCGACCTCCGAAACAGATGATTTCTCGTTTGAGTGGCTGGAGTTTGTCTGATATGCCACAGTCCAGCGTCGTCTACCCCTGGAACAGCAAGCCGCTGCTGCCGATTGAGCGGGGTATCCCGACCCATGAGGAAATGCGCCTTGCTGAACTTCGCCGTAAGGACTATCTCCAGGCGAAAAAGCAGGTTGACGACCAGCTGGAAACGGTGAGTTCAAGTATTTACTGGCGCTTTGACCAGCGCGAAAAGCAAAAGGGCTTTGACAGCGCCCGCAGCTGGCTAACCGAGTCGGTGGTTAAGGTGATGTTACCGCGCATTGCGCGTGTAAACGCCGGTTACCGCCTGGATGAGATAGCAGATAACGATTTCCGCGCGCTGTTTGGCGACCGCGCAACCCAGTCCCCCCAGCATAATGGCGTGGTGGCCTTTTTGCGCCTGCGCACCCAGCGTCAGCGTCAGCCCGACCTGGACAGTCAGGCGCTTAAGTCCCTGGCGAACGCCGCCGCCCATGTTGCCGCCACGGAAGTGACCCGCCTGACCCGCGCTCAGGGCGATAAAAGCGAGTGGCGCATCGTCTATGACCACTATCACCACCTGGCCCGGATCACCCGCCTGCTGGGCCTACAGCCGCCACTCTGGAGCAAGCTGGAAAAATGTTTTGTTCCCTTTGATGCCCAGCCGGCCATCAGGCGAATGTGTGATGCGCGATGGTGGCTGAACAACCTGCGCCGTACCGCCAACCGCTGGCGTGAACATCTGGCTATCGCCATGGGGTATGTCCATAAGCACGCCTCCCCGAACGTCAGCACAACCGCCTTGCGTGACTGGCACGAGCAGCGGCGGCGCTCGCACGAGTGGCGTAAATGCATGGAGCTGGAAGACGAAGAGGGTAACCGTATCAGCCTGATGGATGGCTATGCCGCCAGCCAGGCCAATCCCGCCATTCGACGCACTGAGCTGATGGTACGACTACGGGGGTATGAGGACATTTCCAACGCCCAAGGCTATGTTGGCGAATTTGTGACCATCACCGCGCCCTCAAGTTATCACGTCACGCTGGAAAACGGGCGCGTTAACCGTAAATGGAATGGGGCCAGCCCGGCGGACACTCAACGCTACCTCAATGGTGTCTGGGCCTGCGCGCGCGCCAAATGGCATCGCCAGAAACTGCGCTTTTTCGATATGCGCTCCGCTGAGCCACATCATGACGGTACGCCGCACGCCCATTTACTGATATTTGCCCGCCCGGAAGACATGCCCCGCATCCTGGAAATCCTGCGCGACTATGCCACGGCGGCAGACTGCGAAGAATTACGCAGCGCCGTCGCCGCAAAGGCAAGGTTCCATACAAAAACAATGGATCCAGAAAAAGGCAGCGCCACCGGGTACGTTGCCAAATACATCTCGAAAAACATCGACGGCTACGCCATGGACGGTGAAACCGACGACGAAAGCGGCAGACCGATAAAGGAAAGCGCGCAGCGCGCGACCGCCTGGGCCTCACGCTGGGGCATTCGTCAATTTCAGTTTATTGGCTGCATTCCCGTCACCGTCTGGCGGGAGCTGCGCCGCCTGAATGACAGCGAAACCGCGCACGGCCTGAGTGTGGAATTTGCCGCCTGCCACGATGCAGCCAACGCCCCCGACTGGGCGGGGTATGTCAATGCCCAGGGCGGGCCACTGGTCAAGCGTGATGATCTGGCGGTGCGCACCTGGTACCAGCCCGCCGAGGTACTCAATCAGTACGGCGAGGAAATGCTCAGTATCCGCGGCCTGTTCGATACGGTCGTTGGCGGGGACTCGCCGATCCTGACCCGGTTGAAGCAGTGGAAGATTGTGCCGAAGTTGGCCGTTGACGTGAGCAACGCAGACGCGTTGCCTCGGAGTTCTGTCACTAACTGTACGGGGGATCCGGGACCGCCGACCCCAGATTGGCGCACAACGCCGCCATTACCGTCCCCCGAGGCGGCCTTAAATACCCGCATTGAGAAAATTTATAGTTATGCCGCAGAAAAAGGCCTGGTTCTGAGTCCTGGGGACGTCCGGTCTTTGGCTGAAGGTAAGGTGATGAAAATTGACGGCCAGCGCTATTGCGCCCTGGCAACCGGAGTACTGCTTGCCCGTGCGCCCAGCGCTGCCGAAAAAGCCGCCGCATTGATGTGGCGCGTCGGGCGGCTATGCAAACGAAAGGTGACCTTGGGGTTGTATGATCCCGCAGGCTAACATGGCCGCCGTGCGACCTGATAAAAAAATATGAAAATAAAACAGATGGATAAACAATGAATATTCAAGATACTGACATGCAAACAAAGGTGATATACATTGCCGGTCCCATGACTAGAAAGCCTGATTTCAACCGGACAGCTTTTTCCCTGGCCGCTGTCCGGCTATCCGCTCAGGGCGCTATTCCACTCAATCCCGCCATGCTGCCGGATGGCCTTTCCGAGGCTGACTACATGCGCATCGGCCTGGCCATGTTGCAGTGCGCCGACGGGATTTACCTGCTGTACGGCTGGCAGGACAGCGCAGGCGGTCATGAAAGGGCGACCCGATGCCTGATATTATCGATATTGCCAGCGAACGGGAGGCGTTGTTCCGTGAGCGCGCGATTGCTGAAGCAAGACGGCGTTACCGTCCGATGCCGATCACTGGCCGCTGCTACAATTGTGAAGAGGAAACCCTCGGCAATTTTTGCTGCCCGGAATGCCGGGAAGATTGGGAAAAACACCAGTATGCCAAGCGTCAGCGGCCCGTGAGATAATAAAAATGGTGATGACCAGGCGTCCGATCTCATTTTTGTTTAAATTTTTTCGCTAAACTTTACCCTATGCCAAAGACACCATTACATCACGATGCGCTATTCAAAAAATTCCTCGGCGATATTGCAGTTGCTCGAGATTTTCTTGATATCCACCTGCCGCCCTCCATCAGAACACGTTGCGACTTAAGCACGCTGGCGATGGAGTCCGGCTCTTTCGTCGAAGATGACCTGCGCAGCCGGCTCTCTGATATGCTGTATTCGGTAGAGACGACGGCCAGCGCAAGTTACATCTACTGTCTTATTGAGCACCAGAGCCGACCAGAAAAACTGATGCCACTGCGCCTGCATCGCTACAGCCTGGCAGCCATGCAGCGGCATATTGACCAAGGACATGAAAAGCTTCCTGTGGTGATCTCGCTGCTTTTCTATCATGGACGCACTTCTCCCTATCCGTATAGCACACGCTGGCTGGATTGCTTTGCCGATCCTGAGCTGGCAAAATCAGTCTATATGCAAGCTTTTCCGTTGGTTGATATCACCGCGATGCCGGATGATGAGATATTGACTCACCGGCGCGTCGCCTTGCTGGAGCTGGTTCAGAAGCATATCCGTACCCGCGATATGCTGGAGTTAGCCAGCGATATTGCCCGGCTACTGCAACAGTGGTCCGTGCCACGTGAGCAGTTTCAGGGATTGATGTATTATATTGTTGAGCGAGGAAACACGTCGGATGCAGAGCAATTTCTGCATGATATTGCCGCGCAGATAGCGAATTACCGGGAGGATATTATGACTATTGCAGAGCAGCTAAGACTGAAAGGCCGACAGGAAGGCCGACAGGAAACCCGCATTCAGATCGCCCGCCAGCTTCTGGCTAATGGTGTTGACAGAGAAGTCGTTAAGCTTTCCACAGGGCTAAACGATGCGGAACTCGACAACTTATAACTTTATTTTTATTAAAATAGTAAGGGTTAAAAATGACTGCACTTTCTATTTCCCGCTCACCTGCATTAAATGCTTATTCCGTTCATGCAAAAGAAAATAGCAAAATGGAATATGTATATAACCTTTCTTCACTTGAAACTTTAAAAAGCGCTGCTCGGAATAATGATGATTTTAGTATTGACGCTTTATTTACATTAGCGTGTGAGAACAGCCCTGCTGGATTAGAGGCCAAATCTTTTCTTTTTGATTTGTATACAGGAAAGGAGGCCGGGCATCCTGACCTAAAGGAACAACTAGGAAAAGACAGTTTAAAGTTATGCGAGATCGTGCAAGGAAGAAATAAAAACAAAACACCAGAAGAGGCATGGTCTATACCTGATAAAATTTTAATCATGACGGGTTTTGAAACTCAAGAAAGATCACAACAGAGAGAAGAAATTTTAGAAGAAATAAATAAAAATATAAACTTTTGTGCCTGTGTTGATGATGGGGAGCCCGTCAGCTCATCATTTTTCCACACAAACCGATTAATCACTTCAGCGGAGTTGGACTCCATTTCTAAGTCACTAAATAGTAAAGAAGGTGGTTTTAAATTCCATGATGCGGTAGAAATACCCGCTACTGCTATTGATAATGAACATATACCACAAAAATTATTGTCTACATTGCTAAACATTGACAATAAGGGAGAACAAACACCTTCATCAGGAGATTTTATCCCCTTACTGTTTAGAGGTCATTGGGTTTTGTTTGGGTTGTCTACGACTGACTTGGGAGATAAATCAGCAATATTGTTTGATAGTACAAATTATCTAAATAACAAAGAAATGAATTTCATACAAACACTTACGGAATTTCTTGGAGCCAATGAAGTTTCAGTAGTACAAGAATCGCTCCAAGAAAACGCACCTAATGCCTGTGGTTTGTTTGTTTTTAATACCATGAAATATATAGCAAAAAACCAAAACAAAACACCGTATGAATCTTTGACTAAATTTGTGAAATCATTTTCAGAACTAAATAGTACCGAACAAATGTTGTTTAATCAAAGAGGCCGAGCTGAGTTATATGGCTCTTTATTAGATAATGTATCCTCCCGGATCTGGCTGCAACAATTACGGGTATATCAACAATCCGTCAAAATCCCCTGACCTTCAGCGGTCAGTGCTTGGCACTTTTCGCATCCCGCGCAGACCTTGCCAGTATTTTTCACCACCCGGATCGCCCGATCATCCCATAGCTGCAGCATCTCGCTGTCTTTGATATTCGTTACCGGCAACGCCGGCAGCCCCTGCGTGCGCAGCCAGCTTTGCACCGCGCGGACACCGTCCGCTGTCGCCGCCCGTGCGGTAAAAATCCTGACCTCGCGCCCTTCACTCAGCCAGCGCCTGATGCGTTGCATCATCGGCCCCACCGGTTTACCGATGCGCGCACTCTGGCCTGTGCGTGACTCGGCCAGCGTGCCGTCCAGGTCAACGCCTATCCATCCCATATACTGATTCTCCTAAAGCCCGTGCATTCTGCCTTGCCCTGACTGCTGTTGGATAAGCGAAATGCCTGCTTATTCATAAAAATGAATAACATACCTGCTATTCACCGTCATATCAAACCCATGTGATCCTCTCAGAGCGCCTGTATGGACTATGGCGAGGTGTTGCGCTGAGAAAGCGGCTTTCTCGTTCTGAAAACGCGCGCTTCACAGAATGGCTTTCATGCGCCAGAGCGCAAGGTTGATTTTGCCTTCCAGACCCCTTTGCGCGCAGTCCCCCCGCGCCTGCACGCTGTATTCACTTTTTATGCACCCATCCATACCCCATAAACCCTTGTCCGACGCGGCTTTCAGGCCGATTTTTTCTCAAAAAAAGTGTTGCGTTTTGTTGCGCCCCTGTGTTGCACTCTTTGGCGTTGTCGTGAGCGCCGTTTTGGTGGCTTATCCGGCCGCATTATCCAGCAGCTCATAGGGCTTAAATCGCACCACCTCCTCACCCACCCAATCGTTAATTTCGCTCAGACGTTGCTGGAGAGGGGCAAGCTCATTGATGGCAAACACCCGCGCCGCTTTTTCCACATCACCAAAGCCGCCGGTATTGTTGGGTAAAATCCCCATCAGTTGAGGCGGGATGCGCTGCGCGGCCAGCTGATCATCCCGGCTGGTGTTTTTGATGTGCATAAACTCATCCTTTGCCGCCACCTCGGCCAGCGGGATAAGCTGCAACCCGTCTTTTTTGCCGTTCGGCGCATACATAAACAGGTTGCGGAAGTTTCCTGGGCCTTTCGATTCTTTCATTGCCTTGCGCAGGGCGTCGATATCGTCCTGACTCTGCGCCGCATCGTTCATGTACAGGATAAAACCTGCATGGCTGCCATTGAGGTAGTACTTGCGACGAAACAGCGTCGCCGCTTCATTCAGCCACACCGAGTTCAGGGCGGAGAGGTACTCCGGCACGCCGTAAATCTCCTGGTTAATATCCGGATCCAGCAGATGAAATACCGCGCCTGACGCAAACTGATGGGGTGTCTGAGGCTGGGCGACATACCAATAGGTGCCTGGCTCAACCCCCACGCGGGTATACTTGGCCGGGCTGGGGGTGAGTGTCATCACCTCACCCAGCCGGTTCACCCGGCTTTCAAGAAAGGCGTTGCCAAACACCATAAAATCGAGCGCAAAGCGGCTAAAATTCTGCTTGGATAGCAGGCGGTGGGGCTGAAACAGGCTCACCAACACATTGCGTTTCATATAAATTGGGGAACTGTGATGCACCGCTGCGCGAAAGGTCTTCGCCAGCCCGTTAAAGGACACTGGCGGCGCATACCAGCGATCGACGATGGCACATTCCAGATAATCGAGCATTTCACGCCGATCCATCATGGGGAGCGGATCATCAAAGGTAAACACCTCGGCATGTGGCGCGCCCGTGCGCGGTTGCGGGCCTGTTTTTGGCCCCTTGCGGGATTTACGCATCTTAAAATATCTCCATAAAGCCGGCGTTAGTGCCGGTTGTCCCTTCGAGGGGTTCATTTAACAAGGCATGCATCACCGCCCAGGCGACGTCGCCGTGGTTGACGCCTTCGGCGCGGCTGGTGACATAGGTGGCCCGACGACCGGAGGCGGTCAGTTGTCGGCGGATAGCCATAAACGCCTTGGCGATATCCAGGCAGCCCGCATCAAACTCCAGACGTCCGGCGCGGATGACATCCTTGGCTTTCAGCACCAGATCGGTTTTCATTTCCAGGCTGTAGTTGATGGTGTTGACGGCGGGAAAAAACTGGCGAACCAACTGGGATACCGCGCGGCCCAGGCCGGTATTGTCAATGCCGATATAGGTCACGTTGTAGCGCTCGGTCAGCCCCTTGATATTGGCGGCCTGGGCGGTAAAATCCATGCCTTTCCACTGGGGGCGCTCCAGTACCCGAAACGGGCCGCCCGGCACACGCGGGGGCATCACCACTGCACAGCCGGCGCTGTCGCCGTGCTCGGAGCTGGCCGGATCGTAGCCTATCCAGACTTCGCGATCGGCGGCCGGCCGCCGGGCAAAGGGTTTCACATCTGTCCAGCGTACCCAGCTGTCCACCATGCAGCGTTCCATTTCCGCCAGGGAGAAGGTGGCGGTGGCATCATCAATAAAGTGGCACAGATAGAGGTTGGCAAAATCCTCATCGCTGTTTTCGGCGCGCAGATCGTCGATAGTCAGCAGGTTGCAGCCCCCGCGTACCGCGTCCTCTACGGTGACAATCTGCCGGAACTGTTTATCCTCACACAGCACGCCACCGGCCAGCCGCTGATGGCTGACATCGATGTCTTTCTGCCGGGCGGCCGCTTTCCCCTTGTTAAACAGCGTGCCGTTCCAGAAGGCATAAGTTTCATGGGTCACACTCGACGGGGTAGAAAAATAGGTTAACCGGTAGCGATTTTGCGAGGCCATGCCGGACGCCACCTTACGCAACTTGCGAAAGCCGGGGATCCAGAAATATTCGTCCAGATAGAGGTTACCGGAACGCCCCTGGGCGGTATTGGTATTGGTGCTCAAAAAGTGCAGCTCGGCACCGTTGGGCAGGATAATCACCTCGCCTTTCAGCTCAACATCCACTTCCTGGGCAAAATCCACAATATAATTCTTAAACTGATGGTAAGCGCCCCGTGGAGGACGTCTTTAATTATTGGTGGGTTTGTTGTATGGCCCGGTAAGAATATGTTCCACTACGATGCCTAGTGAACCCGCATCCTATAAGGGACGGCTGTCAGATCATGGATAATCCGGCGATGATAGTGTCAACTTAAATTTTAATGGACACTATCACAAACTTCAGAACCACTAATTTCATATCACTCAAACCGGGATGGAAATAAAAATTATTAAAATCAATACAATGTGAAAATGCAATGAACATAAGCGTGTAACGTAGGTTTACTGTCTTATACAACAAACCCACCAATAATTCAAGACGTCCTCCACGGGGCGCTTACGAGTGGTCCATGTTTCTTATTACGTTGCGCTATAACCAGCCCATGCCCCAAGTGACGGCCTTGCAGGAAGATCACATAAACTGGCTGAAGAACTATTTTGCCGAAGGTATCTTCATCGCCGCCAGCCGTAAGATCCCCCGCACCGGCGGCGTCATTCTCGCTCGTAGCATGGCGCGGGATGAATTGGAACGCATTTTGGCCGAAGATCCCTTCACCGCCGTCGCAGATTACGACATAACCGAATTCATGCCCACCATGACAGACGAGAGATTAGGCGCGCTGGTGACGTTGTAAAGCCCGTGCCGGCGTTCGCGGCTTGGCGCCCCACGCCGGCGGCCTTGGCCCTCAGCCCAGGGTGCGTGGTGGCGTTTTGAGTCAGCCGGTAAAAAACGTCCCCCGCGCGCCGGGGGAGTCTGTCGGTTATGCCTCCGTGGTATGAATAAACGCAGCGAATTGCGCTTGCATGTCCTCCAGCAGGGCAAAACGCCTGCGATACTCGGCGCGTTTTTTGCTTGGGAGATCGTCGATGGATTTACGGGTCATTCGCTGCGGCAGCGCGTAAAGTCCTCCCGTAAGCGCAACCCCTTCCACCGAGGCCCAAAAGTCATCATAATGGGCAAGAAACACCTTTTGCTTACTGCCTCGATGACGCGCGCTCTGAAAAACATAGCTTTTATCACCGACCGCGATAATCTGCGGCACCGCTATTTCACCACTGATAAGCTGTAGCATCTCTACCAATAGCCGCTTGGGAAATAAACCGTGGCAGGCTTTGGTCGCCTCTTTGATAACGTTATGGGACGTGCTGCGGCTGGCGACCCTGCAGTCCGCCGATAAACCGGTCTGCTTTTTCTGGAACGTCATCATCGAAAAGGTCAGCGACGCCAGGCAATTTTTATCGTCGTGGATGGTCAACGTCGCCTCACCTTCACGCTCAAAACTGCTCATACTCAGTTTAATCTCGAAACGTTCACCGTTCTTGCCTCCAGCACGCACAGCCGGGTCGCCGTTGGCACCGTCAGCGCCTGCCGCTGTGGCAGGCATGGCAGCGTTTGGAGAAAGTATAGTGCTCAAGGATAGCCTGAGCGCGCGCCGCTACCGGCAAAGCGGCAAAAAGATAGGGGCGATGGATTTTCGCGGGCAACGTATTTTGCGCCAACGCCACGTGACGCAATAGCGAGTCGGTCGCGACGCGCTGCAGAAAACTCAGTGTCACCACCGGATTAATAAGCGTACGTAATAAGAATTTCAGGCGAAACTGGGTATTATCCCAAATTTCACCCGGTTTACACTCACCTGAAAAAAGTGCCCAAAATAGGCTCCATCCGCTTTGCGGATAACCATCAATTTTATGCACGATCGAATGGGACATAGCGACTTATCAAAAACAAAACTATTTTTATATAATGATATTTAAACTAATTATAAATATATTAATTATTAATATCATTACATTATGCAAAACTTAAACGAATAGTAAACGTTATGGTTTTTTTGGATTTCCCCCCAGGGTTAGTCCCCACTCGTTCTGCCGCAAAAGAGGCTTCTAGTACGGTTTATCGGCAGCACGGATTATCGATAATGACCGTTCACGGCCCGCCGCTGTGATAAACACCATTAAAAAGTGCGCGCCTCAGGCTACAGACCGTCGTTGGCATTGGACCGCTCACGGCAAAACCCGCAAAGCTAAATTGGCAAGCGGTAGCGACGACGCGGAATCATTTCCGCGGCGCCTCTTCGGCAATGGAGGGTCCGACCGGCCGGCTACTTGTGTCGCTTGCTCGGCGGTCGGCGTTCTTGGCGGCGTCAAAGTGACCGTCTCAGGCCTCTCCCTTCACTTGCTAAAGATTAATTAACTCGCTGTCTGCACGAGTATTGCTTTTATTTCTGCACCTATGTTGATGGACTCCCGTTTATTGGGAAGGAATTACTCTTTACCTGCCCCTTAAATCATGTAATTTTCTGAGTCACCGGCCAGAGGTTTTCTTAAACTGACAATTCATCATAGAGGAATCGCAACCATGGGTAGTCTCAATGATCCAGTCTCCGGCAGTTTAACCCTACATACCTTGAACCACATTCCCCTTATCGCCATAATGGAGCATGCGGCGATTCCTTGGGGAATAAAAAACAAAGAGTCCAAGTTTGTCTATTTAAACAAGGCCCGCATCGAATTTTTAAATATCCCTACTGGCTTTGATTTCGAGGGGCGCCGGGACGACGAATTCCCCTGCGCCTGGTCGGAACTCGCGCCGAATTTTCAGAAGCAAGACCGGGCTGCGGAAGAGAGCAGTCTTGGGGTGGACATTGTTACGACATCTTATTATGGTCGCCAAGCCGTTATAGAACCTTATTATTGTCCCAAATTTGCTATCAATGATAATCAGGGTGAAATATTGGGCACCGCTTATTACATGCAAAAATTCAAATTACTCTCCGTGTCCGAATTTTTCGACAGTCTCAAACCTTCGGTTATCACACTTACGCCCCCTGACGCCACCTTTACCGAGAGCGAATTAGATATTATTTTTTATGCCAGACAGGATTTGAGCGAAAAAGAGATTGCGGAAAGGTTGTTCCTGTCGACAAAGGCGCTGGAAGCCAGGCTGGCCGGCATCTACAGTAAAATCAGCGTGCAGTCACTGTCGCAACTCAATGAATATTGCCGCGCCACCGCGCTGAAGAATTACATGCCGAAGAGAATCTTCAAAGAGGGGGTTGAGTTTTTCTGGTAGATAAAATGTCACCGCGTTAGCTCGGGGTGAAGCCTCGGGCTACATTACATGCATATATCATCCACATAATGACGTAGTTTGCCCACTGCTACCCGCGGGCGCCTCCCCATCCCAATATATTTACTCACGACGCTTGCCGCCGGCCACAGGCTCTCCACCGCACTGCTTGAAATTAAGCACGCCTTTTAGACAACTTTTTGGCAGCACATCCTTGCCAAGGCGTTGATCCAGAGTTTCTTCGATTTTATTTACGCTAACGGCTGGCCTGAGAGGGTATTTTGTCAATCACAGCCAATGACGTTGGTCAATTTACCGTTGCAAGATAGCCTCCCGGCGTGTCTAAGCTTGTCTATTAAGCCACATTGCGGGAGTTGGCGGTGAACACTATCGGACGGGAATTACCCTTTCCATTCGCCCCGTCGATGGATGTCACATTCGCCTAAGAGGCAATGGCTGGCGCATCAATTTGGGCGATTCAGGGCGCGTGACGGGTAGTCTGGATGGCAACCGACGTGAGGTTGTATGCGCCCTGCTCATTTTCCGGCCCAAAAGGAGACAAACACGCTTTTGGCCGGGCTTTCGATCCGCAGATGAAATGGACATGGCCGTTTTCAATCTTGTTGTTCAAAACGAGCGCACCTGGTGTGGCCTAAGCCGCAATGGGCATCCTCCCATCATTGCAGGCGCCGTTTGACCAGAACTGAAGACAAAAAGCGGGAGAGGACACTGGCGTGGCTGCCGGCTTTAGAGCGGGTGCTGAAGTTGAAGGTAATGTTGACGTCAAACCCGGTCCGGGCTTTTCCATTTGCATTGGTGTTGGTATAGGCGCTAACGGCGGTACGGTCGGATAGGCGGCCTTGCGGGTAAAAAGACAGCCATGATTGATAGGCGCCGATCTATGCTCAGCAACAGAGTTTTGCTGCCGGCGTGCGGTTTCATTGGAGAGAACAGCCCGAATTTTAATTAAACGCCCCGCGCTAATCATCAACGCGCCCGTGCATATAGGTATAACGTAGACAGATGGACCGGATATCGCCAATGTTGCCCCCACGGCGAGTAACATCAGACTCAGCGGATAATTATCGGCCTTGCGACATAACGTTTCCCCGATCGGTGCTGCCGACATAAGCAACGTATTACTCACTGAAGCGAGCCGATGCAAGACGCATTTTCTCCCCGTTCGCGGTGGCGCGGAAGGTCGCGGAGTTTGATCATGGGCAACTTGATGATAATGATTAATAGCATTAACCGGATATGAATCGCACAAATTAACCTCCTCCTATTACTTCACGATTGTCAACGTTGTTGTCGATGCTAGCATAATGTCTCTGTGCTAAACCCAGCGTTAAAATTTCGCTAATAGCGACCGTTCTATCCCATTGCACCTTAAAATAAAATGCAATTTGCAACTAATGCATCAAGACATAGGCCGGAGTAGTGGGTGAGACCAATAACGCTGACAGCAGCCGCCTTAAGGCAGCTTCAACTTTAGTGTAATACCCGTCAATGCCATCGTGACGGCGGAAATGTATGAATTTATTGATACGTGCATACGTTAGTGCACGGCTTATTCTTGGGTGACATCCGGTCTGTTCCTGTGAATAGCGAATGTGATCGCGGCCAATTTTACTCTAATTTTACTTATTGCAAATTAATAAAACGGCGGCCAAATCCCCGCTGTGAAAAGTTTAATTGTTTGGATGAAGAAAGTGCCGTAACATTATCGACACATCTCACAATATCATGATGGGGGAAGCGTGATGGAAAACATTATATTATCGCCTGATGCAAGCTTGCTTGTTGTTCCCGGTGATGGATATCGTGAAAGTGCTTTACATCAACTTTGCCCTACCGCTGTCGGCAATTCGTTGTGCAAATTGAGGACTAAAACTAAAAAGAGCCTTTCGCCTAAGACCGCCTCCCGACTTGTCCATAACATTAAAGTGTTAAAAAGATTAGGAATGACGGAACTGGTTAAATTCGCGCAACAAAAATATAATCTTAGCCCTCTTATAATTTAAGATTAAAATTGGCTATCCTGCTTCTGAGTGGCGAAATGTTCTGCGATTTCGGCGCGAAAGTACAGGACCGCCCGCAAGCAAGGTAATAGAGTTGATGGAACGTGCGGCAGCGTACCGCCAAGGACAATGTTCGTCATCCTCCACTCCGTTGGCGCTGTCCGCAAACGACAAAAGCTGTTGCGCGGGCAGTGCATATTTCTTCGTGCGAAAACATCTACCCCCAAGGCATAATAACGCCGGTGGTTCCACCCCAACAGCTCACATTCGCCGCAAATCGACGCCATAGCCGCGACAATCGGGGAAAAGCTATTAGCCCAGCAACGTCTTCTCGCTGATCCTGAGCAATTATAACAGGCATGACAGGACGCTTGCCTTGTTCTTAGGCACCCGAAAGCGATAGCGGTTACAACGCTAGCGGTAAAAAACAGGCAGACGCTATAGCGTCGGCACATTTTCCCGGGTCACCCTGCAAGGAGCGTAAAATGATTTCCGCTGACTATAGTTTTACCGCTAAAACCCCTATCGAACACTATCATTTATCGGCTCTTGCCGCGGAGATCAATAATGTCACCCTGGTAAACGACACCCTCACCCTGGCCAATGGCGCCGCAGTTAAGATGGCATTACCCTTCAAGATCGACAATACCTACCTAATCACATTGAAACAGGTTACGGGGTCGGGCACCTTTATTGATGGATCAAGCGATTTCCACCCTTTTTCCCATCAAAACCAACAGGATGTAAAGGTACAAAGGTGTTTGCAGCCAGCCGGCGAGGAAGACCATCCTACCGTCAACCTACATCTGCGTAGCACACCCCGGTTCAGTTTTACCGGGTATAAAGTGCAAGAAATATAAGCCTTACAAGGATAAGCGACAAAAGCGTACGTGCCCGCTCGGTCAAACTGAAAATATTTGAAAAGCAAAATATGCCCAAGGCAACCGCAATGGGCGGGCAACTTAGTGATTGAGCACTTTATTGCGGGCGCTCATGACAAAGCTTGGGCGCGTCGTCCTTTAGTAGGCAGGCAGATAGAAACTCATGCCTGGTAAGCTACCCCAATGGCGTTTGGGCCTGTGCTCGCGATAAATGCCATCGCCAGGGCCTGCGTTTTTTCGGTATGCGTGTCGCCGAGCCACATCACGACGGTACTACGCACGCCCATTTACTGATATTTGCTCGCCCGGAAGACATGGCCCGCATTTGAGAAATAATGCGCGACTATGCCATGGCGGCGGACAGCGAATAATTTCGCAGCGCTGAAGCCGCAAAGGCAAGGTTCTATACGTAAGCCATGGTTCGAGAAAAAGGCAGCGCTAAAGGTTATGTTGCAATATACACCTCAAAAAACAGCGACGGCTACGCTCAAGACGGTGAAACCGACGACGCTAGCGGCAGACCGTTAATGGAAAGCGCACAGTGCGCTACCGCATGGGCATCACGCGGGGGCATTTTTCAGTTTCAGTTTATTGGCTGCGTCCCCGTCACCGTCTGGCGGCAGCTGCGCCGCCTGGATGACAGCGAAACCGCGCATGGACTGAGTGTTCAATTTGCCACCTGCCACAACGCGGCTAACGCCCCGGGTTGGGCCGATTACGTCAATGCCCAGGGCGGGCCGCTGGTCAAGTGTGCCAATCTTATGGTACGCAACTGCACCAGCCAGCCGAGGTACTTAATCAATACGGCGAGGAAGTGCTCAGTATCCTTGGCCTTTTCGCTACAGAAGCTGTTAGGACTCGCCGATCCTGACCTGTCTTCAGCAGTGAAAGATTGTGCCGAAGTTAGCCGTTAATGTTAGCGACGCGGACGCGTCGCGTCGGAGTTCTGTCATCAACTGTACGACTTATAGCGATGATTCGCCGGCGCCGGAATCGGATAGGCAACGGCGGGAAGTAAGCGCCCCGTGGAGGACGTCTTGAATTATTGGTGGGTTTGTTGTATGAGACAGTAAACCTACGTTGCACGCTTATGCTCATTGTATTGATTTTAATAACTTTTATTTCCATCCCGGTTTGAGTGATATGAAATTAGTG